>JBHHZP010000042.1:0-25527 GCA_046758085.1 Acidiferrobacterales bacterium
ACGCGGGTAATGGTCTCAAAAACGGGTGGTTCCGCCTTGCCATAACCGGGTCCCACATAGCCCTCGATTATCTCGATCGACAGTGCTTCGACATCGAGGTGCTGCCGATAGCGATTCTTCCATGCCCGCAGGTCGGCACGGATCTTTCGTTTGAACGTGGCCGCATCGTCGTCGTCAACGTTGATCCCCCAGATCGTTGCGCCAAGCTGGTAAAAAGCATTTCCTGCGATCAGGCCAGTTTGCGTTCCACCGGAACCGGTAGCGCAAATGATATAGTTCGGCGCGAATCCATGCCGCTTACAATCGGCCTTCAACTCTTCGCAGGCGGTAAGGTAGCCCCACAGGCCGATCTCGTCGCTTGCCCCTGCTGGGATCACGAAGGCCTTGCGCCCGTCACGGGCATACTTTTCCACGAGTTCTGCAAATATCTCTTCGCGGCGTGCGTAGTACTCAGCGGGCGGGTAGTACGAGAGCTTCGCTCCGACGAGATAATCCAGAAAGAGGTTGCCGTCGGGCGCGCCGTGGGCGAGGCCGCGCAAGAACAAGTGCACCTGGAGCCCGAGCCGGGCACCGACGATCGCCGTTGCTCGGCAGTGATTGGATTGCAATCCGCCGCAGGTGATCAGGGTGTCGCATTCTTGTGCGAGCGCTTCGCCCACGCAGAACTCGAGCTTGCGCACCTTGTTACCGCTGACACCTACACCGGTCAGGTCGTCGCGCTTGATCCACAGACGCGGGCCGCCGATTTCTCGCGACAGCCGCTCGAGCGGTTCAAGAGGGGTAGGTAAGCGTGCGAGCGAAACCCGGGCAGGATAGGAAATAGTCATTCGCTGTTCTCACCGTGTGCAAAAGCTTTTATTTAATCGCTTCCTTGACGATGGTGTTTATCAAATCCGAGGGTGGGTTCGCCAGCACGAGCCAGGTGGCCCTGCCCGCAAAACTAGATCGGCTTGCCTCGCCCTCGACTGATGGCTACGGCATGACGAGCGCTCAAGAAAACGCCTGTTCCAGCTCATCGAGCATGGCTTGCTCGGCACTCGAGATCTTGCTCCCCAATCCGAGAAATCCCCCTGCGGCTTCGGCGACCGAGCGCGCGCGCCCCAGCAGGTCTTGTTTCAATGCCATGCTGGCATCGGCGCTGAGTGTGTTTGAAAGCGCCGCAACGTAATCCTTCCAGGCTGCCAACACCTTGCGCTCCGGCTGCACCGCCAGCCAGCCTTGCAAGAGCTGGTAGCTCGCGCCGTCTCTTTCCAGCCCCGCATGCTCCGCGGCGGAGAGAATGGCGCTTCGTTCCTTTTCGTCGATGCTGCCGTCGGCCCAGGCTACCTCCACCAATGGCACGAGCGAAAGCGCAGCCAGCGTATCACTGTTGATATCGAGGGCGATAAGCTCGTCGAGCACGGTATCATCGGTCACGCCGGAGGCGGCGGACAGGGCCTCGCGCTTCGCCTGGGCCGATTCTTTTTCCTGCAGCGCCTGCCGGAGCTTTTCATTTTCTTTCGCGAAAAATGATTCCTCCAGCGCCTTTCTGCGACCGCCGAGAAGATCCTCGTTCATTGTCCCTCCGTTTCGCTCGTGTGTTGTTTCCGGCCGTCGCCTGGTCCAATCCCGTACGCCGAAGCCAGTTGACAGTTCGATGATTTCGTTATCCTCTGCGGATTGTACCAAGCGCGCGTTAGCGAGGCATAAGACACTGGCCGCACGGCGCTGGGCGCGGGAAGCACCGGCCGATCCGGCTAAGCTCGCTAGGCCAGCCGGCCCTCCAGCGCCGACACGAACATCGATCTGAGCTCGGGGACCCCGACCGGGACCGGATTGCCGCCGGCGGTGGGGTCGAGCGCCGCCATCTGCGCGAGCTCCTCCAGCCGGTCCGCGCCCACGCCCAGGTCTGCGAGCGTGTGCACGATACCAATTTCATCGCGCAGCCGGAGCACCCAGTCCATAACCGCCTGGAACGATGGCTTGGGTAACTGTAGCCAGGCGGCCAGGCGACCCAGCTTGCCTTCGATGGCATCTCGGTTGAAGGCGAGCACGTACGGCATGACCACGGCATTAGTCATGCCATGGTGTGTGTCATAAAGTGCACCGACCGGATGTGAAAGTGCGTGGATCGCGCCGAGGCCCTTCTGAAACGCCGTCGCCCCCATGCTTGCCGCCGCCATCATATGGGCGCGCGCCGTTATGTTGCCGCCGTCGTGCACGGCAACGGGCAGCCACTCCTTGACCAGACGCATACCTTCGACCGCGATGCCCTCGGCCATCGGATGGTAAGCCGGGACGCAGTAGGCCTCCAGACAATGTGCCAGCGCATCCATTCCGGTCCCGGCGGTAATATGCGGCGGTAGACCCGCGGTAAGTGCGGGGTCCTCGATCACGATCGAAGGCAACATCTTCGGGTGAAAGATGATCTTTTTCGTGGCGCTCGCTTCTTGCAGGAACACCGCGGCGCGGCCAACCTCCGAGCCCGTGCCGGCCGTCGTCGGTACGGCGATGATCGGGGCGACGCCGCCGGCACTGGCGGCTTTCCAATTGTCGCCAATGTCTTCGAAATCCCACATCGGCCGGGTCTGCCCGGCCATGAAGGCGATGGCCTTGCCGGCATCCAGCGCGCTCCCGCCGCCGAATGCAATGACACCATCATGCCCTCCGTCGCGATAGGCCCGTACCCCTTCATCCACGTTTTTCCCGACCGGGTTTGGCTTGATTTCGCTGAACACCCCGGTCGGCATGTCAGCCTGCTCATTGTGCGCGATTGTTTCCTGCACCATCGACAGCTGCGCCAGCCCCGGATCCGTCACCAATAACGGTCGCGCGATGCCAAGCTGGCGGCACGCCGCGGGCAGCTCCGCAATGCGACCCGCACCGAAGCGGATCGTGGTCGGATAGTTCCAGTCGCCCCTGAGGTCGGGTGCATCGGTCATGTCAGGTCTCCGTTCGCAAATGGTAAGACTTCGGTCGGGTGAGATGTTCGTAGCCTAGCGCCGACAGCGTGCACCCGCGCCCCGAGTCCTTGATTCCCGTCCACGCCAGCGCCGGGTCAAGGTAATCGCAGCGGTTCATGAACCAGGTGCCGGTGTCCACACGATCGCCAATGGCGATCGCCGCCTCTTTATCGCGAGTCCAGATTGAGGCCGTGAGACCATAAGGGCTGTCATTCATGAGTTTTATCGCCTCGTCGTCCGATTCGACCTTCATAATGCCGATGACCGGGCCGAAGGTTTCCTCCTTCATGACATCCATGCTGTGGTCGACATCGACCAGCACCTGCGGCGCGAGGTAGGGCGAACCGGGTTTGTTGGCCGGAAACAGATTGGGATCAATCACGGCACGCGCACCGGCGCCGATCGCTTCCGCGGTCTGGGCACGCACAAAATCGGCGGCCGCCGTGCGCACCATTGGCCCGAGCGTGGTCTCGGGATCCAAGGGGTTGCCCAGACGGTATTGCTTCGTCTGCTCTACGAATCCCTCCACGAACGCATCGTAGACTCGCTCATGGACATAGATGCGTTCGATCGCGCAGCAGGATTGCCCGGAATTGAAAAAGGCACCGTCGACAGTGTTTGTTACGGCGTGCTCGACATCCACGTCCGCACGCACGTACGCAGGGTCCTTGCCACCGAGCTCCAGACCGGTGCCTATGAATCGCGAGGATGCCGCCTGCTGGATGCTGTGGCCGCCACCCACGGAGCCGGTGAACGCGACGAAGTTCACATGCGCGTCTTGTATCGCCCGCTCGGTGCTGGCGTGGTCCATGTGTAGAATCTGGAACACACCGTCCGGCAACCCTGCCTCACGGAAACACTCGGCGAAGCGTTCTGCGCAAAGCGGTGTCTGCGAGGAATGCTTGAGCACCACGGAATTGCCCGCCATGATCGCCGGTACCACGGTGTTGATCGCAATCAGGTAAGGATAATTCCAGGCGGCAATGGTCAGGACGACACCGAGCGGTTCGCGTCGGATGAAACGCGTGAAACCTGGCTTCGATCCTACTTGCACGTCGGCTAATGCAGTAGCGGCGATCTCGATCATGTAGCGCGCACGCTCGTCGGTGCCACGCACCTCGCTCGGTGCCACACTGACCGGGCGGCCCATCTGCCAGCTCAAATCCGGGGCAATCTCGTCGGTCTTGGCCACGAAGGCGTCGACAAAGCGTGCGCACAGTGCGCTGCGCTCGACCAATGGCACATGCTTCCAATTGGTTTGAGCGCTGGCAGCCTTGGTCAGCACCTTCGCGATCTCCTGCTCTGAGGCGTAAGGACGTTCAACGTAGACGCTACCGTCTACCGGCGAGATCGTTTTCTGTATCTTGGTCATAAACCCTCGATCGGACATATAGTAAGGAAGCGATTCTAGCGCAAAACCACCCCGCCCACTGTGTGTAGCTGACAGTTACAAGCCATCAGGCTGCAACGATAACGGTGTTTGTCCTGGTTCCTCGCTACTCGCCGCCATCGACTCATGGAATAGTTTTCGCTCTGGTGCTCTGAGAATGCCGAGCCAGGTACTCCGCAACGTTTGTGCGTTCATGCTCCGACATGTGTAAACCGCATTTGGTGCGCCGCCAAAGGATATCCTCGGCCGTGCGTGCCCATTCGTGTTCGATCAGGTAATCCACTTCGCGCTCATAGAGCTGTGCCCCGAAATGTTGGCCCAGGGCTTCGATGTCGTGCGTACCGGAAAGTACCTCGCGTGAGAGTGTGCCGTGACGATGGCCAAGCGTCTCGAGCAGTGACCGCGGCAGCCCGGGGTAGTCGCGTTCGAGCTGATCCGAAAGGACGCCGATCCCGTCCGCGGGCATGTTGCCGCCGGGCAGGTGGGCCGACTCCGTCCACGACGGTCCCATGTTCGGGAAGTAAGGCTTGAGCTCGTGCAGCGCATGTTCCGCCAGTCGCCGGTAGGTCGTGATCTTTCCGCCATAGACCGTCAGTGCCGGAGCGCCGTTCGCGGTGTCCAGGTCGAGCTCATAGTCACGCGTTATCGCCGAGAGACCCTGCTCGTCATCGCCGAATAAGGGGCGTACACCCGCATAGCTCCAGACCACGTCGTCGGGCCCAACGGGCCGGGCGAGGTAACGATTGACCGCGCGGCAAAGGTACTCCGTTTCTTCGTGCGTGATCGCGGCGGCAGCGGAATCACCGTCGAGCTCGACTTCGGTGGTGCCGATCAGCGAGTACGCTTCTTGGAACGGAATCACGAAGATGACGCGACCGTCGTCGTTTTGCAGGATAAAGGCATGGCGGCCGTCGTGAACCCGGGGCACGACGATGTGGCTGCCCTTGATGAGCCGGATGGTCTTGCCCGGTGGAAGGCCGCCGAGTGAACTGCGCACGCGCTCGACCCATGGCCCGGCGACGTCGACCAGCACGCGTGCCAACAGCCCGTCCCGCGTTCCCACATCTCTGCTCTCGAGACTGACCTGCCACAGGCCGTCCCTGACCTCGGCCCGGGTGCACGCGGTGCGTACCCTGATGTCCGCACCTAGGGATGCGGCGGCGCGCGCTGTCGCGATTACCAGACGGGCATCATCGACCTGACAGTCCGAGTAGGCAAAGCCCTTGCGGTAGTCCGACTTCAATCCGCCGCCGAGCGGGCTTCGCTGCAGATCCACGCCTTCCGAGCCCGGCAGGGTGACGCGCCGGCTCAGGTGGTCGTAGAGGAATAAACCAGCACGGATTATCCAGGCCGGACGCTGTGTCGATACATGTGGGAGCACGAAGCGCAGCGGCCGCACCAGATGCGGTGCCGACCTGAGTAAGACCTCGCGCTCGGCGAGCGACTCCCGCACAAGCCGGAACTCGTAGTGCTCGAGGTAGCGCAGCCCGCCGTGGATCAGCTTGCTGCTGGTAGAGGAGGTTGCACCGCCGAGATCGCCCTGTTCGCAAAGTGCTACCGAGAGCCCGCGCCCCGCTGCGTCACGGGCGATGCCGACCCCGTTTATACCGCCGCCAATAACTACTAAATCAAACACTTTGTTGTTTTTCTGCATTTTTAGCTGGCTTTGTCCGAAGTGCTGCGTCGGCTCTTCGTTTCGGGCCTTTAGCCGCGAGTGATCCGGCGAGGGCCTTGTTATACCATTGAGCATTCACGCAGCCTACCGGTTGATTGCCAGAATATCCGACAATGGGTCTTGGTCAGCGAGCAGCAGCGCACCATGTCTGAGGTAGTCCTAAAGAACGTAACCAAGAGCTGGGGCGACAACGTGGCCGTGAACGACGTCAGCTTCACTTCCGAGCAGGGGAAGCTGCTGGTGCTCCTCGGGCCGTCCGGCTGCGGCAAATCCACCACCCTGCGCCTGATCGCAGGGCTCGAGGACGTCACCTCGGGGATAGTGTATATCGGTGGACGAGATGCGACCTGGCTTCCGCCGGCAAAACGCAACCTCTCAATGGTATTCCAGTCTTATGCGCTTTTCCCCCACCTGACGGTCGCCGAGAACATTATTTTTGGTCTCAAGGTCCGCCGTGTCAATGGAACAGAGCGCGACGCGCGTCTTCAGCGAGTCGCTGAACTTCTGGGCCTGTCTTCGCTATTGGAGCGCAAACCCGCTCAGCTTTCGGGTGGCCAGCGCCAGCGCGTTGCGCTCGGCAGGGCCATTATCGCCGAGGCGCCCGTGTGCCTGATGGATGAGCCGCTGTCGAATCTTGATGCCAAATTGCGCCACGAGATGCGCGCCGAGATCAGGGACCTGCAGCAGCGTTTGGGCATTACCATGGTCTACGTGACTCACGACCAGACCGAGGCCATGAGCATGGCCGACCGCATTATCCTGTTACGCGACGGTCGAATCGAGCAGAACGGTACGCCGGAGCAGCTCTACATGTGCCCGGCCACCGCGTTTACCGCCCGTTTCATCGGGACACCCCCGATGAATCTGGTCAGGTTGGAGGACAGCGGCGACGGTGCCATTATCGCAGGAACCTCGGGTCCGCCGGTGCTAGCGGGCAGGGCGGACGGCCTCTTACTGGGCATAAGGCCGGAGCACATTGGCATTTCGGATAAACACGGCGTCCCTGCAACGATCGCTGATATCGAATACCATGGCGCGGACAGCATTGTCACATGCCAGGCCGGTGAGGAGTCGCTTGCCTTGCGTGTCCCAGGGCGGGCAAACTTCAGCCGTGGCGCCGAGGTGCGGCTCGCCTGGTCGGCGGCCAATACTCACCTGTTCGAGGCCGAGTCGGGTAAGAGACATGAGGATGGGATCTCTGCAAGCGATATAAGCGGAGAAGTTGCCCGAGTGTTCTGAACCGACCCTGTTCGAGCGTTGTTTCAAATAGAAATTCAACCGCAGGAGGAGATGTGATGAAAAGAGTAATCAGAACCACATTACCGGCAGTCGCCTTATCGCTGGGGCTCATCGTCATGACGACGCTGCCAAGCACAGCCGCAGCGGTGGAGCTTACTATGTACTACCCCGTCGCGGTGGGCGGGCCGTTGACCAAGATCGTTGACAACCTGGTCGGTCAATGTGAGGCGAAGCATCCGGATATAAAAGTAAAAGCCGTATATGCGGGTAACTATAACGATGCGCGCATCAAGGCGTTAACCGCGCTGAGGAGCGGCAAGCCCGCCCAGCTTTCAGTGATGTTCGCGATCGATGTCTTCGAGCTCATCGACCAGGACGCCATCGAGGCCTTTGACGATCTCGTCTCAACGCCAGAGGAAAAGGCGTGGCTCGACCGTTTCTACCCCGCGTTGATGGAGAACGGGCGTACGGGCGGAAAGACCTGGGGCATTCCATTCCAGCGATCGACGATCGTCATGTATTACAACAAGGATGCCTTCCGCGAGGCCGGTCTGGATCCCAACAAGCCGCCAGCAACCTGGAATGAGTTGGTAAAAGCCACCAAGAAGCTGGTCAAGAAGGATGCCTCGGGCAATGTCGTACGTTGGGGCATCGAGATCCCTTCAACCGGCTATCCGTACTGGATGTTCGGGGCATTGACCATGCAGAATGGCCAGGTGCTGATGAACAAGGATGGCAATAAGACCTACTTCGACAACAGCGCCGTCATCGATTCGCTAGAGTTCTGGCGCGACCTCAGCGTCAAGCACAACGTCATGCCGACGGGCACGGTCGAGTGGGGAACGCTGCGCAGCGATTTTCTAGAGCAGAAAACAGCGATCATGTGGCATAGCACCGGCAATCTCACGGCGGTCAAGAAAAACGCCAAGTTCGACTTCGGAGTAGCGATGCTCCCGGCGAGCAAGCGGCGTGGTACGCCGACTGGCGGCGGGAATTTCTACATCTTCAAGAAAGCCACGCCGGTAGAGAAGAAAGCGGCACTCACTTTTGTCAAGTGCATGACTGAGCCTACGCGCACAGCCCAATGGAGCATCAAGACCGGCTACTTGGGGACCCGGCCCGATGCCTATCAGACTCAGGCGCTCAAAGAGTACGTGTCAGGTTTCCCGTATGCGGCAGTAGCCCGTGACCAGCTCAAGTTCGCGACCGCAGAGCTGTCTACGTACGAAAATGCGCGCGTGCGCAAGCTCCTGGACGATGCTATCCAAGCGGCACTGACCGGTGCGAAGTCACCGGAAGCGGCGCTCAAGGCGGCGCAGAAAGGTTCCGATCGCATTCTCAAGCGTTATCGCTGATCGTCCCTGTGGGAGGCCGGCTCAAGCCGGCCTCCCGGCACTCTCACCTTCATGATGCGCGGAGTCCGCCTTCAGGCACACGTTTACGGGTGGCTCTTGCTTTTGCCCGCCGCCGTACTCCTTGCCACCTTTACGCATTACCCTACTGTCTCGACGCTTGTCAGTAGCTTTTTTTCCACGCCCAAAGGCATTCGTCACGCCGAGTTTGTGGGACTCGAGAACTACGGGCTTTTGTTTGAGGACGAACTTTTTTGGCAGGTGCTGTGGAACAACTTCTTTTTTGCTGCCGGCACCATTCCCGCAAGCATCGGCATCGCCATTCTTATGGCTGTGTGGGTCAACGAAAGAATTCCGGGGCGGGGGTTGGCACGGATGGCTTATTTTACTCCGACCATTCTGCCGATGGTGGCGGTGGCCAACATCTGGCTGTTTTTTTACACCCCTGAGTACGGATTGCTCGATCAGGTCCGTGGCCTGTTCGGTGCGGGCGGACACAACTGGCTGGGCGATCCCGATACCGTGATGTGGTGCATCATCGTTATGACCATCTGGAAAGAGGCCGGGTTCTTCATGATCTTCTACCTGGCCGCGCTCCAGTCCATGCCGCCGGAGCTACGCGAAGCGGCAGCGCTCGAAGGCGCGGGGCGCTGGTATTACTTTCGCCGCGTGGTGTTTCCATTGCTGATGCCAACCACGGTGTTCGTGCTGGTCAACGCGGTAATCAACTCTTTCAAGCTCGTGGACCAGCTATTCATCATGACCAAAGGCGGGCCCGACAATGCCAGTAACCTGTTGCTCTACTATATATACCAGGTTGCCTTCGACTACTGGGATACGGCCTACGGGGCGACCTTGACCGTTGTGCTTTTGACCATCCTAGTGGCGGCCGCAGTGAGCCAGTTCTACTACCTTGACCGCAGAACTCACTACCAATGATGCAGACGGGTCAATTATCGTTTGGTCGTGGAGCCGAGATTCTCGGCGCCTGGCTATTGGCTGCGCTGTGGGTGTTGCCGCTGCTCTACGCATTCTGGAGCGCGTTTCATCCCGCCGAGTTCTCGACCCGTTTCGAGCTGCTGGCTCCGCTTACGCTCGAGAACTTTGCCAGAGCCTGGGAGGTCGCGCCATTTGCCCGTTACTTTCTCAATACATTCATACTGGTGACCATGATCCTTGTGGCGCAGTTCATCATCTGCACGCTCGCGGCCTACGCGTTCGCACGTTATCAGTTTCTCGGGCGCGAGATCGTTTTTGTGCTGGTGCTCGTGCAGCTCATGATCATGCCCGACGTGCTGATCGTGGAGAACTATCGGATCATGAGCACTTTGGCGCTGGTCGATACGATCCGGGCAATCGGCCTTCCCTACATGGCAAGCGCGTTCGGCATATTTCTGTTGCGTCAGACTTTCAAGACAGTACCGAAGGAGCTTGAAGAGGCCGCCAGGGTGGAGGGTGCCTCCCCGCTTCAAATTCTGTGGAAGGTATATGTCCCGCTCGCCCGCCCTGTGTACGTGGCCTACGGGCTGGTCTCGGTGAGCTATCATTGGAACAACTTCCTGTGGCCACTGGTGATCACCAACTCGGTGGAGACGCGACCGCTGACCGTTGGCCTGGCCATCTTTGCCGCACCCGAGTCCGGCGTCGACTGGTCAATTATCACGGCCGGTACGTTGCTCGCCGTTGCGCCGCTGCTGATCGCCTTTCTCTTGTTTCAACGGCAGTTCGTGCAGTCCTTCATGCGGGCAGGTCTTAAGTGATCGAGATCGTGTGTTGGAACATACGCTGGGGGCAGGGACACGATGGTACCGTCGATCTCGACCGCATCGTTGATACAGCGATGGCGATGGGCGACGCGGACATCCTTTGTTTCCAGGAGATGGCGCGTAACTTTCCCGAGCTCGACGGCCTGGGTGCAGACCAGCCAAGGCTGCTCGGCGCGCTGCTTCCGCAGTACGAGCCCATCTTCGGCTGCGGGACCAATACCGCCGGGGAGTGCATAGGCAAGCGGCGTCAGTTCGGCAACGTGGTGCTCACCCGACTCCCTGCCTTGCAGGCGTTTAGCCACTTGCTGCCGCGGCCGGCGACCGACGAGACACCGCACATGCAACGCCAGGCCCTGGAGGTCATTGTGGCGACAGAGCTGGGTCCCTTGCGGGTCATCAATACCCACCTGGAGTACTACTCGGCCGAGCACCGCGCGGCCCAGATAGAGCACCTGCGCCGGCTGCACCAGCAGGCCGGCGCTTACCCTGCGCAGACGACATCGTTACAAGGCGCCGTGGCGGATCCCTACGTGCCAGCCGTGGGTCCGTGTCCCACCGTGTTGTGCGGGGATTTCAATATGGAAAAATCAGAGCCTTCCTACGCACGATTGCTAGAGCCGTTCGATAACGGACCACAGGCCCTGGTCGATGCCTGGACAGTGGTGCATCCCGGGAAAGACCATCCTATTACCTGCGGCGTCTACGAGCGGGTGCACTGGTCCGGGACCCATTGCCGGGACTTCATTTTCATCACCGCTGACCTGGCCAAACGTGCTCGCGCCATGGATGTCGACACGGAGACGGCGGCCTCCGACCATCAGCCCTTACGCCTGGTGCTCAACGATGCAACCGCTTGATTCACTTCCGCTTACGACACGCCGTCGCATTCGGGGCGTGTTGTTTGATATCGACAATACCCTGACGACCGAAGGACGCCTGACGGCTCAGGCGTACACGGCGATGGAGCGCCTTGAAGACACCGGGTTGATTATCGTCCCGATTACCGGGCGCCCGGCAGGCTGGTGTGACCATATCGCACGCATGTGGCCGGTGGATGGGGTTGTCGGGGAAAACGGCGCTTTCTATTTCCGCTATGACCATAACAAGCGAACAATGTACAAGCGCTTTCTCCAGAGTGAACAAGAACGTGCAGAAAACCGGCGTCGCCTGGAGACCTTGCGTAGCACCATCCTTGCCGAGGTGCCCGGGGCGGGAGTCGCGTCGGATCAGCTATATCGGGAAGCCGACCTGGCCATCGATTATTGTGAGGACGTAGCAGCGCTACCGCCGGCGGAGGTGGAGCGCATCGTCAAGATATTCGAGCAAGGGGGGGCAACGGCGAAAGTGAGCTCGATCCATGTTAACGGCTGGTTCGGCAGCTATGACAAGCTAAGCATGACCCGCATCATGATGCGTGAGTGCTTTGACATCGACCTTGATGTGGCGAAGAAGTTTTTTTTGTTTATCGGTGATTCTCCCAATGATGCACCGATGTTTGCGTACTTTCCCAATACCATTGGCGTGGCGAATATTCGGGAATTTGCCGATCGGTTAAAGACAGAGCCGGCCTATGTGACCGACGCCCGGTGTGGGGCGGGATTTGCGGAAGTGGTAGCTGTGCTTTTAGAAACGTGAGTAGCAAGTAGCAAGTAAAAATCCTCTCGCTTTTTGTTTTTACTTGTTACTTGCTACTTGAAACTTGCACCTGGAGTTATGTAATGTGCTTTCGCACCGTCGCCGAGACGTACTCGCTAACAAGCACGACGGCGAAAATGGCGACCAGCATCACCGAGACCTCGTGCCAAGCAAACTGGTTAATCGAGGAGTACAGCATGATGCCAATTCCGCCGGCACCGACGAAGCCGAGCACGGTGGACTCGCGGATGTTGATATCCCAGCGGTAGATAATAGTGCCGAATATCACGGGTAACACTTGGGGTATCACGCCGACTATCAGCACCTGCAATCGCGACGCGCCGGTAGCCTCGATCGCTTCCACCGTGCCGGTGTCGATCTCCTCGATCGCCTCAGCGATCAGCTTGCCGACGAAGCCGATGGAGCGAGCCGCAATCGACCAAACACCGGCCATGGGCCCGGGCCCGAATATGGCGACGAATATCAGGGCCCAGACAATGGTGTTGACAGAGCGGGACGTCACCAGAATGAAGCGGCCGATGAACCAGGTAAGCGCGTTCGGCGTCGTGTTCCTCGCCGAGAGGATGGCGATCGGCAGCGCGATGATCACGGTAACCACCGTGCCCAGTGTGGCGATGTTGATGGTCTCGATAAGCGGGCCCGCCACGTCCTCGAAGAACGGCCAGTACGGCGGGATCATGCGCTCGAGCAGGTCGGCTGCCTGCACATGGGCGTCTAGAAAGTAGAACCACGGGATGTCGAGATCACTGAGCGCCCATACCGCAGCAAAGACGATGCCGAGGTACCAGACGTAACGAATGAGCGTTTCTTTCGGGCTAAAACGCCGCCAGACCTCGGGGTACTTTTGGGCGTGCTCCTGGACCGTCATCGCAGGCGCCCACGCACCCAGTTGCTGAAGAACTCACCGAGAAACACCAGCACTACGATTGTCATCAAGATGGCGAGGCTGAAATCGTAGTCATAACGTGAAAACGATGCAGCGAGCACCTGGCCAATGCCGCCGGCACCGACGATACCGACTACGGTCGAGTGCCGGATATTGGCGTCGAGGCGGTAGATCGACACCCCCAGATAACGCGGCAGGATCTGCGGCTGTATCGCATAAAGCAGCATCTTGGGAAAACTGGCACCCGTCGCCCGGACCGCTTCCATCTGGCCGGGGGGCAGGTTCTCGATATCTTCCGCCAGCATCTTGCCGATAAAGCTCATGCTGGCGACGACCAGAGTCAGCACGCCTGCAAGCGGGCCGAAGCCGAAAATCTTCACAAAGAAGATGGCAATGATGACCTCATGGAAGGTGCGGGTGATCGCGAGAATGGCCCGTCCAACCAGATAGACCGGCAACGGCGCAAGATTGCGGGCCGCGCACAGGCCGAGCGGGATCGCCAGGATCATGCCCAAGAAACTCGCGGCGAGCGCCATCTGCACGCTTTCGAGCACGCCCTTCACCAGCAGCTGCCAGCGGCTGAAATCCGGCGGGACCATGCGGGCGAACATGTCGGCCGCTCGCGGTAGCCCCTGGCCCGCGCGGGTCCAGTCTATATCCAGGGATCCGACCGCCCAGATAAGGTAGGCGATGGCCAGAATCGTGAAGCCGTGGCGGTAGTATGGGTGGGCGATAAGCCTGGGGGGTTTCCAGGTCGTCGGCGTGGCGGGAGCGCTCATCCTGCAGCCGACTCTTGCTCAATTTTCTTCATAGTATTCCGGCGCTTGGTATCTTCGTCCTCGACCTTTCGGATCGTGGCACTCCAATCTTCTTCGCCATAGATGGCAGTCAACGCGTCAGCATCGAGCTCGCTCGGATTGCCGTCGAACACAATCTCGGCGCCACTCAGACCGATGATGCGATCAGAGAAGTCCTGCGCAAGGCCAACGTCGTGGATGTTGACCAGTGCTGGTGTCCCCCGTTCATGCGCCAACTCGCAAAGCAGGCGCATGATTTGACGCGAGGTCTTGGGGTCGAGACTGGCCGTCGGTTCATCGACCAGCAGCAGATCCGGTTGTTGCATCAGCGCACGCGCAATGCCGACACGTTGTCGTTGGCCGCCTGAGAGTGCGTCGGCACGGGTGTCCTGGTAACCGTTGAGCCCGACACGGTCAAGCAGCTCGAATGCGGCGGCGATGTCATGCGGCGGGTAGTTTCTTCGATACGCCTGCCAGAGACTGACATAACCGAGTCGGCCCGAGAGCAGGTTCTCCATCACGGTCAGCCGCTCGACCAGGTTGTACTCCTGAAAGATCATGCCCATGCGGCGTCGTGCCTTCCTGAGCTCGCGCCGCGACAAGGCGGTGACATCGAGGTCATTGAGGACGATTTGCCCTGCGGTAGGCTCGATAAGGCGGTTGATGCAACGAATCAGCGTGCTCTTACCGGCGCCTGAGGATCCGATAACGGCGACCACCTGCGGCTTGTCGACCGTCAGGCTGACGCCATCGAGCGCGCGTGTACCGGTCTTGTAAACTTTGGAGAGATCGGTGATGGAGAGCATAAGAGAATTAATACCAAAAAATAATACCGTAGAGCCTGCGCAGTGACTACTGCGGAGGCTCTACGGCGCATTGCTTAAAGACCTTTCGGTCACTTAGCTCTTCTTCTTCTTTTTCTTCTTCTTAACCTTTAACCCCTTCAGTGTCTCGTCGGTGTACACGATCCCGTTTTCTTTCTGAATCAAGCGAACCGCTTTCCACGTCTCCTTGAAGGTGATCGGGCAGAATGTATCGGCCTGCTTGCCAAATTCCTTCGCCAGCGCCGTTCCTTTCCAGTCGAAGGTCAGGAAGGCGTCGCGCACCTTTTTCTGAAGCTCTGGCTTGAGGTTATGGGCAAAGCCGTAGGACGTCGTGGGGAATGGCTGCGACTCCCAAATGATGCGGATGGCATCGCGCTTCACCACGCCTTTGGTGACCATGCGGTCAAGCACGCTCGAGGCAACCGGTGCCGCGTCGTAGTCCTTGTTGGCCACGCCCATGATGGAGTTGTCGTGTTTGCCCGAGTACGTGACTTTGTAATCCTTGTCGGGAATGATACCCATATTCTTGAACAAGGCACGGGGGGCCTGGTTTCCGGAGTTGGACGAAGGTGTGACATGGGCGACCTTGCGGCCCTTGAGGTCCTTTACCTGCTTGATATCGCTGTCCTTGTATGTGATGAGCTGCAGCTTATAGCCGAAGGTGCCATCGCCCTTGCACATTATGGCGGTCGGCACGTAGCCGGCGAGGTTGACGCCGAACACCGTCGGGCCCGTCGATATGCCGGCGACATGGAGGCGCCCCGAGCGCATGGCTTCGACCTGAGCCGCATAGGACTCGGCACCATACCATTTGACGCGCTTGCCCGTCTTCTTGGACAGGTAGGCCATGAAGTCATCGAACACGTTCTCGTAGACCGACGGGTCTTCCACCGGTGTGTAGGAAAAAATGAGCGTGTCGGGGTCCAGCCATTGGCTGGAGTCTTTCGGCGTATCGGCAACCAGGTCGCCGTTATTGTCGCAATAGCGGGTATCCAGATCGCCCCGGTTCTTGCATTGAGCTGTTGCCGCGGTCGAGGAAAACGCGAAGAGCGCCAGCACGACCGCGAATAAGTAACAGGATCGGGTAATTACACTGAGCATCTTGAATCTCCTCCGTTCGTGGTTTTGTGTCGGTTCGGGCGAGGTGATGCGCTGCACCACTAACCGCAAGCGGTCCGGCGGGGGCCGGCACCACGGTAGAATCTAATCCTTTTGTCACCCCCCTGCAAGTGTTTGCCCGAGGATCCGTGGGTGCGTGGTCGATAATGCCGCCCCGATCAAGTGGGTGGGCGCCGGCGCGCACTCACGAAAAATGCTTTTTGCCTTACCGTGGCCGCTGGTGCGGCGGCACTGTGTTATGTTATCGCTATGTGTGCCCACGAACTGGAGCCCGCCGAGCGAACGGTGGCGAGCAACATTGCCTTAGGGCTGCCAGGCCCAATGCGGCAACACGGATCCCGATGACCGCGGAACAAACCCCCGGCGCTGTCGAGACGTGGGTCGTGCGAAAGCCCGCGGTGCATGCAGCGGGCGGGCTGGTGGCAAGCCAGCACTACAGAGCATCCGACATCGGCGCGCGCGTGCTCGCCAACGACGGCAACGCCGTGGACGCGGCGGTGGCTGCGGGGATGGCGATCGGTACGGTCGAGCCCTGGATGAGCGGGCTCGGTGGCGGGGGGTTCATGCTGATCTATCTCGCCGCCCAGCGGCGTGTCCATGCTATAGACTTCCTCATGCGCGCGCCGCAGGGGCTGGATCCGGCGGACTACCCGCTAGGCAAGGGCACGGATGCGGATCTGTTCGGATGGCCGGCGGTACACGAGGGTCGTAACGTCGTAGGCCCTTTTTCGTTTGCGGTACCGGGTTTCGTCGCTGGGCTTGCGCTCGCATTGGAGCGTTTTGGCAGCCGCTCGTGGGCCGAGTCGCTGGCGCCGGCAATCGAGCTGGCGAGAAAAGGATTGGCGGTCGATTGGTATGCGACACTCAAGATTGCGGCGGCTGCGCCGGCGTTGGCGAGCTTTCCCGACAGCGCACGCATCTATCTGCCGCAGGGGTTTGTACCGGCAGGCCAGTGGGGCGGCCCGCTGCCGCACATCAAGCTCGGCAATCTCGATCACACACTGGAGCAGCTCGCCCGCGCCGGGCCGGGCGATTTCTATCGAGGTGAGATCGCGAGCGCCCTTGTCACCGATGCATCGAGGGCGGGCAGCACGCTGTCGTCGGCAGACCTCGGCGAGTATCGCGCCACCGTGCTGAGCCCAGATGTCATGACCTATCGTGGAGCGCGGGTGCATACGGCACCGGGCCTCACTGCCGGCCCCACTTTGCGGCACGCACTCAGCATGCTCGAACACCGGCTGGCCCCGGGAGCGGCGCCTGGCGCACAAGCCTATTCGGCTTATGCTGCCTGCTTTCTGGATGCCTATGAGCAGCGACTGGCCCGAATGGGCGAAGGGGACGAAGGCGGCGCGTCTTCGTGCACCACCCACCTGAGCGTCGTGGACCGCCAGGGCAATATGGTCGCGCTCACACAGACGCTGCTATCGGTATTCGGTTCCAAGGTGGTGCTGCCGCAGACCGGAGTGTTGATGAACAACGGTATCATGTGGTTCGATCCGCGACCCGGCAGGCCCAACTCGATCGGACCGGGCAAGCGGCCGTTGTCGAACATGTGCCCAACCATCGTTGAGCGCGACGATAATCTTCGTGTTGCCTTGGGCACCTCCGGTGGACGTCGCATCATGCCCGCAGTGTGTCAGTTGATTTCGTTCCTGTTGGATTTCGATATGACTATTGACCAGGCTTGTCATCAGCCGCGCATCGACGTGAGCGGCACGCCGTTGGTACGGGTGGACGAAAGGCTCGCCGCTGATATCATCGCTGCACTCGCCAGCGAGCACGAGGTGGCCACCGCGTTGCATGGCGTGTATCCAGCACTGTATGCCTGTCCGAATATCGTCGCACGCGATGACGCACGCGGCGTCAGTACCGGTGGCGCCTATGTGATGTCGCCGTGGGCCAAGGTAAGCGCACAAGATGAACCGCGGACGCATCCGGAGAAAGGATCATGAAGTTCATTCAGGTCACTGACATGCACATCATGCCGCCGGGGGAGCGACTTATGGGTCTCGATCCGCGCGCACAGCTTGATGCGTGTATCGCTGATATCAACGCCCACCACGCCGACGCCGAACTGTGCGTGTTCACGGGTGACCTCGGTCATGAAGGCTACATGGACGCCTACCGGAACTTGCGCGAGTGTCTCTCGGCGCTGTCCATACCCTATCATCTAATGCTGGGGAATCACGACGACCGTGACGCGTTCAAAATGGTGTTTCCCGAGATAGTGTGTGACGAGCACGGATTCGTACAATTCGTTATCGACACGACGGCAGGGCGATTCATTCTGCTCGATTCGCATGAGCCCGGCGCAGGTTGGGGGAGCTTTTGCGATAAGCGCGCGGGCTGGCTTCAGGCCAGACTCGAAGAGTCGCGCGATCGGGCGGCTTACCTGTTCATCCATCACCCCCCGTTTGAGATTGGTATCCCCTCGCTCGATCGCATCCGGCTACTTGAAGCTGATCTTCTGCGCGAGACCATCGCGCGCTATGACAACATCAAGCATATTTTCTTCGGTCACGTGCACCGCCCGATCGCCGGTAGCTACCTCGGTATCCCCTGCTCCTTCGTGCGCGGTACCAACCATCAGGTGGCATTCGATTTTCATACGACCCGCCCGGTGCCCAAAAACCATGAGCCACCGGCCTATGCTGTCGTGTTGCTCAACTCCGATTCAGTGGTGGTGCACATGCACGACTTCCTCGATAACTCGGTGTTACCAATCACGCCCGGTCCCGCAACGACGGAGTAGAACGAGAGGCTGATTATGAAAACCAAGCCCGTGACGCTTAACGGAATCAGCTACCGTTGGCCGGCTCGGCCAGTGGTCGTGGTGTGCATCGATGGCAGCGATCCCGCTTATATCGAAACAGGGGTGAAGCATGGCATCATCCCCAACATAGAGCACTTTATGAAACAGGGTTTCCATGCCATTGCTGACGGCACTGTCCCGAGCTTCACCTGCCCCAATAACATGTCGATCATCACGGGTTCCGAGCCCGTCATACACGGGATCTCGGGCAATTTCTATCTCGAACCCGCTACGCGTGAAGCTGTGATGATGACCGGGCCTGAACTCCTGCGTTCGACCACGATACTGGAGGAGTTCTCCAAGCGCGGAGCCAAGATCGTCTCCATCACGTCGAAAGACAAGCTGCGCAAGCAACTGCAAAAAGGCGTCGACATCACGGCGGGAAACATCAGCTTTTCGGCGCAGTACGCGGATCGCTGCACGCTGGCCGACAATGGCATAGAGGATGCGCTGGAACTTGTGGGCATGCCCCAGCCGGACATGTATTCGGCCGAGCTCTCCTTGTTCGTCCTGGAGGCTGGCATCCGGCTGCTCGAGCAACGCCGGCCTGACATACTCTACCTGTCGCTGACCGATTACATTCAGCACAAATGTGCCCCCGGCGACGCGGAAGCGAACGAGTTTTACCGGAACCTGGACACCGCCTTTGGCCGACTGGCGGAGCTCGGGGCGGTAGTCGGGTTGATTGCCGATCACGGAATGAACGACAAGGCAAAGGACGATGGTTCACCGAATGTGATCTGGTTGCAGGAAGTGTTAGATGAGGAATTCGGAAAGGACGCTACCACGGTAATCTGTCCCATAACGGATCCATTTGTTGCCCATCACGGCGCACTGGGCGGTTTTGTCCGGGTCTATTGCAATGAGGGCGTGACAATTGAGCATGTAATGTGCGTCGTGCAGCAGCTGCCCGGCATAGAGTCGGTCTACGACAGGCTGATCGCCTCGGCCGAGTTTGAGCTGCCGCCCGATAGGGAAGGTGATCTTGCGGTTCTTGGCGACGCGCGCACATGCATCGGGACCTCGCGCGATGCGCACGACCTGGAGGGCCTAAAAGGGCATCGCCTGCGCACGCACGGGGGCGTATCCGAACGCCATGTCCCTTTCATTATTTCCGAGCCAGTAAGCGAGGAGTACGTCTCGCGCGCGGCACGGCGAACATTGAGGAGCCACGAAATCTTCGATTTCGCGATCAACGGTGTCGTGGACTGACGGCGCCGACTGGATAGCCCATGTCCCCTAGCATCGGCACGCGACTGGCGGTTGATATCGGCGGCACCTTTACCGACGTGGCACTGGATACGTCCGCGGGGCGCGTGATTGCCAAGGTCTTGACCACCCCCGAGGCACCCGAGCGTGGTGTGATGCAGGCCGTCGAAACCGCACTCGCCAGGGCTGGTTGTGGCCTGGCTGACATCACACTTGCGATCCACGGCACCACGCTTGCGACCAACGCGCTGATCGAGCGCAAGGGCGCCGTGACCGCACTGATTACGACCGAAGGTTTTCGCGATTCGGTCGAGATCGGCTACGAACACCGTTTCGAACAGTACGATGTCTACCTGGACAAGCCCGAGCCGCTGGTGCCGCGTGCGCGCCGCCTTACCGTGCCCGAACGCATGAACGCGCGCGGCGAGGTCCTAAAGCCGCTCGACGAGAAGGCCGTGGAGCGACTGCTGCCACAACTGCAGGCGGCGCAAGTCAGCAGCGTGGCCGTCGGCCTGCTTCACAGCTATGCCAACGCCGCGCACGAAGAACGCATCCGCGATATCCTCGCCAAGCACCTGCCCGAGGTCGCGATCACGTTGTCTTCGGAGGTCTCGCCGGAGCTGCGCGAGTACGAGCGCTTGTCGACCGCCTGCGCCAATGCCTACGTGCAGCCGCTGATGGCGGGATATATCGAGCGGCTCGATCGCGCCTTGCGTCAGGCAGGATTCAAGGGCGCCTTACTGCTGATGACCTCGGGTGGCGGCGTGATCGGGCTCGAAGCGGCGAAGCGTTTTCCGATCCGCTTGGTAGAGTCGGGTCCGGCTGGCGGCGCGATCCTCGCCTCGTGCATTGCGGTGGAGTGCGGGTTCGATGAGGTGGTGGCCTTCGACATGGGCGGAACGACGGCGAAGATCTGTCTGATCGACAACGGACAGCCGCAGACTTCGCGCAGTTTCGAGGTGGCGCGTGCGTACCGCTTTCTCAAAGGCAGCGGTCTGCCGCTGCGAATTCCAGTCATCGAGATGGTGGAAATCGGCGCCGGCGGCGGCTCGATCGCCCGCATCGACGCGCTCCAGCGAGTAGCCGTAGGGCCAGACAGCGCAGGTGCGGTACCGGGACCCGCCTGCTACGGGCGCGAGGGATCCCAGCCTACCGTGACCGATGCCGACGTGGCGCTCGGGCGCATTGACCCCGACGCCTTCGCCGGCGGGAGTCTCGCGCTCGACACTCAGGCAGCGGCACAGGTGATCGATCGCGTGATTGGTGAGCCGCTTGGGCTCACCACATCGCTGGCAGCGCTCGCGATCAGCGAGATGGTCGATGAGAATATGGCGAGTGCCGCGCGCGTGCACGCGGTGGAACGCGGCAAGGGCCTCGAGCAGCGTACCCTGGTCGCTTTTGGTGGGGCCGCGCCGCTGCATGCGGTGCGCGTGGCGCAGAAGCTGGGGATCGATCGCATCATTGTGCCGATCGGCGCCGGTGTGGGCTCGGCCGTGGGCATGCTCGGCGCGCCGGTGGCCTACGAGGTCGCACGCAGCCTCTACCAACACCTCGACGGGCTCGACCCGGCAAGCGTCAATGCGCATATCGATGCGATGCGCCAGGAGGCCCACAAAATCGTGCAGCAAAGCGCAGGCGAGCAGCCGTTGACCGAGACCCGCACCGCCTACATGCGTTACATTGGGCAGGGTCACGAGATCGCGGTACCGCTACCGGTGCGCGCGCTTACCACGGACGATCGCGAGCTGTTACTGCAGGAATTCGAAACCGAGTACCGTCGCCAGTTTGGCCGCACTATCCCCGGGCTCGAGGCCGAGGTCTTGAGCTGGGCGCTGAGCGTCAGCACCGAGGCGGAGTCCCCGGCAACGCTGGCGCAGGTCCCGGTGCGCGACGCACCTCCGCCGGATGCGCAACGCGCAGTCCTTGACCCGGTGCGCGGCGAGTTCATCGACGCCCGGGTTTTCCGGCGCGATGCGCTGGCGCCCGGCATGCGCATCGAAGGACCAGCGCTGGTGGTCGAGAACGAGACCACCACAGTCGTATCATCCGCGTTTACTTTGGGCGTGAACGCCCTGGGTTACCTGGTACTAGATCGCAGCGAATAGTTGAAGGAAGTTTCTATTATAAGTTTGCACCACAGAGCACACAGAGATCACAGAGATGTCTTTGGTATTTTTATTCGACTTTCTCTGTGCGCTCTGTGTTCTCTGCGGTGGCCGATGAGGACTTCCTAGTTATGAGTTTGCACCACGGAGTATGTGGAAATCACGGTGATGTTCTTATTTCGACCTGCTCTGTGTCTTCTGTGCTCTATGTGGTAAAAAATCCTAAGGAGTCTGGTCATGTCTAGTAACGACGCGCTTGCCCGCATCCACTCGCAGATCATGTGGAACCGCTTGATCGCCGTGGTGGAGGAGCAGGCGCAGACGCTGATACGCACCGCCTTCAGCGCCAGCGTGCGCGAGGCGGGCGATCTGTCCGCCGGCGTGTTCGACCTGCAGGGCCGGATGCTGGCCCAGGCCGTCACCGGCACCCCCGGTCACGTCAATTCCATGGCCGAGGCGGTCGGTCATTTTATGCGACGCTATCCGATCGCGCAGATGCATGAAGGCGATCATTACTTGACTAACGACCCTTGGCTCGGCACCGGCCATCTGCACGACTTCACGCTCGTGTCGCCGACCTTTTATAAAGGTAAGGCAGTCGCACTCTTTTGCTCCACGGTGCATGTAGTCGATGTCGGTGGGCGCGGCTTCGGTCCGGACGCGCGCCAGGTCTACGAGGAAGGGCTGTGCGTGCCGATCATGCCGCTTGCGCGCGCGGGCGAAATGAACCAGGATCTGTTGGGCATCGTGCGCATCAATGTGCGCGAGCCGGTGCAGGTCGAGGGCGATCTGTTCTCGCTCGTCGCCTGTAACGACAAGGGCTCGGAGCGCCTGCGCGAGATGATGGCGGAGTTTGGCATCGAGGATATCGGAGCGCTCGCCGACCACATCGTTGAGCACTCCCTTGCGGCCACATTGGTAGAGATACGTAAGCTGCCCCCCGGTGTGTATCACAACGCCGTGACCATCGATGGCTACGATCACCCCATCGAGCTCAAGGCAGCGCTGGCCATCTCCGCCGAAGGTATCCACGTCGATTTCACCGGCACCTCGCCGGTCAGCGGCTTCGGCATCAACGTGCCCATGCTCTACACGACGGCCTACACCTCGTTCGGCGTGAAATGCCTGGTCGCACCCACGATTCCGAACAATACCGGTTCGCTCATGCCGATTACGGTCAGCGCCCCGGAGGGATCGATTCTCAATGCGCCGCGCCCCTGTGCGGTAGCCATCCGTCACGTGATCGGGCAGGTACTCCCCGACGTGGTCTTCGGCTGCCTGCACCCGGCGCTCGGCAATGGCGCGCCGGCGGAAGGGGCCTCGGCCCTGTGGGTACCACAGCTGCGCGGCGGCCACGGCGTCAGCAACAGCGCCGCCGGCGGCACGGATTTCAACGTGCTCTCGTTTCACTCTGGCGGCACCGGTGCGCGCCCCACGAAGGACGGGCTCTCGGCCACCGCATTTCCGAGCGGGGTGCGTAGCGTACCCGTGGAAATCATCGAGTCCATTGCGCCGGTGACCATCTGGCGCAAGGAGTATCGCACCGACTCCGGCGGCGCCGGGCGCATGCGCGGCGGCCTCGGCCAGGTCATGGAGATCGCCAGCGCCGAGAAGGCACCGTTTTCCGTATTTGCCATGTTCGAGCGCATCGACCACCCAGCGAGCGGGCGCGATGGCGGACTACCCGGGGCAGCCGGCACGGTTTCGCTCGCTTCGGGTAAACCGATGCGCGGCAAGGGCCAGCAGACGATCCCGCCTGGCGAACGGCTGCGCCTGGAGCTTCCCGGCGGCGGCGGCTTCGGCGATCCGAAGGAGCGCGAGCGCGAGAAGGTGGAACGTGACGTGCGCGACGGCCTCGTCTCGCCCGAAGCGGCGGAGAAGGTGTACGGGATCAAGTTGGAGAGTTAAATACCATAAAATCAAATGGTTATTCAGCTTGAAATTGTTATAACAAACGTTATACTTAAGTACGTCACGTGAGGGATGTTAGATGTATACGCTTAAGGCCAGAAAGATAGGCAATTCTGTCGGTGTCATTCTTCCTCGAGAAGTACTCGAGAAATACCATATCCAGGAAGGCGACACGCTTTTCGGGAATGTGGGTACTGATGGGGTTTATCTTACACCATACGATCCGAGCTTCGAGACAGCAATGAAGGCCTTCGAGCGTACCCGGCGCAAGTATCGAAATGCGTTTCGGGAGTTAGCTAAGCGATAATCTTGCCTGTCTGGATCCCAGAAAGCACTGTTCGAGCCGTTCACGCAGAACTACTTGCAGAGCACGGCGGGCTTCCTGGGCCTCCAGACGAACATAAGCTGCAGGCGACCCTCGCGCGTCCACAGCAACTTCTAACCTACGGCAACCCCGCTCCCACCATCTTCCAACTAGCCGCAGCCTACGGGTTCGGGTTTGCAAGGAATCACTGCTTTCTTGACGGTAATAAGCGTGTAGCGCTTGCTGCTACAGACGTGTTTCTGCAGCTTAATGGCCACGAACTCACTGCGCCAGAACCCGAAGCAGTAACCATTATCCTAGAGCTTGCCGAGGGCCGTCTTAGCGAAGAAGAGCTTGCCGAATGGATTGCCGCCAACTCCACACCATTCGTTGCTTAACTAAACTAACTCCGGCGGTGCCAGCCCCGCTCGGGGGCAGACCACGAACCGAAGGCGTAGAGGAAGCGGCGGGGGATTGCTATGCGCTCTAGATATTAGCAATATTAGTAGAAACTGTGTTCTGGCCCCGGTTTTATGAGCGTAAAGCATTAGAGATGGTCTAACAGTCAAAGGAAAAGCGGTCATTCTGGCTTTTCCGAACACGTCATCGACCGCCATGGAGAGCAAGCACCCGCTTTGCCAGCCCGAATCCAACGGGAGTAATCTTCTCCATCGCCTCCGTTTTCGATCGTCCCTGGAAAATGGAGATAAGTCCAATATCTGAGCCCGACCGCCGAGGAGCGCAACCCCCCGCTTTGCCAGGTCGATCGCAACGGGAGTAATCTTGCCCATTGGTTTCGTTTCTTTCCGATTGAAGACAGCGCATGTAGTCTGGGCACCCCCGATGCCAGATCGAGCAGGGGTAGCTCCTGTTATTCGTTAGGTCAAAAGAGAAGAGTTCGGGAGTCTTTTCTTGACGCACGACGCCGGATGGGAGTAGATAAATAGATCTGATAGTGGCTTCTGCTTGGTCGATGGCCGCAGCATCGCCACAAGCGCCAATCTAGACTGCGGCCAATGCACGGAGAAGACAACCATGACGACCGCAACGCGAAAAGAGAGCGCGAAAACTGCCGGCGTGCCGCGTACGCTGATGCTGATCGATGGCGCTTGGGTCGAGAGCGCGAAAGCGGGGTTCCTCGAAGTCGAGAACCCCGCCAACCGCCGAGTCATAGGCGAAGTGCCGCGGGCGGGAGCAGAAGACGTCGATCGTGCCGTGCAGTCGGCGACCCGCGCGTTCGAGCAGTGGAAATTGGTGGTACCGCGCGAACGCGGAAAGCTGTTGTTGAAAATTGCCGACGCGATGGAGGCACAGAGCGAAGCGCTTGCGCTGCTCATTGCCACCGAGACCGGCAACGCGCTGCGCACCCAGTCGCGCCCGGAAGCGAACGGCGCGGCCGAGGTGTTTCGCTATTTCGGAGGGCTGGCGAGCGAGCTCAAAGGCGAGACCGTGCCGCTGGGCGAGCACGTTCTCAGCTACACACGCCGTGAACCGATCGGGGTCGTGGGCGGGATCATTCCGTGGAATTCCC
Organism: Acidiferrobacterales bacterium; assembly: GCA_046758085.1. GTDB lineage: Bacteria > Pseudomonadota > Gammaproteobacteria > Acidiferrobacterales > SPGG2 > VRUB01. Next base: position 25,519 of record JBHHZP010000042.1, read on the forward strand.
CGGTCCACC
>JBHHZP010000043.1:0-25396 GCA_046758085.1 Acidiferrobacterales bacterium
GACAGTCAATTTCCAATTGACAACCCCTAAACCCCTCGCCTTATAGGCGAGGGTTATTTAGTTGGCGTTGTCGATCAGACAGTCCCTTCGCGTACGTATGTGTGTGGAGCAGTTGCATAAATTCCAATCGCTGTAAGACTGTTCTACTGCTCGCGGGAATTTTATCTTTTCACGCAACTATTGGTTATGCGTCGCACATTACTGAGCCGATGCCAATCTGGCAAACAGGAGGCCCCTTCGGAACGCGATTTTTCCCGGGTGCTCAGGATCCAGTGGAGGTATGTAACATTGCCAGTCGGACGACAGGTCGCGTCGTGGGTCGTTATAATCCGCCACTATCGCACAATAACCCGCTTATACTGGACATCGTGGCATGCGCCGGCGCCACATTTCTGCGAAACGGCGAATGTCATCCAGCGTTCTGTGGCTCTGATCATCCTCTTCGTTTGATACTCGGCTGTTTACCGCCTTCCGTCGCGTTCCGAGAACCAGGGGATCCCATCGAGGTATTTGATTGCATCGGCCCTGGACCCCACGTGGAAGAAGATGAACTTGTCATTAGATTGTCTCCCTTATCAGGCTCACCCGAATCCGCGGAGATTCTTACCTCCGTCGAACCCGATAAAACGACCAATACCCTCGTTGCCAAGGTCTTCGATACCGAAACTCGTGAATTAGTTCCGAATGTAGCCGTTAAGCTGGAGCTCGATGTCGTGGAGACGAGTGGCGGACATGATCACCACGACGCTAACCGACCTAAAGGTGAGTTCAGTTCGCCCAGCGGTGCAGTCAATCCAGACAGAACAGTCCTGAACGGGAATACCAGCGCAGATGGGCTACAATTTACGCTTAAGGCGCCAGCATTGGCCGGGGACCATACGATCACGGCTTCGTGCACAGATCGAACTTGTACTCAGGAAGGGCCGGATTCGATCTGGGTGGGGGTTAAGGGATTGGTATCCTTATCGGCATCTGACAATTATGTCTTGCTGCACAATCGTGATACGAAGCATCCCACTAACCACCACATGAGCCCGCGTGCGGCAAAGAAACTTGCTAAGTTGGCGGAAGCGTATCACAAAAAGTTTCCTAAAGACCTAACGCTACGTCTAAATGATGCTAGTTTGGAGCGTGGCGGCGTCTTTGATTTCGACTTTCCTGGCAGGAGTATTTTCTGGCGACCGCCCCACGATAAGCATCGCCGTGGTCTAAACATTGATGTCCGTGCCAATCCGAAATTTAATGCTGACGCGATCCCGGAAGGTAACTTCCCAACATTTGAACAGCTCGCGGGGCAGCGAGTAGGGTGCAAGGCTGTGCTACATGATGCAGGTAAGAAGACACAGCATTACCATGTGACGTGCCCCTAGGGAGTAGGACGATGAAGAGACGCGCATTGTTGTTTCCACTATTGCTGCTTGGTCTGTTACTTGCCGACCCTGCAGCAGTGCTGGCTCAAGAAAGCAATGTCTTGATAAAGGACGGTAACGAGAGCATCGTTGTAGATCCACAGACGGGCGATTTCATTATTACCTATATCGGAGATGACGGCACATTACAGCAAGTGGTATGGGTACCGGCCACCAAGATCAAACCGAAATTTCGTTCGCAGATTAAATTAGACAGAAAAGGTGAACAGGATATTATCCTATATCGGTACAGGGTAAGGAACGGTCGTAAAGCCAACCAGACGTTGCTCTTCATTTCGCTGATTGCGAGTGACCTAACAGAGACCCCGCCCTTTGCACCGAACGGATGGGAGGGCAGTGCAGACCCAAATTTCAGTGGGAGAGGCATACGCGTGACATGGGGAATTAAACATCGAACCAGCGTGGACGACGGTCTACGACCAGGAAGCACCCTGACTGGGTTTGGTCTAGAAAGCCAAGAGCTACCAGGAGTTGGTATAGCTCGGTTTCATGGATCGACTCCGACGCTCGCATTCCCCGATGAGGGGCCAGGGGGCAAACTGGGCGGCTTCCTGGAAGAGAACAGTAACCCGGAAGTTGACAGTGTCCCACGCCACGCAGCCGTCCCCAGCATCCCGATCCCCGATCCCTTCGATGCAGCCGTCGTCCTCGAAGCGATTCAAAACCACGTACAAGAACTGGTCAAAATGGAGCTGGTCGAACCCGTGTTTGGCGGCCAACTCGACGCATTCTTCAGCGCCGCTATTGAGGCGCTGCAGCGCAATGACACAGACTCTGCGTTCGATCACTTTAAAGAGCTGCGACACTTGATCCAGCAAGCCCGCCGTGGGGAGAGGGAAGACAAAAATCACAAACATAGGGAAGAGAAAAACAAGAAACACGACGATGACGAGGACTGGGACGATCACAAGAAAGCGGGCCGGGATCGGCCGATCACGCGTCTTGCTGCCCGCGTCCTGCTCTTCGATGTGAGATTCGTGGCAAAACGCTTGTGTAAAGAACTGAAACAGCAACATCGATCGGCCAAGACATCTCATTAATACGGGCTTAGCCTGAAAATAGAACTCACACCAGAGAGCGCGGAGATCGCAGAGAAGACAAATCGTTAAACACCGCCCGGGGTAACCGACCCGCCGGGCAAAGTGTGACACCGTAGCCCCTTTGAGATCAGGCCAAAACCGCTTGACCTCCTTTTCTCTGCGTCCTTTGCGTGCTCTGCGGTGAAATATTCGGGTAGGTAACGCCCTTGATTTGCTCGGCATCTACTCGATGGGCGTGTCGGGGCTGTTGCCCCATTCGGCCCACGAGCCGGGGTAGGCCTTGACGTTGGCGAAGCCGAGTGCCTTCAGCATGATGTAGGTGTGCGAGGAGCGGTGATGCGTCTGGCAATAGACGATGATTTCCTTGTCCGGCGTGACGCCAAGGCTCGATAACGTCCGGCGCAGCTCGCCTTCCTGTTTCAGGCGCATCTTGCGCCGCTGGTCCATCGCAGTGACCCAATTGAGATTCACGGCGCCGGGGATGTGGCCGGCGCGCTTGGCCCTTTTGTCGCGGCCGCTGTACTCGGCCGCCGAGCGCGCGTCTATGATGATAACGGAAGGATCGCCCAGACGCTTCATGATGTACTCCTTGTCCACACACACACGCTGGCCGCATGAAACCGTGTAGGTACTGGGTTGCGTGTCCTCGGAGTTTTCGCTGGTGGGGTGACCCTCGGTGAGCCACGAGCAAATGCCGCCGTTGAGTAGGGAGTAATGTGGGTGCTCGACGACATCGAGCGTCCACAGCAAACGGCCTGCCCATCCGCCGCCCTCATCGTCGTAGGCCACCACATGGGTCTCCGGCGTGACACCGATTGAGGAGAGCACGGCCGAGAGCTGGGCGTCGCTCGGCAGGCCACCGACGGCGGGTTCGACACCGGACACCAGGTGCGTGCGATCGAGATGGACCGCGCCTGGCACGTGGGCCTCATCGAAAAGTTCCTGTGGCCCGAGATCGACGATCAGCAGGTTCTTGTCGCCGACGTGCGGCTCGAGCTCGTCGGGCTCCACAATCAAGGGCAGCAGCGGCTTCATCTGGCGATGTCCACCTGAATTCGAGCGCGAACAAGCGGTCACTCGGCAGCCGCCGACATGCCCGCTTTCTCCACGCGCGCGGCGCAGAACTTGAACTCGGGAATCTTGCCGACCGGGTCGAGCGCCGGGTTGGTGAGCATATTGGCGGCGGCCTCGGCGTAGCAAAACGGAACGAACACGCAACCTTCGGGAATGGCACTGTCCATGCGCGACTTGAGCTCGATCGCGCCGCGCCGGGTCACGACCCGGACCAGATCGCCGGGACTGATACCCAGGCGCCGCAGATCGATCGAGCTGAGACTTGCAACCGCTTCCGGCTCAATTTCATCGAGCACTCGCGCGCGACGCGTGATGGCGCCCGTGTGCCAGTGTTCGAGCTGCCGGCCGGTCGAAAGCACCATGGGAAACTCCGCATCCGGTTGCTCGTCTGGCGGCAGCACGTGGGCGGGAACCAGCTTGGCCCGTCCACTCGCCGTCGGGAAGCCATCGCCGAAGACGATATCGTGGCCCGGTTGGTCGGGGGCATCGCAGGGATAGGTGCATGCATGTTCGCGCTCTAAGCGCTCCCAGGTGATGTTGTTGAGTGAGGGCATGACCGTGGCCATCTCCACGAACACATCGCTCGGTCCTTTATAGTTCCACTGCAATCCCATGCGTCGCGCGATCTCCTGGATGATCCACCAGTCCTGACGGGCGTCGCCCGGCAGCACCAGCGCCTTGCGTCCCATCTGCACCTGGCGGTTGGTGTTGGTCACGGTGCCGTCCTTCTCCGGCCACGCCGATGCTGGGAGCACGACGTCGGCGTGAAATGCGGTCTCGGTCAGGAAGATGTCTTGCACTACCAGATGCTCGAGCTTGGCGAGCGCCGCGCGTGCGTGGTGTGTGTCCGGGTCCGACATCGCCGGGTTTTCACCCATGATGTACATGCCCTTTATCTGGCCGGCGTGTACGGCATCCATGATTTCGACCACCGTAAGTCCGCGCCTGGCGTCGAGTGGCGTGCCCCATGCATCCTCAAAATGTTTGCGAATGTTTCGAGCTTCGACCGATTGGTAATCTGGGTACATCATGGGAATGAGCCCGGCGTCGGAAGCCCCCTGCACATTGTTTTGCCCGCGTAGCGGATGCAAGCCGGTGCCCGGCCGACCGACGTGTCCGGTGACCATGGCAAGCGCGATCAGGCAGCGCGCGTTGTCGGTGCCGTGCACATGTTGCGAAATGCCCATGCCCCAGAAGATGAGGCTGGCATTAGCTTTGGCGTAGAGACGCGCCACGGTGCGCAGCGTGTCCGGGTCGATGCCGCAGATCTCGGCCATCGCCTCGGGGGTGAAATCCTTGATGTGACGCCTGAGATTCTCGAACCCTTCGGTATGGGCCTCGGCGTAATCGGAGTTATATAACTTCTCGCTGACGATCACGTTGAGCATCGCGTTGATCAAAGCGACATCAGTAGCGGGTTTGAACTGCAACATGTACGTCGCGTGGCGCTTCAAGGCCTGGCCGCGCGGGTCCATGACGATGAGCGTTTTGCCTTGCTTCACCGCCTGCTTGAAGAAGGTAGCCGCCACCGGATGGTTCTCCGTCGGGTTGGCGCCAATAACGATGATCACATCCGCGTCTTCGCAGGCCGTGAAAGGCGCGGTTACGGCACCGGAGCCGATCCCCTCGAGTAGTGCTGCGACTGAGGACGCGTGGCACAAGCGTGTGCAGTGATCGACATTGTTCGTCCCGAAGCCGGTGCGCACCAGCTTTTGCACCAGGTAGGCCTCCTCGTTGGAGCCCTTCGCCGAGCCGAAGCCCGCCAGCGCCTGGCCGCCGTCGCGGTTGCGAATCTGCTTGAGTCCGCCGGCGGCGACATCGAGCGCCTCCTCCCAGGTTGCGTCGCGAAAGTGCGTGTAAGGGTCGGCCGGATTGACTTCCCCCTCGGCGTTCTTGGGAGCGTCGTCGCGGCGGATGAGCGGCACTTTCAGCCGGTGCGGGTGCTTGATGTAGTCGAACCCGAAGCGGCCTTTGACGCACAAGCGGTTGTGATTGGCAGGACCGTCACGTCCCTGCACCGCGATGATCTCGTTGTCCTTTACCTGATAGGCGATTTGGCAACCAACACCGCAGTAGGGGCACACGCTGGCTATCTCCGTAAGTGAATCTGTTTTCCCGGTGCCTTGTTGATCGACCAGCGTCGCTTCCATCAATGCGCCGGTGGGGCAGGCCTGCACACACTCGCCGCAGGCCACGCAGGTGCTGGCTCCCATAGGATCGTCGAAATCGAACATGATCTTGGAACCGTGGCCGCGGTAGGCCATGCCGATGACATCATTGACCTGCACCTCGCGACAGGCGCGCACACAGAGATTGCAATGAATACAGGCGTCGAGCTGCACCCGCATCGCCACGTGGCTTGCATCCGGCGATGGCGGCTTTCGCGCCGGGAAACGACTGTCGGTCACGGCCATACGCTCGGCCCACTGCCACAGGAGTGAGGCGTGCTCATGCGCGTGCTCGCGCGGTGGCTGATCGGCGAGCAGCAGCTCCATCACCCCGTTGCGCACACGGTGCGCGCGCGCGTTGTCGGTGGTGACCCTCATACCCGCGGTAGGTGTGCGGATGCACGATGCTGCCAGCACACGCTCGCCTTCGATCTCCACCATGCATGCGCGACAGTTACCATCCGCGCGGTAACCGGGCTTATGCGCATAGCACAGATGCGGGATGGTGGTCCCGAGACGGTGGGCAACCTGCCACAGGGTTTCCCCTGGCTGCGCCTCGACTTCCAGACCGTCGAGTGTAAATCGAACGGAATGACTCACGACCAGTCTTCGCGAAAATGCTCTAACACGCACCGCAGCGGGTTGGAGGCGGCCTGCCCCAGCCCGCAGATGGATGCATCGCTTATCGTTTGGCTGAGCTCCTGCAACAAGCGCTCGTCCCACCCGCGTTGTTGCATGAGCTTGACCGCCTTTTCGGTACCGACGCGGCAAGGCGTGCACTGTCCGCAGCTCTCGTCCTCGAAAAATCGCATCAGGTTCAATGCGGCATCCCGGGCGTTGTCCTGGTCGCTCAGTATTACCACGGCGTGTGAGCCCACAAAGCAGCCATATTGCTCCAACGAGCCGAACTCGAGCGGCAAATCACCCATGCTGGCCGGCAGGATGCCACCGGAGGCGCCGCCGGGCAGGTAGGCCTTGAAGCTGTGCCCGTCCTGCATGCCATCGCAGTACTCGTCGATGAGCTCGCGCACGGTGATGCCCGCGGGCGCCAGCTTGACGCCGGGTTGCTTCACCCGGCCCGATACCGAGTAGCTGCGCAGCCCCTTGCCGCCGTTACGCCCCTGACCCGCAAACCACGCCGGTCCTTTCTCGATGATCTCGCGCACCCAGTAGAGTGTCTCGACGTTTTGCACCAGCGTCGGGCGGCCGAACAAGCCGACCTCGGCGACGTACGGCGGGCGGTGGCGCGGTAGCCCGCGTTTGCCCTCGATGCTCTCGATCATCGCCGACTCCTCGCCGCAGATGTAGGCGCCGGCGCCGCGACGCAGATGGATGGCGCTACCGGCCATGAGCCCCGCCGCTTGCAGCTTCGCGATCTCCTTGAGCAGGATTTCACGGACCGCGGGGTACTCGTCGCGCAGATAGATGTAGAACGCCTCGGCCTCTACTGCCCAGCCCGCGATCAACATCCCTTCGAAAAAACGGTGTGGATCGCGCTCCAGGTAGTACCGATCTTTGAACGTGCCCGGCTCGCCCTCATCGGCATTGACCGTCATCAGCCGCGGACCCGGGTAACCGCGCACGATGCGCCACTTGCGCCCCGTGGGAAACCCCGCGCCACCGAGGCCGCGCAGTGCCGAGCTTTGCATGGTCTCGATTACTTTGTCGACGCTGCGCTCACCTTCGCGGCAGGCGCGCAGCAGCTCGTAGCCGCCGTCGGCGACGTACGCATCGTAGTCTTTGTAGCTGGAAATATCGGGATGAATATGATGGTCTAGCACCGCCTTGCGCACGCTGGCCACCGTCGCGCGATCGACATGATAATGCCCGACCTCGGCCACTGGCGCGGTGTCACAACGGCCCATGCACGGTGCGCGCAGCACACGCACGTCGGCGCCGAGCCCCTCGGTCAGCGCCTGCAGCAGCGCCTGCGCACCCATGAGCTCGCAGCTCAGGCTGTCGCACACACGCACCGTGATGCTGGGCGGCGGCGCTTCGTTTTCTTTGACCACGTCGAAATGCGCGTAGAAGGTGGCAACTTCGTACACCTCTGCCAGCGCCAGTCGCAGCTCTTGTGCCAGCGCCGCGAGATGCGCCGCCGCGAGGCAGCCGTAGTTATCCTGAATCAGGTGCAGGTACTCGATCAGAAGATCGCGCTGGCGCGGGCGGTCCGCGAGCAGCGCTTGAATCTGGCCGAGCGCATCGGTGTCGACTTGTCGCCCCTTGGGGTGAGCACGGGCGTGAGCGTGCCCCAATCCCGGATGGCTGTGCTTGTAAACCCGAATTTCTTGCTGCAAGTTAACCCTCCTCGAGGCCGGTGGCCCTAGGCACCCAATACCTCGACTACGCCGGTACCCAGGCTGGCGGGCGAGGCGGCTACATGGATGCCGGCACTCTTGAATGCCTCGATCTTATCATTGGCGCCACCCTTGCCGCCCGAGATAATGGCTCCGGCGTGGCCCATGCGCCGGCCCGGCGGTGCCGTGACGCCGGCGATAAAGCCGACAACGGGTTTCTTTGTCTTGCTTTGCTTGATGAAGTTCGCCGCCTCTTCTTCGGCCGAACCGCCGATCTCGCCGATCATGATGATCGCTTCGGTCTCCGGATCGGCCAAGAACAGCTCGAGACAGTCGATAAAGCTGGTACCATTCACGGGATCACCACCGATACCGATGCACGTCGACTGACCGAGCCCGGCTGCCGTCGTCTGCGCGACCGCCTCGTACGTAAGCGTGCCCGAGCGCGAGATCACGCCAACCTTGCCGCGTTTGTGAATGTGCCCCGGCATGATGCCGATCTTGCACCCACCCGGCGTAATAATGCCCGGGCAGTTAGGGCCGATAAGACGTGTTCCCGACCCCGCGAGGATGCGCGTGACCTTGACCATATCGAGCACCGGAATGCCTTCCGTGATACATACCACCAGCGCAATACCGGCATCGATTGCTTCGAGTATGGCGTCCGCGGCAAACGGCGGAGGCACGTAGATGACCGAGGCATCGGCGCCGGTGGCCGCCACTGCCGCGGCCACGGTATCGAACACCGGCAGGTCCAGGTGGCGCGTGCCGCCCTTGCCGGGGGTGACGCCGCCCACCATGCGGGTCCCGTAGGCGATGGCCTGCTCGGAGTGAAAAGTCCCCTGGGCGCCGGTAAAACCCTGCGTGATGACCTTGGTGTGCCGGTCAACCAGAATGGCCATCAGGCGGCCTCTTGCACCGCGCGCACGACCTTCTGCGCCGCTTCTCCGAGATCATCGGCGGCGACGATATCGAGCCCGGACTCGGCCAGGATCTTCTTGCCGAGTTCGACATTCGTTCCCGCGAGCCGCACCACCAGCGGCACGCCCAGCGAGACTTCCTTTGCGGCCGCGACGACGCCTTCGGCAATGACATCGCAACGCATGATGCCGCCGAAGATGTTGACCAGGATGCCTTGCACATTCGCGTCGGACATGATGATCTTGAACGCGGTTGTGACCTGCTCGCGTGACGCGCCACCGCCCACGTCGAGGAAGTTAGCCGGTTCGCCGCCGTGGAGCTTGATGATGTCCATCGTGGCCATCGCGAGACCGGCGCCGTTGACCATGCACCCGATATTGCCGTTGAGCTTGATGTAGTTGAGATCGTGGCGCGCCGCCTCGAGCTCGGCCGGATCCTCTTCGTCCTCGTCACGTAGTTCCTCGATATCCTTGTGGCGAAAAAGGGCGTTATCGTCAAAGTTCATCTTGGCGTCGAGCGCGACCACTGCACCATCGCCCGTCACGATAAGCGGGTTGATTTCCACCAGGCTCGCGTCGAGCCCGACGAAGGCGTCGTACATGGCCAGCATGAACTTGACCGCCGCGCTCACCTGCTTGCCCTCCAGCTTCAGCCCGAATGCGAGCTGGCGCGCCTGAAACGGCTGCAGTCCGACTGCGGGATCGACCGCAACCTTCAGAATCTTCTCGGGTGTCTTCGCCGCCACTTCCTCGATCTCCATGCCACCTTCGGTAGAGACCATCACCGTCACCCGACTGCTGGCGCGATCGATCAACATGCCGAGGTAAAGCTCACGCGCGATGTCGCAGCCCTCTTCGATGTAGACGCGTCGGACCGTCTTGCCGTGCGGGCCGGTCTGATGCGTGACCAGGGTCCTGCCGATCATGGCTTTGGCGGCGTCCCGAGTGTCATCGAGCGAGCGCACCACCTTGACGCCGCCGCCCTTGCCGCGGCCGCCGGCATGAATCTGCGCCTTGACCACCCACACGGGACCGCCGAGCTCCTGCGCCACACTCTCGACCTCTGTCGGGGTGTAGGCGACGCCACCACGAGGTACCGTCACACCGTAGCGCGCCAGCAGTTGTTTTGCCTGGTACTCGTGAATGTTCATGAAATCCGCCGATTCTTGGTTATTTTGACCGTGTCCGTCGCACGCATCTTTGCATTGGGCACCGTGGTATACAGTATCCCACATGTGTTGGCGACTCAAGGAGGGTACTTGTTGTCGGGCATCGCGGCTCGTCTAAACAGTACGAATGGCCGGCCGCGGCGCGTGCCTGTGGCGCCTCGGTGGGTTCCCGCATGCGTACAGCAGGGTTGATTCGAGGTCGGCAAAAGATGAACAGGGGTAGCGCACGCGCGACACAACCGCTGCAATGGTATGCGCGCCTGCGCGGTCTCATGTACTGTGCGCCACGCATTGCTGTCTTGGCCTGTGTTCGACGATATGGTATACAAGATACCTGTTTCACCACATTAAAGCGTCAGCAAACGGGAGAGGAGGTTGGTTATGAAATATATTGCAAAATCGACAATATCCAGGCTAATTGCGGGTTTGCTCGTTACCGTTGGCATGTTGTTCGCCCCGCATGATGCCTTTGCCTGGGAGCCGAAGAAGCCGGTCGACTTCGTGATCATGGCGGGTAAGGGCGGCGGTGCCGACAAGATGGCGCGCCTGATGCAAACCATTATCGAAAAGCACAAGCTTGCATCTAAGCCGTTCATTCCCATCAATAAGCCGGGCGGATCCGGTGCCGAGGCGTTGATTTATCTCAACAGCGCTAAGGGCATCAACAAAGACCATACCATCATGGTCACGCTGAACAGTTTCTACACCACACCGCTGCGCCAACCCCAGCTGCGAATCGATATCTCGACCTTCACCCCGATCGGGCGCATGGCCGAGGACACGTTCCTGCTGTGGGTACACAAGGACAGTGGCATCACCAACGTCACCGAGTTCGTCAAGGCGGCCAAGGCCAAGGGCAATAATTGGATCATGGCCGGCACCGGCAAGGGCCAGGAGGATCAGCTGCTGACCAGCTTTCTCAACTCGGCCTACGGGCTCAACATGAGATATGTCCCATACAAGGGCGGTGGTCGTGTGGCCAAGGAACTTGCGGGTAAGCATGCTAACTCGACCGTGAACAACCCATCCGAGCAACTCGGGTTTTACCAGGCCGGCACCACCCGCCCGTTGGCGGCGTTCACACCCGAGCGCCTGCCGCTGTTTCCGGATGCTCCGACATTCCGCGAGCTCGGCAAGTCCGGCCCCGGCATGGTGTACTTCATGCAGCGTAGCGTCGTTGGCGCACCGGGCATGAGCAGGGGGGCCGCGAAGTACTATCAAAGGGTCTTCAAGAAGGTATATCAGACCTCCGAGTGGCAGGGCTACATGAAAAAGAAGAGCCTGCGTGGCGCGTTCCTGACAGGCAAGAAGCTCAAGGAATACTGGGCCAAGGAAAAAAAGAACCATGCCAAGATGCTGAAAGATATCGGCGAAATCTAATCGCCACGATCTCGATCTAGGCAGTCACGATAGCGGGGAGTCGCTCGCATGCGAAGGGCCGAGCTGGTCATGGCTGTTGTAATGGCCATCTTCTCCGCCTACCTGATGTGGAAGAGTGCGGAACTCCCCATCGGCTGGATTCCCGGCGAGGGTCCAGGCGGTGGGGCGTTTCCGTTTTGGTTAGCCACCGGCATGCTGTTGTGCTGCATTGCGATGATCGTGCGCTGGGTGTTGCGCACAAGCCCGCCGTCGCGCTCCACCGAGCCGTACATGGACCGGCATGTGCTGCAGTTGTTCCTGATCGGGGCGGGTGCGTTGACCGTGTTGATCGGCTCCATCCATTTCATCGGCATGTACGGCGCGATCCCGTTGTTCCTCGTCTTTTATATGCGTTTCATCGGTCGGCATCCATGGACCATCACTGCATGGCTGGCGATTGTTACGCCGGTAGTCACATTTTTCTTTTTCGAAATTGTGTTGCGTATCACGTTACCGAAGGGCTACACGGAACCGCTGTTTTACCCGTTGTACGACATTTTTTTCTGATCGATTTCTTGACCGAAGCGACGCACGAACACGACGGTTTCGTGGTGGTGAGAGAGTTTTACGTTTTGGGGCATGACTTCAAATGGAAATCCTCAGCCTACTGACAGACGGTTTTTTTATTGCATTTCAGCCGCTTAACCTGGGGCTGATTATCTTGGGTTGCGCGCTCGGGCTTTTTATCGGCGCGATGCCGGGGCTGGGATCGGTCAACGGCGTAGCGATCTTGCTGCCCATGACGTTCATCGTGCCACCGACCGGCGCGATCATTTTTCTGGCCGCGATTTACTACGGGGCCATGTACGGCGGTGCGGTCAGCTCGATCATGTTGGGCATCCCCGGCGCCTCGACCGCGGTGGCCACGACCTTCGATGGTCGCCCTATGGCACTACAAGGCCTGGCAGACCGGGCGCTGATCACGGCCGCGACCGCATCGTTCATTGGCGGCACCATCTCGGTACTTCTCTTTACTGGGTTCGCCCCGCCGCTCGCCGCCGTCGCCCTGGCCTTCGGTTCGCCGGAGGAGTTCGCGCTGATGCTGCTCGCGTTCGCAACCTTCATTGGCCTGGGTGGCGACGATATTCCCAAAACATTGTTCTCGATCTTTATTGGCCTGGCACTGAGTTCGGTTGGGCTGGATATCATCAGCGGTCAGCCGCGGTTGATCTTCGGAGACATTCCCGGCTTCTACCACGGCATCAACTTCCTGGTGCTGGCGATCGGGATTTACGGCATCGGCGAGATCCTGTGGACCGTCGAGACCAGTCGTGGCGAAATGAACGTAGCGCAGGCCAAGCTCAGTTTCAAGCGTCTGCTGGACGGCTTCCGAGGCATGAAGTCCACGCTAAAGGCGACGATAATGGGCTCGTTTCTCGGCTACTTCGTCGGTATTTTGCCCGCCGCCGGCGCCACCCCGGGCTCGCTCATGGCCTACGGTGTGGCCAAGGCGACATCCAGGGAGCCGGAGACGTTCGGTAAGGGCAATCCCGAAGGCGTCGCCGCTCCGGAATCGGCAAACAACGCCGCCAGCACCGGCTCGATGTTGCCCATGCTTACGTTGGGTATCCCGGGTTCGCCGACCACTGCCATCTTGCTGGGCGGCATGGTGATCTGGGGGCTTGAGCCCGGGCCGCTACTGTTTGTGGAACACAAGGAGTTCGTCTGGGGCCTGATCGCAAGCCTCTACGCCGCCAACCTATTTTCACTGCTGCTGAATATCGGGCTGATACCGGCCTTCATTTGGGTGCTGAAGCTGCCGTTCACTATCCTTGCACCTATGATTTTTATTCTGTGCGTGGTGGGAGGCTATGCGCCGACGCAGGATATGCACGACGTGTGGCTCATGCTGATCTTTGGTGTCGCCGGTTACCTGATGCGTAAGCTCGACTACCCGATGGCGCCGGCGGTGCTGGCGATCGTGCTTGGGCCGTTGGCCGAGGCCTCTATGCGGCAATCGCTGATCATCTCGCACGGCTCCCCCATGATCTTCTTCAATCGGCCGATCGCCGGGACCATTACCATCGTCGCACTTGCGCTGTTGTTTTTGCCGGCGGTGACGGCCTTAAAGGACTATCTGGCGCGGCGCCGAGTGTCGGATTCTTCGGCATGACGCAGGCACGCGCGTCCCAGCGGAATTCGGTCGATCCAGGGAATACGGGCCACCAACCGGGACAACGCTTGCCGATAGGATACTATTTCGTATACAGTATACTAGATACCTTCGGGCGCATTGCTCCATGCGTGGCGCCGCTGCACGTCCGTACTGACCCAGCGATAAACCGATGGCGACCACGAAGCTGAACGTAGAGCCGATCAACGTCGACTTTGTCCTAAAGGACAAGATCTATCAGGCCCTGAAGCAAGCCATTGTCGCGGTCAATGTCTATGCCCATCCCGAGGAGCCCAGGCTCGATAAGCGCCAGCTATCGAAGGATCTGGGCGTGAGTCGAACGCCCATCCGCGAGGCCATTGCGCGGCTCGAACAGGAAGGCTTTGTTCGTACCGTGCCAAGGAAGGGCGTTTTCGTCGTTCGTAAGACCAAAAAGCAGGTATTGGAAATGATCACGGTATGGGCGGCGCTGGAGAGCATGGCCGCGCGCTTGATTACGTACAACGCCAGCGACGAAGAGATCGCCACGCTGCGCAAGATGTTTACCACCTTCGAGGACGACCAGGTGCAAGCCAAGATCGATGAGTACTCTGCGGCCAACATTCGCTTTCATCAGGCCATTTTGAAAATGAGCCATTGCGATCTGCTGAACCGGACGGCGGAGAATCTGTTGATTCACATGCGTTGGATCCGCATGCGCACCATCTCGGAACACGACCGCGCCAGTCGCTCGATCATCGATCATCTGCACATCATCGAGGCGCTGGAGGCACGCGACACGGAGCTGGCAGAGCGGCTCGTGCGACAGCACACCCTGGATCTCGGGGTGCATGTGGATAAATACGTCCATTACCTTGACTGATCCATTTTGGGATTAATAACAAGGGGCCCGCGGACCCCCTTACGGGATTTAGAGAAAAACCATGGCTGAACCGGTAAAAACGACCGACGTCAAGGCGTCGCAGGCGGAGAGGGTATCAGGCGGCCACTTGGTGGCCAAGGCCCTGAAGAACGAGGGTATCGACGTTATTTTCACGCTTTGCGGCGGTCACATCATCGACATCTACGACGGCTGTGTGGACGAGGGCATAAAGATCATCGACGTTAGGCACGAGCAGGTCGCTGCGCACGCCGCAGACGGTTACGCACGCATGAGCGGCAAACCGGGCTGTGCGGTGGTGACGGCCGGTCCCGGGACAACCGATGCGGTCACGGGTGTGGCCAACGCGTTTCGCGCGGAAAGCCCGTTCTTGCTGATCGGCGGGCAAGGGGCGTTGACCCAACACAAGATGGGCTCGCTGCAGGACCTGCCGCACGTCGACATTATGCAGGCCATCACCAAGTTCGCCGCAACCGTGCCATCGACCGAGCGCGTGGCAGACATGGTAAGCATGGCTTTCCGCGAGTGCTTAAACGGCGCCCCTGGACCGTCGTTCCTGGAGATCCCGCGTGACGTCCTTGACGCCAAGGTGGACCTGGACAAGGCGCGAATTCCCCAGGCCGGCCATTACCGTGCCTCCACCAAGGTGCTGGCGGATCCCGGTGACATCGAAAAGCTGGCCCGTATTCTCGTAAAGTCCGAGCGCCCCTGCGTGCTGTTTGGTACCCAGGTGTGGACCTGCCGCGCGAGCGAGGTGGCGCGCGAGTTTGCTCGCACCCTGAACATCCCTGCCTACATGAACGGCGCGGGCCGCGGCACTTTTCCGCCGGGCGACCCGCATCACTTTCACCGTACGCGTCGCATGGCATTCGATAAGGCCGATGTCATCGTGATCGTCGGCACGCCGTTCGACTTCCGCATGGGCTACGGGAAACGTCTGCGCGCCGATGCCACGGTGGTGCAGATCGATATGGATTACCGCACGGTTGGCAAGAATCGCGATATTTCCCTGGGCCTGGTCGGCGACGTCGGCCGTATCCTGCAAGCCGTGCTCGATGCTACCACCGGCAGGGGCGACATTGGCGCGGGCAAGCGTAAAAACTGGCTGCAGGAGCTGCGCGTGGCCGAGGCGAAGGCGTACGAGAAGATCTTGCCCGAGTTCCAGTCCGATGCCACGCCCATCAACCCCTACCGCGTGGCCTACGAGCTCAACGAGTTTCTGACCGAAGACACGATCTATATCGGCGACGGTGGTGACGTCGTGACCATCAGCGCGCAGGCGGTACAACCGCACTCGCCGGGCCATTGGATGGACCCGGGGCCACTGGGAACGCTCGGAGTGGGCGTGCCATTTGCGATGGCGGCGAAGCATGTCCATCCCGAGAAGGAAGTGCTGTGCTACTTCGGTGACGGTGCATTGGCGATGACGGGCTGGGATTTCGAGACCGCTGTGCGCTTCAAACTGCCATTTCTCGGTGTGGTCGGCAACAACTCGGCCATGAACCAGATTCGCTGTGGCCAGATCATGAAGTATGGCAAGGAACGCGGCGACATCGGAAATATGCTGGGCGATGTGCCCTTCGGCAAGTTCGCGGAGATGCTCGGCGGCCACGGCGAAGAGGTGCGTGAACCCAAGGATATCCGCCCGGCGTTGGAGCGCGCGCGCGAGGCCGTGGCATCCGGCAAGCCGGCGTTGGTCAACATCTGGGTTGATATCGACGTCTGGGCCCCGGGTACCCGCAACCAGACGATGTACAAGTAGTTTAAAGAATCGAGTGCTGCGGAGGCAGGGGCGCCGCACGCATTCGCCTCCGAGTGCCGCGTTTGTTTGAATTATCTGCACTGATCAGTCGTTAGAGGAAAACTTATGGGCAAAGCTCTGGACGGAGTGCGCATCCTGGACATGACCCACGTGCAATCCGGGCCGACTTGTACCCAGCTGCTCGCTTGGTTCGGCGCCGACGTGATCAAGGTAGAGCGCCCGGGGGTGGGGGACGCGACGCGCAGTCAGCTGCGTGACATCCCCGATGTCGACAGCCTTTACTTCACGCTGCTCAATCACAACAAGCGCAGCCTCACACTCAACACCAAGAGCGAGCACGGCAAACAGATCTTTACCGAGCTCATCAGGCGTTGCGACGTCATGGTGGAGAACTTCGCCCCGGGCGCGCTCGACCGCATGGGATTCACCTGGGAACGGATCCAGGAGCTCAACCCGCGCATGATTTACGCTTCGGTGAAAGGATTCGGGCCGGGACCGTACGAGGACTGCAAGGTCTACGAGAACGTGGCGCAGTGCACGGGCGGCGCCGCGAGCACCACCGGTTTTGACGACGGCCCGCCGCTGGTGACTGGCGCCCAGATCGGCGACACCGGTACCGGTTTGAATGTCGCGATCGGCATCCTGGCGGCACTGTTCCAGCGCGAGAAGACAGGACGCGGACAGCGCGTAACCTGTGCTATGCAGGATGGCGTGCTGAATCTGTGCCGTGTCAAGATGCGCGACCAGCAGCGCCTCAAGCACGGCCCGCTCAAGGAGTACCCGCAGTATCCCAATGGCAGCTTCGGTGACGCGGTGCCGCGCGCCGGTAACGCCTCCGGCGGCGGCCAGCCAGGCTGGGTGCTGCAGTGTGCGCCGGGCGGTCCCAACGATTACATCTACGTCATCATCCAGCCACAGGGCTGGGAACCGCTGATGAAGGTGATTGGGCGTGAAGATCTCATCGAGCACCCCGACTGGGCTACACCCCAGGCCAGGCTGCCGAAGCTCGATCAGTGCTTCGCACTAATCGAGGAGTGGACCAAGACCAAGGACAAGTTCGAGGTCATGAATACGCTCAACCCGCTGAACGTGCCGTGCGGACCAATCCTGTCCATGAAGGAGCTGGCCGCGGAGCCTTCGCTGCGGGCGACTGGCACCGTGGTCGAGGTGGACCACCCGACCCGGGGTCCGTACCTGACCGTCGGCAATCCCATCAAGCTCTCCGACTCGCCATCGGAGGTGATGCGCTCGCCCCTGCTGGGGGAGCACACCGAGGAAATTCTGCGCGAGGTCGCGGGCTACGACGACAACGAAATTGCCGCGGCGCGCGACGAGGGCGCCATTTAAGCTCGCGCGCGGTTTCACCATGAGAGGAAAGGAGTTATGCGAATCATCGTGAATGGACAGCAGGCCTACGGGCAAGCCGTCCTCGAAGCGCTGCTGGAGCGCGGCGAAGAGGTAGTGGGTGTATACACCGCGCCCGACAAGGAAGGCCGCAGGACCGACCCTTTGAAAGAGTACGCCCTGTCCAAAGACCTGCCGGTATTTCAGCCGGCCTCGTTCAAGAACAAAGAGGTTTGGGATCAGATGGCGTCGCTCAAGCCCGACCTGGGCGTCATGGCCTATGTTATATTATTGGTACCGGAGGAAGCCCTGAACATACCGACTCACGGGACCATCCAGTACCACCCCTCGCTGTTGCCCAGGCATCGTGGGCCGAGCTCCATCAACTGGCCCATCATACAGGGGGAGAAGACAACCGGGCTGAGCATCTTCTGGCCGGACAACGGCCTCGATACCGGCCCCATCCTGCTGCAGAAAGAAGTCGAAATCAGTGAGGACGATACCTTGGGCAGCGTGTATTTCGACAAGCTCTTTCCGCTCGGTGTTGAGGCAATGATGGAGGCGGTCGATCTCGTGCGCGACGGCAAGGCACCTAAAATTCCGCAGGACCACTCGCAGGCGACCTACGAGAGCTGGTGCAGAAAGCCCGATGTGGAGATCGATTGGAGCAAGCCGGTGGATGAGGTTTTTAACCTGATTCGCGGCGCCAACCCCCAGCCCGGTGCCTGGACGACGTTCAACGGCAAGAAGCTCGACATTTATGATTGCGTTAAGGTTTCCGAGGCGGGCGGTGGGCCTGGTGAGGTGTCGAATTTGGGCGAGACAAATTTTCGAATCGCCGCCAGCGGCGGGCAGATCCAGGTGAAACGGGTTCGACCGGAAGGTGGCAAGAAGATGACCGCAGGGGAGTTCGCGCAAGCCGGCGAACTTACCGACGGCGCCCGTCTGGGCTAACAAGCACAGACGGGCGACCGGTTCCAAAAAACAACAGGAATTCACTCCCATGAGCTCAAGCAGTACCCCCAAGAGCGATATCGAGATTGCCCGTGAAGCGAATATCAAACCCATCTCCGAAATCGGCGAACGCCTTGCGATCCCGAGCGACGCACTGCTGCCCTATGGCCACACCAAGGCCAAGGTCAACTTCGACTTTATTCGGTCCATCCAGAACCGGCCCAGCGGCAAGCTCGTCCTGGTGACGGCGATTACGCCGACACCTGCGGGCGAGGGCAAGACCACCACATCGGTCGGGTTGGGCGACGCTCTCAACCGAATCGGCAAGCAGGCCATGGTCTGCTTGCGCGAGCCGAGCCTGGGTCCCTGCTTTGGCGTCAAGGGCGGTGCGGCCGGTGGCGGCTGTGCCCAGGTCGTGCCGATGGAGGACATTAACCTGCACTTTACCGGCGATCTCCACGCCATCGGCACGGCGCACAATCTGCTCTCCGCGTTGGTTGACAATCATGTTTACTGGGGCAATCAGCTGGGGTTGGACTCGCGGCGAATAACCTGGCGTCGGGTACTGGACTTGAACGAACGCGCCTTGCGCAGCACCGTCGTTTCGCTTGGCGGGATCGGAAACGGCTATCCGCGCGAAGACGGTTTCGACATCACCGTCGCCTCCGAGGTGATGGCCATTTTTTGTCTGGCAACGGATCTGTCGGACCTGGAAAAACGTCTGGCCAATATTCTGGTGGGCTACACTCGCGACAGGAAACCGGTCCACGCGCGCGACCTCAAGGGCGCGGGCCCCATGAGCGTACTGTTGAAGGACGCATTGATGCCGAACCTGGTGCAGACGCTGGAAAACAACCCGGCATTCGTGCACGGCGGACCGTTTGCCAACATTGCCCACGGCTGCAACTCGGTCATGGCTACGAGCACCGCACTCAAGCTGTCAGATTATGTGGTGACGGAGGCGGGTTTCGGTGCTGACCTGGGCGCCGAGAAATTCTTCGATATCAAGTGCCGCAAGGCGGGACTTAAGCCCGATGCGGTGGTGATCGTTGCCAGCGTGCGCGCGTTGAAAATGCACGGCGGCGTGGCCAAGAATGAGCTTGGTAAAGAAAATGTCGAGGCTGTCAAGACAGGCTGTGCGAATCTGGCGCGCCATGTGCGCAACGTCAAGGGCTTTGGCGTGCCGGTGGTGGTGGCGATCAACCGGTTCAGCGCCGATACCGATGCCGAGATCCAGGCGATACGCGAGGCGAGTGGAGAGCACGGCGCGCAGTCCGTGGAGTGCACCCACTGGGCCGATGGCGGCGCCGGCGCGGAGGCGCTGGCGCAGAATGTCGTCAAGCTGGTGGAGAGCGGCGCAGTCGACTTCAAGCCGCTTTACCCCGATGATATGTCGTTGTGGGACAAGGCGCGCACGGTCGCCACGCGTGTGTACGGGGCGGACGACATCACCGGCGAGCAGAAGGTGCGCAATCAGTTCAAGCAACTGCAAGAAGCAGGCTATGGCCATTTTCCAGTTTGCATGGCCAAGACGCAATACAGCTTTTCCGCCGACCCCAACCTCAAAGGCGCACCGAGCGGATTCAATGTGGCAATCCGCGAGGTGCGGTTATCGGCCGGCGCCGAGTTCCTTGTGGTCGTCTGCGGTGAGATCATGACCATGCCGGGGCTGCCGCGTGTGCCTGCCGCGAATCGCATCTACATCAACAACGACGGCCAGATCGAGGGGCTGTTCTGACGCCGCGCGCAGCCGATCCCACCCGCTTGACTCAGATCAATGTCAGTGATGGATGCATCCTGATAAGTTGTAACCACTAGGGGCACGTAAATGGCGATAAAGAAAATATTGGTGCCGTTGGGAAGCAATGCGCGCAACCAGGTGGTGCTGGAGACGGCGCTCGCTGCGGCACAGCGCTTCGGAGCGCATCTGGAGGTGCTCTACATCCGCCCTGACCCGCGCGTTGCCGTACCCTACGCGACCCTGGGTATGTCCGGCAGCATGAAGAAGACGATAATGGAATCGGCGCGGCAGCGCGCAAATGAGCAAGCCGCGAAGACCCGCGCCGCATTCGAGAAGTTTTGCGGCAAGCACGGCATACCGATATTCAAGCGGCCACCCGCAGGGGCACCGGTGTCAGCCTCCTGGCGCGAGGGAGTGGGCAACCAAAGCGACGTCGTTGCGCAGCATGGTTTGTATGCCGACTTGATCGTTGTGCCGCGGCCGCCTGCCGCATCCGCGGCAGCGGAGATGCTGGAGGCCGCATTACTGCAAACCGGACAACCGGTCCTAATTGTACCGCCGCAGTCGCAGGAATGTGTCGCCAGCAAGATTGCGATTGGCTGGAACGCCAGCGCGGAAGCAGCGCGTGCTGTCGCCGCGGCGATGCCCTGTCTCACTGTGGCCGATGCCGTGACGATCCTGATCTCGCCGAAGCGGGCAGCGAGCGCGAAAGACCTGGCCGATCATTTGGTATCGCATGGTGTAAAGGCATCCGTGCGTCAGTTCCGTGTCGGCACGCGCTCGGTTGGCGAGACGCTGTTGGCTGAAGCCCGCGCGCTCAAGGCCGATCTCCTCGTCATTGGCGGGTACAGCCACGTGCGCGCACGCGAGCTGCTGTTCGGCGGTGTGACAAGCCATATTCTAGCCGCTGCCGAAATACCGGTATTGATGGCGCATTAATTCAGTAGCGAGTATCGAGTTGCGAGTAGCGAGGGCTTCGAGGTTTCGGCGTTTGTTTTTTCCGAGCCACTCGCTACTAGCTACTGACTTTAAGTACAATCTTTCCAAAATGTTTGCTCGCCTCCATCATCTCGTGGGCTTTGGCGACCTCATCGAGCGCAAAGGTGGCGGAAATGAGCGGCGCGATGGTGCCATCGGCTAACTTCGGCACAATCGTTTTGGCGAACTCTGCCGTAATTTTTCCCTTTTGTGCGACGGGGCGCGAGCGCAGCACGGAACCGATAATGCGCTGACGTTTGACCATCATCAGCGCCAGGTTCAGCTCGGCCTTGGCGCCGCCGATTACGCCTATAATCACGAGTCTGCCTTCGACTGCGAGCGCCGTCATGTTTGGCGCCAGATACTTCGCACCCACATGATCCAGGATCAGGTTGACACCCTGCCCACCGGTGTAGCCCTTGATCTCCTCGGCAAAGTCTTGCTCCCGGTAGTTAATGACCAGGTGGGCACCAAGCTCCTTGACGCGCTCGATCTTGTGCGCTGACGCGGTCACAATGATCTTTGCATTAGGTGTCAGCGTCTGGCAAAGCTGAATTGCGGCCGTGTTCACGCCACCACCGCCACCGTGCAGCAGTGCGCTTTCGCCGTCCTTGAAATTGCCGATCATGAATATATTGAGGAAAGCGGTGATGTAGGTTTCGCAGATGCATGCGGCCTGCTCGAAGCTCATGGAGTCGGGGATGGGGATCAGGTGGGCGGCATAGGCCAAGGCGAACTCCGCATAGCTTCCGCCTGCGACCAGGCCCATGACGCGATCACCGATCTTCCATCCGTTCACGCCGGGTCCGATTTGCTCGATCGTGCCGGCTACCTCCAGACCGAGAATGTCGGACTCGCCCTTTGGCGGTGGATAGTGCCCTTGTCGCTGGATGATGTCAGGGCGATTGACCGAGGTTGCCATCACTTTCACCAGCACCTGATCCTCGCCAGGCGACGGCCTCGGTACCTCGCCGATTGCCAGCACCTCTCGTCCGCCGAGTCCGTTGAGCAGCACCGCTTTCATTTTGAAATACGCTCTCATGTAGAAGCCGCTGCGGTTTTAACACAACGGGGGTCCATTGATAAGATGCCGGGCTTGCAGCGGGGAGCGCCGCCTGCAGCCCGGAGAGGGCGTGCGGCGTTCGTTTTGTCTAGACTGCTTGGGCGACGCGCGGGAGCATCGCGGCAGCGGTGTCGCGGTTGAGCGCTTGCGCCGCGATACGTACTTCTTCCGCTTGTATCGTTTTGGCGAGCAGCTTCACGCAGGCGTACACCGCGCTCAGGTAGGGCGTTGGGGTCTGGGTCAGCTCGCCCAGCTCCACGACCGCCCCGATCAAGGCGTTCGCCTCCACCGCCTTGCCGGACTCGACGTCCTGGAGCATGGAGGTCTTGTGCTTGCCGACTTTCTCGGCCCCGGCGATGCGCTTCTCCAGCGGCATACGGAACGTTATCCCCAGCTTGTTGGCGATCGCCTGCGCCTCGGTCATCATCATGGCGGCGAGCTCGCGGGTGAGCGGATACTGACAGATGTCAACCAGCGTTGAGTGCGTAAGCGCGCTGATAGGATTGAATGTCAGGTTCCCCCAGGCCTTCAGCCACAGTTCCGAGCGAATGTCGGGGAGAATCGGGGATTTGAATCCAGCGTTGACGAGCATGGCCGAGATCGCCCGTACACGCTCCGACTCTGAGCCATCGAGCTCGCCGATAGGGAAACGGGTGCCTTCGATGTGGCGAATTATCCCTGGCGCGGTGATCTCAGCGGCCGGATAGGCGATACAGCCGATGATCCGGTCGGCTTCGATATTGGCTGCGATTACGCCACGCGGGTCGACGGCCTTGATCGCGCGGCCATCGAGCGAACCCCCGTGCTTGTGGAAGTACCACCATGGAATCCCGTTTTGGGTGGTCACGACGACCGTATCGGACTTGAACAGCGCGCGCAGATCGGCTGCGATCGGCTCGATCTGGTGTGCTTTGACGGCGAGAATCACTACGTCCTGCGGCCCGGCTTGCGCCAAATCACCGGTGGCCTGGGTGTTGCTCGCCACGTACTCGGTGCCGTCTTGCATGATGAGCTTGAGGCTGTTCTTCTTGATCGCCTCGAGGTGAGCACCGCGGGCGATCAGGGTCACGTCCTCACCCGCCAGCGCGAGCTTTGCGCCAAGCATGCCACCGATTGCGCCGGCGCCGACAATACATACTTTCATAATCCATCTCCCCGCGATATATGTGACCGCAACACCGCTAGAACCCAAGGTTTATGTGCGCCACTGCCGCGCTACGCTGGTTTCACTGCGCCGCCGGGACGAAGCCGGCCGCGCCGAACTCCTGGGCGCTTTCGATCGACAGGGAAATCTTAGTGACAGCGGGGTATATTACACAAAACAATTATTTCAATATTTAGAATTGGAATTTTCAATCATACGCCACCGCGCCGGTATGCGGGTCGCTCATCGCCGTATCGGCTGGGGGGTATCACCGACGGACGGGCAGAATAAATGTTCGGCGCGGCCAGACGGCGGATCCTGCACTCACTCAGCGCAAGAATCGCGGCGAAAACGAACACGTAGACAATCACCGATGATAGCGGACCGGGGAAAAATGCTGACACCGTAGTCACCACCACAGCAGCCGAAAATTTGTCTGAAATCAAGGATCTGCGCGCTCCACAATTCCATTCGGGCCAACACCACCCCGGTGCTGCGCAGCGCGCAGCGGATGAAACCCTCAGGTATCTGTGATCGATACAGGCGGCGTGTCGATGCCTTCAAGGCGCCAGCCATTGCGGTAATGGCTCCACAGGAAATAGCCGGCAATGACGATCAGTCCGCCCGCGAGTACCGGCCGCACTGTGCCCCCCATCATGAACAGCGGCACAGATAGGCCGATGGCGATGAGCGATGGGTACACGAGGGTCCATTTCCTCTTCCCGCGCTCGTTCTGGTACTTCGGGAAGAACATGGAGAATAAACCCAGAGTGAGGAAAAACAATGACCATGGCCGGGTGATGAACGGGCTCAGATCGGTGGTGATGGCGAATGCACGCGAGAGGTTGAGCTCGGCGATATTGCCGAGCACCACGCCGATGATCATGGGCGCCAACGGAAAGCCGAGCGTGCGCATCGTGTAGCCGAGAATTCCAAACCAGAGCAACGTCCACAGGTCGAACTCGACGTTGTTAAGCGCGAACACACCAATGGCGCAGTACACAAGGATTACCGAGGCCAGCATGTACATGCGCACCTTGGTCACCAGCACAAAGATCCTCAAGGTAAACGACTGCAGCCCGACCATCATGAACGTGGAGAGGAAGAAGGCGAGAAAAATCGAGTAGGCGAGCAACGGCTCGTCGCTAATGAATGACGGGCTGGGAATCACATCGTGGATCAGTAGCGCCCCGAGCATGACAGCCGTGACCACATCACCGGGGATGCCAAGCGCCATCATAGTCATCATCGCGCCGCCCTCGGTGGCATTATTCGACGTCTCCGGCGCCACGATGCCGTCCGCAATGCCGGTGCCGAACTTCTCCGGGTGTTTTGAGGCCTTTTTGGCCTGGTCGTAGGCAAGGATATTGGCGACTGATCCCCCGGCGCCGGGCAATATGCCGGTAAACACGCCGATCAGGGCGGAGCGGATCACGTTGGTCCAACGCTTGAGGATCTCGCCGATGGCCCTGCGGTGTTCGATCTTGACCGCGACGGTCCTTGTTTCGGTCAGTGATTTGCGGGCCCGGTCGCGATCACGCACATCGCTCAAGAGCTGACTGAAGGCAAACAAACCGATGAGTACCGGCAGGAAATCGAACCCTTGCAATAACGCATCGTTGCCGAAATTGAAGCGTGCCACGCCGTTAATGTCGTCCTCGCCGATGGTGGAGACGAGCAGGCCGAGCGCGCCGGCAATCAGTCCCTTCACCAGATTCTTGCCGGCGAGACTGGCTGTGATCGTCAATGCGAATGCCACCAGCGCGAAGTAATCCCAGGGCTGAAACTCCAGGCCGATGCGCGCGAGTTGCGGCGCCAGCGTCATCAGCAGGATGGCACTGAGAAACCCGCCGCAAAAAGACGACCAAACGCCGATACCCAGGGCCAGGCCCGGCTGGCC
>JBHHZP010000044.1:0-24958 GCA_046758085.1 Acidiferrobacterales bacterium
GCTGGCACCAAATGGTTGTTTCATAGACGCTAAAGCGCGCTTTGAAACCGCGACGCTGCGCGATGCCGGCATCACCGTCTGGCGGTTGTGATCAGGGGTGCCGTTTCGTCATCAGCCAGCCGCGCAGGCCGGCGGGCACGGCATGGCGTAACGCCCACGCGGGTTCGCTGGCCCCGTAACGCCTACCGATTCCCTTGCCCGGCCTGATGCGTGTATCATCTACGCCTTGCCAGCAGTCAGATTTTGGAGATAAACGATGACCTATGTGGTCACTGAAGCTTGCATTAAATGCAAGTACACGGACTGCGTTGAGGTGTGTCCCGTGGACTGTTTCCACGAAGGACCCAACATGCTCGTAATTGACCCGGAAGAGTGTATTGATTGTACGCTGTGCGTACCGGAGTGCCCGGTTGACGCGATCTACGCCGAAGATGATCTACCGGAAGATCAAATGCATTTTCTGGAACTCAATGTCGAGCTGACCAAAGAATGGCCGGTAATTACTGAAATGAAGCCTCCGCCGCCGGATGCAGCGGAATGGGAAAAAGTGAAGAACAAGCTGCAATATCTTGAGCGTTAGGACGGAGCACGATAGCGGGCCGCTGGACAGTCTCCCATTAACTGTGCACACGGGCCACCGGGTTTAATCGCGCCCGTGCGCAAAGGAATCACAGTTGCCCGGTCCTGGCTCACCGTTTTAAACGCGTTCTGCCCTCGGGCAATGCACGTTCGAGCCTTACATGGCCGAGTATCTCCAGTGTCCATCGTCAGCGGCGGTCAGTCTCGTCCCCTACGCAGGGGATCCACTCCAAACATTAGCCGCGTTACTGTTAGATAGCGGCTCAGGCCCGGCGCATGACCTGAGCCATGCCGTGGTGTTGTTCCCGCACAGCAGTGCGGTGCCGCGGTTTCGACGCGTGTTGCTCGATGTCGCCTCCGCACGCGGAATCGATGCACTGATTTCGCCTCGCACGACCACGCTGACCGCCTGGCTACGCACATTCGCTAACGCGACACAACGCCAACTCGGTGATGCCGGTCGCGAGCTGTTGTTGCTCGATGCCATGACGCAGCACCCCGAGCTGACTCGCCGTTGGGGAACATGGCCGTTGATCGAAAGCCTGCTCGCACTTTTTGATGAGCTCAGCCTGAACCAGGTACAGCTTCCCCCAGACCACGCCGGTTTCACTCGCCTGCTCGCCTCGGGGTACGGCGTCCCCGAGCCGTCGCCGAGCGCGCTGAGCGATGAGGCCCAGTTGGCGCACACCTTATGGAATGCCTGGCGACAGCAACTTGCGACTGACGGGTCGCAGGATGCCACGGGCGCCACCGCGGCGGGGCTCAGCCAAAGTCTGAAGCAATTGCCTGCGCACACGCATGTCTACTTGGCCGGGTTTGTGCAGTTCGACCCCCTGGCGTTGGTATGGCTCCGTACCTTACAGACCCGGGGACAGGCCACTGTGCTGCTACACGGGCAGTCCGGGACCAGCGGCAACCATCCCGACGCAGTCATTACGCAGATCCTTCACAACCTGCGCGCTACGGCGCCTTCAATCACGCGAACCGCCTACGGTCGATTCATCGATAACGTCTTTGATCTCGATGCAGGTGACATGCGTGCCCGCGCCCGCCACCAGCGCCGGGCCATGCCCGCAAGCCCGGCCCACGGTCGCTTGATCATTCACGAGGCCGACAATTTCGAGCGTGAAGCCCGTGCTATCGACATACAGGTTCGCCGCTGGCGACTTCAAGGACTGCGCCACGTGGGCATCGTTACCAACGACCGCAAGCTCGCTCGTCGCGTGCGCGCCTTGCTCGAACGCGCTGACATCTTCGTCGAGGACTCGGCCGGTTGGACGCTGTCTACCACCAGTTCCGCAACAGCTTTGATGCGATGGCTGGAATGCCTTGAGCAAGATTTTGCGCACGCTGCGCTGCTCGATCTGCTGAAGTCACCATTCGTCTCCCTCGGACTGCCGCGCACGCGCTTGGCGGAAACGGTAATGTGGCTGGAACAAGGCGTGATATTGCAGCATAACATCGCGCGCGGACTGAAACGTTATCAGCGCACGTTAGATCGTAACGCGCATGCGCTCGATCAGCGCTACCAGGACGGTGCGGCGAACGCCGTGGGCGAACTGCTGGAGCGAGTGGCCGTGGCCGCGCGGCCGTTGACCGCGATTATCGACACACGACCGCGGTCAGCCGTCACTTTTCTGGCTGCGTTAACACAAAGCCTGGATGCGCTGGGAGCGCTGGCGCAGTACGCCAATGATGATGCCGGTTCGGCGCTCGTGCGTGAACTCCAAGAGATGCATGTCACCCTGCCGACCCACTCACCCCGTGTCAGCTGGGCAGAGTTCCGGCAATGGCTAGGACGTAACCTCGAGCGCACCTACTTTCAACCGCCGGTGCGAGGTGCCGAGGTTACGCTCATGGGATTCAGCGGGAGCCGGCTTTTGCGCTTCGATGCAGTGGTTATCGCCGGTGCCTTGCGCGACCACCTGCCGGGTCCGATACAAAGTACGCCATTTTTCAATGAAAGTGTACGTCACCAGCTAGGATTGCCGAGCCTGTGGGTGACGCATCGTGCCCGCTTCCACGATTTCCGTCGCCTGCTAGAAGCCGCGCCGCGTGTCTTGATTACATTGCGTCACGAACACCAGGGCGAAACCGCCATACCCAGTCCGTGGGTCGAGCGGCTGCGGGCGTTTCATCAGATCGCTTACGGTGATTCGCTGGACGATAAAGAGTTGCGGCAACTGGCAGCTTCTGCGCTGACCCAGATCACATGGTCGGAGGACGCAGGCCTGCCTATCCCGCAGGGTTACCCGGTGGCAACGCTACCGTCGACACTGGTCCCGGATTCGCTGTCAGCCAGTACGCACCAGCGCATGTTGGATTGTCCTTACCAGTTCTATGCCGCTGACGGGCTGGCATTGATGCCGGTTGAACCAGTGCGTGAGCAGCTTGAAAAAGTGGACTATGGAACTCGCGTGCACAGGATTCTGCAGGCGTTCCACGCTGGAGTGCCCGGCTTGCCGGGACCCTTTGAGGAAAAACTTACCCCGGAGAGCCGATCCCAGGCCGAGGCGTTGCTGCGCGAGATCGGCCAAGCCGTGTTTGCCGCCGATATCCGCAACAGTTTCTTCGCGCGCGGCTGGCTTCTGGCCTGGGAGAAGCTGATCCCGCCCTACGTCGACTGGGAGCTGCGCCGTGCCGAACAGTGGCGAGTCCTGGCCACGGAGCACAAGCAACAGCGCATCTGCTCGGATAAGGGTGTCACGGTCATGCTCAGGTCCCGGGTCGATCGCCTCGACCACGGTGAACACGGTTACGCCATTATCGATTACAAGACCGGCCGTGTGCCCGACTTAGCCGATATCGAAGGCGGCGAGCAGATTCAGCTGCCCTTCTACGTGCTGACCACGGCACAACAGGTAAGCCAGGCACTGTTCGTAGGTTTGGCGGGTAGTAGGATCTCCGACCGGACTGGCCTGTCGGGCTCACGCCTGGATACGCTGGCTCAACGCGTACGCGAAAGACTGCTGCAGATGCAGCACGCCATGCTTGCGGGAGCAGGTCTGCCGGCGTGGGGTGATGATACGGTATGTGCGCGCTGTTCCATGCACGGGTTGTGCCGCAAAGAAATGTGGCTGGACACTACGGGTAGCGCACGCGCGTCAGCGCCGGCGTGAGGCAAGCGGCATCACTAACGCGAGCGCGTGAGTGTCCGTGCGGTGACCACGGGCTTATCACTTCGCCCAAGTGTCTGTGCCTCGACGGCGTGGCAATATCCCTGTGGCAAAGCGCCTGGTATCAGGCGAGCATATCGTCAAACCGGCCGCTTCTCGCCCGCGGTCTAAATAAATTATGATTGTTTTTCAACGGCTTATGACTGAGTCCTGCTCGTGAATATTATGGATACCACGATCTCCAACGCTTCCCGGCTCGCACACTATCGCCGTTATGCCCGAAGGTCTGCGCCATGCCGCTGAGGCCAATCCTCGGGCGCAACACCGCCGTTCGCGCCGCGGCCGGTACGGGCAAGACCTGGCTGCTGACCAGCCGCTTGATCGCGCTGTTGCTGCAGGGAGTAGCGCCCGGGTCGGTGCTCGCGATCACCTTCACACGCAAAGCGGCGGCAGAGATCTACCGCCGCGTCACCGCGCGCCTGTTGGAGATGGCCACCGCGAAGGACGCGCAGCTGCGCGCGGCGCTGCGTGAACTAGGGATTGTGGTCACGGCGCGGACACTGGGCCGAGCGCGCGCTATGTATGAGACGTTGCTCGCCGCCGACCAGCCACTTCGCACAACCACGTTCCACGCGTTTTGTCAGGAAATTCTACGCCGTTTTCCACTGGAGGCGGAGGTACCGCCGGGATTCGAGTTGACCGAATCGATCACCGCGTTGCAACAAGCCGCCTGGCGAGCGTTCGAGCGTGAAACCACTGTGTATCCGGGCGGGTCGCTGGCCCAGGCCCTGGAAACATTACTCCACGCCTGCGGCGGGATCACCAATACGCGCCAGGCACTGCAAGAGTTTCTTGACCATCGCAGCGACTGGTGGGCCTACACCGAAGGGCACGACCACCCAGTGGCCCATGCCGAAGCGCAATTGCACGAAGCGTTGGAACTGCGTCCAGAGACCGGCGCTTTTTCCGGAATTGGTGACGACACGATACTGCTCGCAAAGCTTGCGCGCTACACCATGCTACTGCGCCGTCACGCAACGCCTACCAACATCGCCCGCGCCACCGACATCGATTGCGCGAGCGATCCCCAGACTCCATGCGACCGGGGGTTTGATCTGGTCAAGAACGTCTTTTTTACGGCAAAGATGGAACTACGGCGTTTGCGCAGGAGCACAGCTCTGGAAACCCGCCTGGGCGATGCGGTCGACGAGTTCCTCGCCTTGCATGAGCGCATCGGCGCACGGCTGCAGCAGATCAACGACTACCGGCTGCGCCTGCGCACCGCGGGCGCGACATGCGCATGGTATCGCTGCGGTTATCGATTGCTGGGTCATTATCAACGGATCAAGATAGAACAGGGGCTGCTGGATTTCGATGATCTGGAGTGGAAGACCTACCGCCTGCTCAACCGCAGTCAACACGCCGAGTGGGTTCAATACAAGCTCGATCAGCGCATCGATCATCTGCTCATAGACGAGTTCCAGGATACCAACCCGACCCAGTGGCACCTTCTGCTTCCGTTGCTTAAGGAAATGGCGGCGGGTGGTACTGCACGAAATCGCAGCGTTCTGATCGTGGGGGATGAGAAACAATCTATCTATCGTTTCCGTCGTGCGGATCCCGGTCTGTTCAACGTGGCCCAGAGCTGGCTCAAGACACACATGGGGGCCGCGACGCAGACGCAGGACAAGTCCTGGCGATCATCATCGGCCATCATGCAGTTTCTTAACCTTATTTTTTGTGAGCCTGACAACGCCCTCGCCAGCATGGAAACCCCGCCCGACGACCGTGCATCGGATTTCCTGCTACAAAACTTTCGTGCGCACGACACGTACCACCGCGCACGATGGGGAAGGGTCGAGCTGCTGCCGCTCGTTCGTTACACCGTCAGCGCCAATGCGGAGCAAGGCCATGCAACCTTGCGCGACCCGCTACGACAATCACGCACCGTCGAAGAAGATCAACGCTACCGCGCCGAAGGGCAACTCGTAGTCGCCGCAATCGAGCAGTTTGTCGGCCAGCCGATCGACGACGGTGGCGTGCGGCCACTGGAGTATGGCGATATCATGATACTGATGCGAGATCGCACGCATGCACCAGCTTACGAAGCGGCCTTGCGCCATGCGGGGATTCCATATATCGGTGTGGGCCGCGGGATGTTTATGCAGTGCTTGGAGGTTCAGGACCTGGTGCAGCTGATACGGTGCCTTATTGCCCCCTATGATGATCTTGCGCTGGCATCGGTTCTGCGTTCACCGCTCTTTTCTTGTAGCGACGCCGATTTGCTTTTGCTCGCGCAGGCCGATTCCACCATTCCCTGGCGCAAACGATTAACCCGGCTCGCTACAGGCTTCGCCAGAGAGCACCCGTTGGACCGGGCGCACAGATTGCTAGCGCGCTGGAGCGCGATGGCGAATAAGGTCCCCGTGCACGACTTGCTCGATAAGATCTATATGGAGGGCAACGTTATCGCCCGTTACATTGCCGCTGCCCCACCGCACCTGCACAATCGCATACAGGTGAACTTGAGGCAATTTGTCGAGTTCGCCCTTGAGGCCGACGGCGGGCGCTACCCGAGTCTTGCACATTTCTTGGACCACCTACCGATTCTGGCCGAGGAAGACCGCCAGTTGCTTAACGACACCGCCGGCACACAGCGCAGCTATGTGCGCTTGATGACCATCCACGCAGCCAAGGGGCTGGAGCAACCTGTGGTATTTCTCGTAGACGCCATGCGCGATTATCGCAATCGCGCCAGCGGTGTCCGGGCCCTCGTGGACTGGCCGGTCGAGGCCTCGCGCCCTCGCCGCTTTCAGTTGATAGGAAACAAAGCGTACCGCGATTCTGTTAGTGCCGCCTTGGTGGCGACCCAGAGTGAAGCGATCCGACGCGAAGAGGCGCAACTGCTGTATGTTGCGCTCACTCGCGCAAAACATGCGCTTTTCATCTCGGCATGCGAATCTGCGCGCGGTCACGGGCGCGGCTGGTACGGATTCATCGAAGACCGTCTCAGGAAGGCAGTGCGTCAGCAACGACAACCGATTCCAGGTCTGACCTTCCGTGACGATGCTGGCGGCTTTGGTGCTGGCGTGATGCTCGAACATGGTATCCCGCCGTCGTCGCACGAGCCGCAGACGCAGGCAGGGAAAACCCCGGACTTCCCGATCGATTCCGCGCTGGGACAACCACTCTCAAGCGACCACGAACCTCGATTCATTTACCCCAGTCGCACCGCTGCAAAAGAAGATGGTGGCGATGAGCTTGAGTGGCCTGGGTCGACAGCCGACAGCTCCAGGACACGCGGTGTATTGATTCACCGGATGCTAGAGCTGCTCACTACGGAGCAAGACCAAATGAAAGTGGAACGTCGGCTGGAAAAAGAACTTATAGGACGGGTATCACCGCCGTTGCTAAAGAGCTGCTGGGACGAGGCCCGCGCGGTGATCAACGAACCCGTGCTCAGGGATTTGTTCGACCCTGCCTATTACCTGGAGGCGCGTAATGAAGTATCCATCCTCTACCGCCGGGATGCCACCGATGTCTATGGCGTTATCGACCGATTGCTTGTCCGTGACAATGAAATCGTAATCATCGACTATAAGACCCATGTGGCGGCAGCCTGCGATAATGCCGAAAACCTGGCGCGACCATTTACGAAGCAGATGGGTTTGTACGCCGCGGGAGCAAGAAAACTTTGGTCTTCGCGCAGCGTGCGCAGCCTGTTACTTTTTACGGCTGTGCGCCTCGCTATTGATGTCACTCAAGCCGCAGCGCAAACGGATTACGACGAATACATCACGGTCTCAGATTAACAGGCTACTAGCGGAAGTACCGTACTTTTTCGAAAACGGCAACCGCCGCCAGCCCGGGATGCAGGCATCGGGATCTTGCTAGCGTCTTGCAGCAGGCCATCCCTAACAAACGGCTTGTTCCGAATATTTCACCGCTGAGCACACAAAAGACGCAGAGAAACAAAAATTCAAGCGTTTTTAGCCTGATGTCAAAGGGGTTGGGTGTCACACTTTGCACCGCGGACCGGTTGCCACGGGCGGTGTTTAACGATTTGTTCCCTCTGCCATCTTTGCGATCTCTGGTGTAAGTTCATGCAATATTGGCGCTATTCCACTGAGCCTGATCAACCGCCCACCAGAACCTTGTTGCGCCCGGCCCGCTTGGCCCGGTACAGTGCGGCGTCCGCTTGTCCCAGGATCCAAGTGTCCGTGTCCTGTGGCACGCGAGCGGATCGGCGGTCGAGCACCGCCAGACCTGCCGATACGGTGACTTCAAGAGGTTTGGGTGCATCAATTTCGAATCTTGCGCGTTCTACGATCTGGCGAAGGCGTTCGGCAATAGCTAAGCCCTGCCGTTCCGACGTTTCCGGCAACAACAACACGAACTCTTCACCGCCGTAACGCGCCAACACGTCGCTGGCACGCAGATCCTTCCCGAGTAGCTCAGCCACCTGCGCCAATACTTTATCACCCGCCTGGTGGCCATGGTTATCGTTGACTTTTTTGAAATGGTCAACATCCACCAGCATGCACACCAGTGAACCGCCTCGCCGGCGCCAACGTGTCAATTCCTCATTTAACCGACGATCGAAAAACCGCCTATTGGCCACGCGCGTCAGGGCATCGGTGAGCCCGTCGATTTTGAGCCGCTCACGATTGACGACGTTATCAACGCACATGGCGGTCACAGCCGCGAGGTGCTCCAGAAAATCGGTAGCGGTTGTCTGTTCATAGTGTGCCGGATTGCGGCTAGCCTGGCTAAGTGTCCCTACGAGTTGGCCGCGCAGCACCAGCGGAACCAGGGCAATCGAACCTAACGGGTACGGGCATGATGCGAACAACAACGACTGAATGGAGGGACTACAGTGCCCAAGGCGTGGGCGCGGGAAATCGGGAAATAGTGCCTCAAGCGACGCACGACTGACGGCTACGAATGAGTCCGCATCCAGCTTGGGCTCCGGTTCTTGGGAAAACAACCGGCTCAACGAGTAGTCCGCATCGAGACAAGCTATGGTCACACGGTCGACGCCAGCAAAGGTGTCGCGTATGCCATGAACGACCAACCCCACCAGGTCGCGCAGCGAGCGCGCACCGATAATACGGATCTCAATGCTTCTGAAACCTGACCAGACCCGCTCGTTGTCGCGAATCTGCGCCTCGAGTTGAGTAACGTCGCCCACAGCTTCATCCGGCAAAGGATCTTGCTTCACATGCATTGCGACTCCAGACTGCCGCGATATGCCCGGTGCTCACGGCTCGTGATCGTCATCACCCCCGTACTCGGTCAGGCCCCTTACTCGTCCCATACAGTGTTACGGGCAGTCTAGGATCTCCGAGCCGGTTGCGCAATTCGGGCGGCCATTGAGTGCCTTCGCCAGCCGCGGCCTTGGCGACGGGCTTTTTCGTGCCACCCGATAACACGCTGACCGACCAAGGCCGGAACCGCCTGGTCAGCACACCGGTACCGGCACATGGTAGCGATTGGGTGCATATCATGCTGCCCGGGCACCACGCCGCTCGCAAAATAGCTTATTATTTTCAATAAGTTATCGCAGGCCTCGAGAGTGCGGCACGTTTCTCAGCCCGGGCTGCGCACCCACAGGCATTGTCAGTCTCTGCGACTTGACGACGCCCCGGCAACATCACCCGATGGGCGGCACCTCTAGGTCGATCACCGGCTTAAGCTAAGCTAATAGTAGCGCCCTACCGTGCCGCCGCTATGCGCTGCGGCCGGCCGACCCCATAGCCCTGGGCATAGTTGATACCAATTTCTCGCAACTTCTTCAGTATGATGTCGTTCTCTACGAACTCGGCGATGGTTTTCTTGCCCATCACCTGGCCGATCTCGTTAATTGATTTGACCATGGCCAAGGCAATAGGGTCGTCAACTATGTCTTTAACGAATACACCGTCGATCTTCAGAAAATCTACCGGCAAGTTCTTAAGGTAGGCAAACGAGGACAATCCGCTGCCAAAATCGTCCAACGCAAAACGACAACCTCGTTCTTTCAATGTCTTCATAAACCTGGTGGCGCTTTCCAGGTTTGCAATGGCCGCTGTCTCGGTTATTTCGAAACAGATCTTGGCTTCCGGCAACTTTGTCTCCTCGAACTGCCGGATGATAAACTGCAGGAACTCTTTATCCCCCAGAGAGTGGCCAGAGAGATTGATCGAGCATAAATGCAGCTGCTCAAGATGTTCCCCACGACCGACAAGCCACGCGAATGCCGTGCTGATGACCCAACGGTCGATCTTGACCGAGATATTGTAACGCTCCGCCGCCGGGAGAAAAACCTCGGGTGAAACGGTGTTCCCTGCTTCGTTCTCCATACGAAGCAGTAACTCGTAATGAAACTGTTCGGGACCAGAGCCGTCTACAGGCACGATCGACTGCGATACCAAGTGGAATCGGTCCTCTTCCAGGGCACTGTTGATTTGTGACACCAACTCCATCTCACCGTGACGCCGCGCGAAATCGCCGTCCGCTTCGTGATAGATGTGGATGCGGTTACGTCCCGCGTCTTTGGCTGCGTAGCAAGCGGCGTCGGCCATACTCAGCACACTGGTTACACTTGCACTGCTCGCTCCGATAGGCACCAGGCCGATGCTGGCGCCGATGCTAAAGACCCGCTCATCCCATATGAACCGGAATTCTTGAATCGCCTGTTGCAGAGTTTCCGCCACACGCCCGGCCTGACGCAAAGAACAATGCTCCATCAACAGGCCGAACTCATCGCCCCCGAGACGGGCGAGCGTATCTCGCCTTCTGACCTTAGCCTCCAGCACCTGGCTCAATTGCCGCAAAAGCTCATCCCCTGCAATATGGCCGCAGATATCGTTGATCACCTTGAACTGGTCAAGGTCGAGATAACATAGTGCGTGCTCGCTTTCTGTGCCCTGCGCGCTCTGCAACACACGCATCAATCGATGCTCAAACTCTCTTCGATTCACCAGTCCGGTTAATGCATCGTGGCTTGCCTGGTATGAAAGCCTTTCCGACAGCTCGTGGGCATCCGTGCTATCTTCGCAGACGATCAGCACAACCTTTTGACCGTCCGCATCTTCACTGGCCCGGGCAGTCTCCCTTGCCCACAGCAAAGTCCCGCTCTTGCAAAGTTTTCGCACTTCTCGGCGGTGTAATCGCTCTGGCTGCGCAATCGTCTCCATGAGGAGCTGCTCAACTGTGGTCCGATCATCCTCATGTACCAGCTCGACAAACGAGCTGCCCGTGAGCTCCTCGCAGGTATAGCCAAGCTGCCGCGCACCAAATGGATTGACCGACAGCACGGTAGCGTCCGCGCTGACAGTGAAATACATAGATGGATTGTCGTCATATAGAGCCCGATACCGCCTTTCGCTCGCGCGCAATGCCTCTTCCGCACGCTTGCGTTCGGTGATATCAGTATTGAGCCCCCCGATGGCAATGGGGCGACCATCTGGACCTAAGATCGGAAACTTATGCAAGATAGTCGTGCGCAGGCTGCCATCGTGAAAAGGTGTCTCGAGCTCCCGTGCAATCGGCATTCCCGTTTCGACAATCGCGTGATCCATGGCCGTGACTTCGTCGGCGTGCTCTCGCGGGAAGAAATCATATACTGTCTTTCCAAAGATCTCCGTGCCTTCCGGATTGAACCAGTTATGCCATTGCTTATTGGCGATGAGAAACCGGCCTCCCATGCCTTTTAGCAGTATCGCAGATGGTGAGTTGTCGACGATGGCCCTGAACCGCTCTTCGCTCTCCCGTAACGCCTCTTCCGCCCGCTTGCGATCGGTGATATCCAGCGATATCGTGGCTACGCTTTTAACTGGACCTGTCGACTCGTGCAGCGGTACCTTGGTCGTGAGAAACGTGTGCGACACGCCCTGGGCATCGTCGTATTGCTCCTCGAAATTCGGGGTCGCCCTCCCCGTTGAAATCACCTGCCGGTCAAGCTTTTCCGTATAGCTGCCGTACTCCGCATTCAGCAGCTCCGCTGCAGTTCTACCCGCAGCATCCTTCGTCGTTACACCGTACAGCTTGGCCTGATAGCTATTCATGAAGATATAACGGGATTCGGCGTCCTTTGCATTGATGATTGCGGGTACGGCATCGATAACGGCGCGCAGCGTTTCTTCCGCCTGCCTTCGCCCGCTCGCCTCGGCAAGCACGTTAGCCACCGCCTGGAGGAAATTGATATCGTTCTTGGTGAATGAACGCCGCTGCGTGCTGTGGGCACCGAGGACGCCGAAAGGCCGATCATGGCCATGAATAATGACGCTCAGGCCACTGACCACACCATGGTCGAGTAGCAGCTGCGGACCTGTAAACCGCGTTTCAGTGCGCAGATCATCAACAATCACCGGGTCAGTCGACACTAGCGTGTACCCGGCTTGCGACTCCGTCCCGGTACTCATAGTCGCTTGCCCAACAACACCGTTTTTCCATCCTACGCCGGAGCGTAGCAATAAAGTGTTGCCGTCCGGAAGCAGCTCCAACACCTTACAGAACTCCACAGCCAGGCTCTCGGCGACAACCTCCACCGCCATGTCCATCAACGTTGTCAGGTTCGTGCCCATCAACGCCCATTGCCCCAACTCCGCCACCGTTGCCTGCTGGCGCGTATGCTCCTGCATTGCCTCTTCAGCGCGCCTGCGCTCGGTAATGTCAACCACCGTGCTCTGGATCGCCGGCTCGCCTTTCCAACGGATGAGTCTGACGACATTTTGCAGCGAGACAATTGATCCATCCTTGCGAACGGCGTCGTACTCATACTGGGTGGGAGCGTTTTTCCCTTTCATACGTGTCTCTGTGTACCTCTTCAGCCGGGCGCGTTCATATGGTGCCACGCAAGGATCGAGCGACTGCATCGCAAGAATCTCTTCGGGCGACTCATAGCCGAGGATATTGACGAAGCTTTGGTTTACAAACACCGGCTTACGGTCGCAATCAATAACAATCCCCTGTATCGAGCCCTCGATGAGGTTACGGAACCGCTCTTCGTTTTCGCGCAATGCCTCTTCGGCTTGCTTGTACTCGGTGATGTCACGGGCATTGACCGCAACCCCCGCCACCACTCCGTGTGCGTCATGAAACGGATCGAAGCGAACATCGAGATAGCGCGGTCCGCGCCCCGGGAACTCCATCCACAGTTGATAGTGATTGCTCTTTCCGGTCAGACAGTAATCGAGATGCGGCTTGATGCGTGTCTCGAACAGCTCCTTCCCGAGGACCTCTGCCACGTTGTGTCCAATAATCTCCTCCTTGGCCTTGCCAAATGCCGCAAGATAAGCCGTGTTGATTGCCTGGTACCTGTACTGCGTATCGACGAAGGCCATAAAATCACTACTCGCCGATACGATGTGCTCATATCGCTGTAACGCCTCTTCGCTCTGCATCCGTTCAAGTTCTGCGGCGGCGCGAACGGCGAAGATCTGCAGCATCGACCTCGTGCGCTCCTCGTTCTCCAGCGGCCTATTATCCAGCACCACCATCAGACCCAATGCCCGGCCTGCCGAATTGAGCAGAGCGGTGCCAATGCAACTTTCGACGTCCAGGTGCGCCAGCAGCCGATCATCGGGAAACTGGCGTTGTACACCGTGTGGATAGGAGCACAGCCGCTTAGCTAATACATCCTCGCAGGCCGAGCCGACCAAGCGGTAGTCAAAGTTTTCTGCTATCGCTCCGTGAGCGCATACCGCAATCGTGTTCACGACCTCGGGGTTGTCCATCATCACCCTGCCCACAAAGGCGTAATCCGCCTCCAGCGTCTTCGCCAGATATCGGACCAGTGAGCGGAAAAACTCATCTCCGGTTTCGGCCGAGACGCCGGCCGCAATGACACCCAGTACGTCCTCGGCCCTTTCGCCCGGGCTCGCATCGTCAACAAAACCACCGCTGCGCGCGAGCGCAGCTCCCTCGGATCCGGACACATAATCGCCAACGAGACTACCCAGCGCTGAGAGCTCGCCAGTGACCGGCCGTTTCTTCCCGCTTCGATCCTTCATGCCGGGCCCACGCACGCGGCAATCTCAGCATCAGCCAGCGGCCAAAGAGGCGGTGCGCTGCAACAACAAGACCGCCTATGGGTGTGAAGGAAGGGCGATGGGAGCGATGGCAACAACAGGGTTTCGTGCCGGCACGACTGCGCCAACAGGTCGCAACAAACGGCCAAACACCGCAGGCATATATGCCGGCCGGGCCTCCTGATCCCGTTTTTCCACATCCTTGTCATTTTGTTCTATTCGATAAAATCGGCCAACAACGTCGTTCGTGCCCCGAATGAGCGTGAGCATGGCTCGCAAAATTCTTGCTGGTGCGGGCTTATACGACTCGCTGGGCGTTTCAGCTTATTATATAAAAGCATTTCCCCGAAAAAAAATTTTAGCAGAAAGAACCTGCACAACCAGGGTTTCCTGCGGGCCCGGTTGCACGCCTTCGATCGCCTTCCAGCGCATCACTCAACGACATTGCTGTCGCAAACGCCTAAGAATGCCACCGATGCAATACACTTGAAGACACCCGGCGCCAGAACGAAGCCCTTGATACACCCAGCATGCATTCGCGCTCTTGCCGCCGCGGGCTTCGTCGTTACGTAGTGCTCGCACGGGCAAGCGCGGTGACAGCCAGTCGCATGGCCACCCGCGCAAGCGGGCCCGCCACAGGTCTCCGTCAAACCGCTGCGCGTCGACTGCGCCTAATGGTCTCCAGAGAGACTCGGGTATGCCGTGTGTACCTTCAAAAAAACCGTGGGGGCCAGCCATGCCCGATGAATAGGTCTCGTCGGCGAGAATGCTCAATCTGTGCCCAGCTCGCCATAGCGGGACTCGTACTGCTCGATAAGCTTATTCAGCATGTCCCTGAGTCGTTTCGCTGCCGGCGGGGTCATGATGATTCGGTTAATCAGCTCAATCTCCACATCCTCGCGATCGCGCGCCCATATCTGGTTTAGCCCGAAATTCAGCACCACCTCCTCGCGTGTGCTGACCACGTTACATACGTTGGCATAGGAGCTCGTGGCGGCGGCACTATCCCAGGAGACACCTTGTGATTTGCCGGTAGTAGCCGTGTCGCCCTCTCGCGGTGTCGTCTCATCTGGTAGCGGGGTCATGCTCTATCTCCTGAACGCTCATCTCGCAACACCGTGCTATTCCTTGCCACGATATCGGATCAAATAATCGGGACGTGCCGAATCCTTTCCATTTCCGGTTTCTTGCTAATCATTATCGTCGACATCCAGCTGCCCCGTGATCCGGCGGCGAATATGCGACCATGACACGCCTGTGGACATCACGCCGCTGATGACAAGGAGTACAATATACGACACAGCACGCACGCTATCGGCGGGAAACAGTCCCTGATCGGTAGCGAGCCATAGCAGGGTACCAAAGAAGGCGATCGCCAACAGCGTTCCGATGGCGCCCAGCGACTGGAACGTCGCACGCAAATAAATGGCCCAGCCGATCAAAAGCACCACCCCGACGAAACCCTTGAGGACACTGAACTCGGGCAACTTGGCGAGCGTCCAATGATAATACGAGTAACCCTCCGGATTGTACGTAGCGAATACCAATATCAACGCGACAAGCAGGCGGATCAAGAAACCCTGAAAGGTGAATGTCTGACTGGCCATGGGCTGCCTCCGAGCTGCGCGATTGCGTATGGGCAATCGGCCATGAGATTTCGACCGCTACACGCGCCCGAACAAGATTGTCCCACTGCCGTGCCGCATAGTCACGGGCGCTGCCCATCGGTCCTGGCGCTGCGCAACCAACGCCACCATCGCAGTAATGCATTGCGATCGAGCGCCGCCGCCGCATTGATGCCCGGGCATGGTGCGTACGGTTCCGGCCGGTTCCGTTGCCGGCAGCTTCCGGCTGGTGCGGGCTAGTCCTTCACGTACGTAACGAAGAAACCTTCCAGATCACCATTTTCGACGTAAACGGCGACGTTCACCACAGTCCACCCCTTCTTGGCGTACTCCATGTGCATCTTACTCATGCGCTTGGCCGCTCTGCTTCGCCGCCCAAGTGCCGATACGTCTACAAACACGGTCTTACCGAGGTGGCCGCTCGTCGATGCAGTCTCGTCCTTGCTTTTGCCGGCGAAACTCTGCGCTGTCGCGAGAAATACGCCGAGGATGAATGCCAAGGCGATGGGAAGTAATCGATACGTGCCTAACCAGCGTGAAATTCGGCTCATGGTATAGTTCCTCTGTTTCGGACCAATAAAATTACCTACAAAAAAGTATAGGCGAATTACCCCGCTTAGGAAGGCAGGAAATCGGTCGGCTAAGTCACCACTACGGTCTCGACGTTCCTGGTACCAAATTTAATAGCCTGACGCGAGCGATCATTTCCCACCCCAGCTTCGGTGCGCTCAGCTGGTTTAACATAAGGGTGTGTCGTCGACCTAAGGATGCAAAAAATGGCAGGCAGTTTCAGGCCTGCGGAGATTCGTTGTGCACCAGAGCCTTACGGCGACGATCGGCTTATTTCGGTAGACTGTTGCTGAAAGAGTCCCGATGAGTAGTGCATCTCGTTGTCCGCGTCGATCATGACTGCTTCCACATCGGGAAGCGATTCGATCAATACTAATCCTTTTCTCACGCCGAGGACGAATACACCCGTAGACAACGCATCCGCCGTAGTCGCGTCGGCGTCTATGACGGTCACGCTCCGAATACCACTCACGGAGTGACCGTTGCGAGGGTTGATAATATGGTGATAGCGCTCCCCATTCAGATTAAAGTAACGCTCGTAATCGCCGGGTGTCGAAATCACTGCATTACTCAGAGGCAAGACCGCGACCGCCTTGTATCTGCGGCGCGGGCCGCGGATCGCCACCATCCACGGGCGGCCCTTTCAATCACCGATGATACGACTGTCGCCACCGGCCGTCACAATCGCCTGCTTGATTCCTCGCGTTTGCAATAATGTAATCGACCGATCCACCGCCTGGCCCTTGGCCGGGCGGTCTTGCCATAGCTCTACCCGCACGCCCGTCCCCATGATTTCTTGCTGATCGCTAAGCCAATCGGCGCACACAACCGGCGCGAAGACGATCAGCACAGCCGATAGCAAGCCACGAATGCCACAGTCAGGGGCGATGTGCATGAAAATGCTTACTGGATAAAGGTACGAGTTCTCTTTGCGATCACCGGGCAATGCCACGTCTCACGCCTGGGGCGATCCACGCTGCTCACGGCACAATCGTAATCGCGCAATCGAGAGATCCCAAGAAACCTAAACCACCGGCCCGCAACGGCGCAACACTCACACCACGGGTATCTGAACCGTGCGAACGTAATAGCCATTATCGAGATGGCGCGTACGTATGGCCGGATCATTAACTCGCAACTGAATCTTGTAACGACCTGGCTTAGCGGGCAACCACGTATGCGACCAAACGGTCCATGTCGCATTGGTTTGCTGATCGTAGTCCTGTACCGGAACGTAATCTTTATCCGGACTGAACCGGATCATCAAAGATCTGGTGGGCTTGCTGCCACCCCATAGAATTCCGACAATACGGTAAACAAGTTTTCCATCGACGCGCCATCCTTCGACCCGCACCGGCATCGCTGCAAGGTCGATCGTGGCCGGCGTGAAATCCTTGGCCAACCTGGGGGCACCTTGCTGGAAGGTGCGGCTGGCGTACTCCTTCATATGGCCGGTAGCAGGCGCCGTATCATCCACCAGCAGAATCTGGTTGACCCACTTGATGCAGGTGCAGGCATACCAGCCCGGCATGATGAACCGGACCGGGTAACCATGATCTTTGGGGAGCGGCAAGGCGTTCATTCCTGTCGCCAGAAACGCGCCGGCCGCCTCGAGCTGCTCGAAGCTAAAGATCCAGCTCGCGCCCGGCAATGAGATGGCATCGCGTTTGGAGTGCTCGTCGAAACCCGAAATGATCACGCGTGTCGCCTGCGACTTTTTTATATTTACTCTTTCCAAAACCTTGGCTATCGGGATTCCGCTCCACTTCGCCGTACTGATCAGGCCGAAGCCACCGAGGCGCGTGTTTCCCGCACATTCCATCAAATGTGTCCCCATCGACACCTCATCGCGCATCAGCTCGTTCAGGTCAAGCTCAATACGGCGCTCAACCAGCCCGCGTACCAGAATCTTCCACGGGCTGGTTGAGCGGAGTTTGTCAGGGAAACTCGTGCGGATGAAAAACTGGTAGTTCGGTGTAATCAGCGTCTCGGGGCTCATGGTCGAGAGATCAGTCACCAGTCGTGCGGCAAGCCCCGACCCGACCAGGGTGTCGAGCGGAAAGTCTCCCTCGCCTACAAAGGGCGCGGTACCAAGCAGTGTGCCGCCTGCAATCGGCTGAAAGGCGGCCGGTACCGTGCGTGCGAGTGCATCCGTGATCCATAGCTTTCTGCCGTGTAATCCGGTCAGTGTGATGGCCGAGGCGTTGAGCGATTGGCGTAGGAACGCTCGGCGCGATAATAAACGCATGCTAGGTGTTTGCTCCCCTCGACTACCGAAATCTTGCTCAACGGCCTGCCGATGTAC
Source organism: Acidiferrobacterales bacterium (assembly GCA_046758085.1). Lineage (GTDB taxonomy): Bacteria > Pseudomonadota > Gammaproteobacteria > Acidiferrobacterales > SPGG2 > VRUB01. Next base: position 18,209 of record JBHHZP010000044.1, read on the forward strand.
CGACCTGCACAAGCGCGAGATGCTACGAAAGGCCGGCTGCTGGCGCAACCGCACCGGGGCAGGTGCGTACTTCGCAGTCGGATGTACCCCCAGATGCGCGCTGCGGGGAAATGAGAAATTCTCGGAAAGGCCGCTGTTGAAGGTCTCTGGCGGCTTGCACACCACGGCTATTTGACCTGCTCGATACGGTACTCCTGTGGGACGAAGAACAGGTAGTCGTGTTTCTCAGCCGCTATGTGGCAGGGGATGCAGTACTCGACGCGTTCTGCGCCGTGGCCGTTGGTCTCGCCGAGTAGCGTGCCGTCCGGCAGGATCTGGGTAAACCTCCAGTCATGGGTCACGTAATTGAAGCCTGCCGACATCTTCTCCATGATGAACAGCGGCCCAAGCACGATGCCGCGAGTCTCGGTGATCGAAAAGCTGTCCTTGGCGATGATAGCCCCCACCGGCATCGTGCCGGCCTCCTCAAAGGTGCCATAGGCCTGGGCTGGCGAATTGGCATAGTTGTTGAGGTAGTGGTTGCCGTGGCTGACGGACAGGTAGGGGGCCGTGTTGTACCGCCGCCAGCCCTGATAGACCTGCGCCGCGGCGTGGCCAGAGCGCTTGTAACCGGCCGCGAGCGCATCCTCAATGATATCGTATACGTAAGCTGCCTCCTGCGGGGTCAGATTCGCTGGATTGCGCAGCCGAAAATGGTGTCTCGGCTTCTCGATGTCGCCGCTAATGGGGCTCATCTCGATCTCGGCCGCCGTCGCCGGCTCGAAGTTCGCGCCCGTCACCAGTATCAATCCGGTGGCCGCGCAGATGCACAGCCCTCCAATCGCCGCAGTGAATCCCCTCGCATACCGCATGCTTGTATCCCGCGGTTATCCAATCAGTGCGCCCGCGCTAGCGCCGCCCTAACTACGGCCGCCGCATAAGGGTAGGGCGCGCGCCCCTACCAACTCTCTCCCGGCCCAGGCACCAGGTTTCTCGCATGAACACGGAAGCGATGTCGGCGCGTTTCCCGGTGCTTTTAAAGGGCGCCGTGCGGTGCCGGAGGGACGATTGAAACAGCCCTCCACGCCCTCTCGGGTCGTGCAACACGCTTCCTTCGTAATCTGCCGCTTGGTAAAAGGCCGCCCGCGGGGCCGTCCATATTCGATGCACCCGGTAGATCGCTGTTGAGGGCCACCCATGGCACTCGGTAACCTGGCGTAATATAGTGATCGGTCAGCCGCCCGCTCGGGTGTAGGCATGTCTTGACAGCCACCTGTATTGAGCCTCATGGCCCCGGCTGGCAGCCGGATGCATCGAATCCGGGTTTCGGGCTGTGGCGCAAATCTTGTCAAAGCAGTGCCGCGCTCTGCGTTCATGGGTCGACCTATCTACGGGCAGATTCTGCGCGGAGCAACATCGGGTCTTTATTCCACCTACGAAGCGCCGTCGATCATGCCTGGTTACAACGAGGGCCCTTGTCCAAGCAGACCCGCGGATGGGTAGAAAAATTTCACCGGCGGGCCCGCGCACGCCGGGGATGTTGCATCCATTTGCGTGACTCAGCTGGGGCCGGCAGACTCTCCGGCGCCTTGTGCTACACGTCCCGGCCAGCTGGCGTTTTGGCGTAGCCTTAAGAGCCCTTCGCTTTTCTTTTCGGCACTTATCCCGGTCTGCGAACCTTCGTGGACAAAGCTGTCTTATGTAATATCGGTAAATTAGACTCAGTGTCCGAGCGCATATTTTCGACGTGCTTTCGAGGGTTCCATGATCCCGCAAAGTTCCTCTGTTGGCGCCGCCAGGCTCGGCTTGGTCAAATCTCATTGGTTTCGCTTTCTTCGGAAGTGCATCTATAGCCATCGGGTAGTGCTTTGTGCTCTCCCGGTCCTTTTCACATTACCCAGCTACGCGGGTTCGTTGTTCTACATCCCATCGAATGAGCGGCATGTTGAGTTTAATGTTGATGTTTTCCGAGACACTGAACCGACAGTCATTCGCGCCTACACGGCTCGTTATAACCAAGAATATCTGCTGTTCCAGGGGCAAGGAGCACAGGCCGAGCTGATCTATAGCGCCATGAACAGTGTGGGAGAGCCTTTCTTCCATGAAGCGGATGCACTAGAGTTTTTCCCTTTTGAGTTTTTTAAAAGAAACGAGACATGGAAAATTAACTGGAATCAACCGAAAGACTGGGACGTCGAGACAACATACCGCAGCCAAGTGGAAGACCCCTTGTATGGCACTCAGACGTTTACGTACGCGCCCTATCGGCTCGTCAATAGTAAACGTCATTGTTTTAACTTCGAAACGAAATGGGATGAGCCCGGCTATGATCCCGATTTTAGTCCGCGTCAGGTCTTGTTTGGTTATTACTGCATGCCGCCAGGCCGCGCTCTTTCCAAAGAACGGATCCAGGGGCTGATACGTAGCCTCCACGTGCGTAGTGATCCCGTCTCTCTCGGAATGGCGAGCCTGCCTATGCGCAGTCCGAACGATAGGGATCCGGCGCTCGTCGCCCGAGGCACCACAGCAGACACTGGAAATGAGGAGTTCCCCATACTGTTCCATATTATTGAGGGACAGATCGGACAAGGTGACGACAACGGTGGTATGAATTGACACGCGCTATTTGTTTTGCCCTGAGAGTGCCAAGCCCGCCCGCGGCGGCTATGGTGCGGATATCTCTTGATATCTTCTGAGGCGCGGACAAGGTCTGCGAAACGGCTTATTGCCGCAGTGACCACGCAAGCAGTTGGCTTGCGCCGCGTCGCCTAAATAACGAGAAGGAATGCGATTCAGGGGTAATCAGCAGCACCCGTGAGCGGTCAAATGCCAGCCCTTGCATGGGAAGGGTCAGCATCGGTCCGAGCTTGCCCATGACGAACGCCCCGTCGCGAAATTCCAACACGGTCAGCCAGCTCTTCTTGATCCCGGGGTCGATGCCGGGTGCGGAGACCGCCCCCCTTTCGCTGGCGACAACGATCAGCTCCGCCACACCGTCACCATTCAGGTCGGCAGCGACCGGCGTAAGCTCGAACGGAACTGTATTATGAGGGCTGAATTCCAACTCGGGGTCCACCTCGTAGGTCAGGTTCGACAGGCTGCCGCCCATTGTCGGTGCAGAGCGGTACAGCAATTGACCATCCGGACCGTAGAGGTAGAGGATGTTGCTGTGGACGAATGCGAGCTCTGGACGGCTGTCCCCGGTGAGATCGGCGAACGCCGCCCCCTGGACCGTAAAGCCTCGCGGCACCCGGAAGCCCGGTTCGCCCGCGTGCAGCTTGCTGTCGCGTAGAGCCAGCTGCCTTACGCGGAAGCCAAAGAAACGCTCGGGATCGAAGGACTGCCCGAGCAGGAGCTCCCGCTGCCCGTCACCGTCGCGATCGAAGGTCCCGAGTAGAAAAAGGACAGTCTCCCGGACCGGCACCAGTTGGCTCCCGCGCAAGGCAAAAATGGCGCCTTGCGGCCGGTTTTCCTGCTCCTGCCAGATGTTGGCAACGAGCAGAGGCGGGCGCTTTTCCTCCGGCCTCCACCAGTGCAGGGAGAGAATCTGGCCAGGTGTGGTCGGTCCCCCTGCCGCCACCGGGCTCATGCGCTCATCGGCTTCGGAAACCTGAATGCTCGCCCCATCGGTCGTGGCCACCAACATCCGGCCCTGGAAGTGAATAAAGTCGGCCGCCTTGACCTTCGCGGGAAGCCTGGCGACGCGTTCGCCCCCCGGGAATTGCGGCTCAAAGCGCTCCTGGACGGGTTTTTCAGGCGCCGTCGCGCCCGCTTGGGGAACAGCGGCAGCGGGGGCAGGAACGTCGACAGGTGATGGCACGGCCCGCCGCTCCGCGCCAATCACAGTCCCTGGCCACGCATAGGTCTTCAGGAGTCGCGATTCCGCGTCGCGCACGGTCAGCCCCTGCTCACGCAGCTCGAACAGTAAGTGTGTCCCACTTTCGGGCGATGCCGCAGACGCCCCCGACTCGGTGGCTCTCGAGTAGTTCTGCCATTGCAACGTGGACAGTGCGTTGCGGAGCTCGAGGTAAAGCGGCTCGCCGTCGCCCGTGTAGTCGTGAAACGCCGCCTTTACGTTCTGGTAACGGCGAATCGGGTCGCCGCGAGCGATACCGCCGCTCGCACCCACCGGGCGGGCAAGGGAAAACCCGGCCCGCACCTGCGTTACCCTGAGCATGCCTTTTATTTTCTCCAGGCGACCCAGCGACTCGCCGCTTACCGGATGGGTAAGCACCACCCCGGGCTCGACAACCGTGACCACATCTCCTACCGATAGGCCGTCGGCGGCGTCGAGGTCGATGATATAACTCCGGCCCTCCTGCCCGACGACATAACCCGACAGCGGTTTGAAATCCTGCACAATCTGCTCGCTTACCCCGGCGAAGAGGTGCGCCGAGCACACAAAAGAGAGCAGCGCTGTAAGAAACCGCAATCGCAATAGGTAGCACGTCATGGCCAAGCCTTGCTAAGTTGTCGTTGCCTCCCCGTTCTGCGTGGGGGCCCAAAGCGGAGCCTGGGCGCAGCAGCGGCCGCTGCGGCGGTGGCGAATCTTGCAGATACGCCGAAACCGACAAAGCAGGCCGGGTGTGAACACCCGGCCTGTCCACCCGGCCTGCAACCGTTCACGCCGTTGTCTACGCACACGCCCTAGAACTTGTAGCGAACGCGCGCATTCAATTTAATGATATCCTCATCGGAACTCCCGTCCTGCGGTGGCCCACCACCTGCAACGCCTTCGAAGAAGTCCATGGCGTCATCGGCGGAAAGAAAGGCGAGCTGCGCCTGGAACTCCGTGCGGGGTGCGATCTTGTACTTCAGACGCCCGCTGACCTCCACGCCGAGGTCGTCCGAACTGAACCTGGTGCCGCTGGCGTTGACATACTCCAGATCTTCAGCGAGCTTCAGCAGCGAAACGGCTCCGCCCACCGACAGCCTCTTGTTGACCCGATAGTCCACATCGAACCTGTTCTGGAAAATGCCTTTGTCGAACAGGTAGTTCGTCTCCACCAGGAAGAAGTCGCTGGTGATACTTTCTTCGCTGAAGATGATGCTGTCGCTGCTGTCCATATCGGTCGCTAGGAAGGCGTCGAAATCGCGGTCATTGGGGTTATCGTCGCCGGATTGCCACAGCAAGGTGTACTTGTATTTGAACTTGCGTACCTTAGCCCCAATTTCGAAGCGAGCCATCTGTGCACTGATATCGAAGTCTTTTGCAGCCGCGACCGTCCCATCGGTTCCAGTGAAGGTCGTATTGCCGAGACTACCGTCCTGCGCGATCACATCCCAGTTCACGAAAACGTTGCCGGAACCGGTTGGTCGCGTGTAGCTGCCGTCGACGCCGATACTGATGAGGTCAAAATCTGCCCCTCCCTTAGCGAAGTTCTTGACCTCCCAGCAGCGCGCTCCTTTTCTCGACCCCGTGGGACTACAGTCGATCGCAGTGCCGTCAGCCTTATTTGATGAGAATTGGACAAGCCCGAACACACCCAGTTTCACGTTCTCCGAGGGGTTAAATTTGAATTTGGCCGACAGCCCATCCAGGTCATCGCTGATGTTGGTGGTGTTGGGGTTGTTGAATGATTCGGAACCCCGCATCCAGGCAAACTGGTATTTGGTCTTTCCGCCGCCAAACGCCCCGTCTAATAATATCCCGGCAGCGGTTTCCTTCCACAGGTGCTTATCCAGCGAGAAGGGCTGCAGACCCGTCTTGAGGCGGCCCGGCCGGCCGACGCTGAAATCGACGTACGCCCAGCGGGTCTCGATATTGACCCCGTCACCGGAGAAGGCGCCGCCTGTAGACGGACCAGTGCGGCCCTCGCGGCCGAAACGGACGGCGCCAACCTCGATCGCGAACACGCCCTTGACGCTGCCGTCGTCGGTCCCCGCGGTGGTCCACAGCCGGTATTTGAAATTACCGAAATTCTCAGGGGTGGTCGGGTCGGTGATCTGAGCCTTGCTGGGGAACAAGCCTTGGTCGGTGAAGAGCATGAACCGATTGTCGAGATCGCCGTGGAACTCGAACTTGACCGCCTGAGCTGTACCCGCGGCACTCATTGCAACGGCCATCGCCAGTCCTGCTGCAATATTACGTGTACTCAGCTTCTTGTGTTTCATGATGAGCTCCTTATGGGCCGATTAATCTAAGCACGACGAAAACAGGAAACGGTTGCCTCATGGCGGCATTCTGCGTACTGTTCTAGAACTACCTTTTTCGAAGAGGCGGAGGGAAACACCCTTCATGAGGCGGAAGCACAGCCTTGCGAATAGCTGTTACTAAAGATTCCGGCGATACTTCTCCAAGTAGCTTCCCCTCAGGGCGCAACGCGTATAAATAACCGTTGCGCCCGTCCCTTCGTACGTCCAAGACCTTTACCCGAGGGCACTCCAGCAACAGGTCTTTATAAGTAGTGTCCACTGCGTCTGCCCCGAGACTCGTGACAATTATGTCCGGCATGTACTTCTTGGAAGCGTCCAGCAGCGTTGATGTCTTGTCGGTGGGCACCCCTACCTGGAAGTCCGATTCCCTTTCGAGCACTTGAAGAATGATGTCACGCATCATCGTTGGCATATCCCACAGCAGTACCCGGGTTCGGGTCACCACGAACTGGCCTCCTCTACTTGTGCGGGAAACTCTACGCGGGCACGCGCAGGCAGGAATGAATCGAATTAATTAAATTAGATCCAGGGGTCGATCCAGATCGTTATCAGGAGGGAGGTGAAAATCTAAAGATCTACACGGCGGACCGTGCGATCTGCATCCTTGGAACTAAA
>JBHHZP010000045.1:0-24923 GCA_046758085.1 Acidiferrobacterales bacterium
TTACATTCGGCCACATTTCGCACAATTGTGCGTTTGCAAGGCCCGATAAGATAACCAAGTCGAGCGCTTCCCCATGGGAGTATTAACCAAGATCCCACTGCGCTGGTTTAATTCCGCCGGATTTCTGGCGTGCACGGCATTGCTCGGCTACGCCTATTACCTGGAGTTGCACGAAGGACTGGAGCCTTGCCCCTTGTGTATCTTTCAGAGAGTCGGCGTGATCGTGGTCGGTATCGTGTTCCTGGCGGCTGCATTACACAACCCGGGACGGTTTGGTCGTCGCATCTACGGCGTGCTCATTGCGCTCACGGCTGCGGCCGGCGCATCGATCTCAGGTCGCCACCTTTGGATCCAGTCGCTGCCTGCCGATCAAGTTCCGAATTGTGGCGCCGACCTGGAATATTTGCTGGAAATGTTGCCGATAATAGAGGTTATAAAGCGCGTCTTCACGCACTCGGGCGAATGCGCGGACATTGTGTGGAGCTTTCTCGGTTTGACCATGCCCGGTTGGGTCTTGATCTGGTTTATCGGAATGGGCGCGGTCGGCCTCGTTATAAATTGGACGGCCGAGCGCAAGCAAAGATCCCTTATCGCTCACCACCTTACAAAGCGCGCGAAATAGTCGCCTGCAATAAGTGACGGCACAGCCGCACAAGCTGCTCACGTCGGTGAGACTGATCTCGCCCGAGGTCGTGTCGTTCGGCGTCACGCGCGCGCACCCAGTTGCATGCTCTAAGGACACGAGGAATTAGCAAAGATTGTCGCATGCTATCTGCCGTCGGTCAGCTTACGAACCGCTCATCGGACCCATACCGCCGCCTGTCACTCCTGGCATTTGCGTGCTTGGGCATTATGAACGATTCTTTTAATGATACCGGTCTATTCCAGGGACGACAGGGCGCAAGGAGAGTAGGTATGAGCATCGGACTATTTCTAGTAAGTTGGTTTGCAATTGGATTCCTAGTGGCGCTCGCCTTGGGAAAGATACTGCGCGAATCGAATTATTTAGGCGATGAAGACCTTTTGGGTGATGTAGACCTCCACCTCGCCGAACCCGCAGGCGTGTCCGTCAAGCTTCTCCGCCCGAGTGATCGCAAAGCGACACGCCGCCCCCGTCCCGCGGCACTGACGCGCGAGCACAGCGATACGAAGCGGGCTGCGGGTTAGATCCGCCCCAAACCTCCACGGCCCGCCTTATCCAACGGCAGTACCTCGTCGGGCAACCCGAGATTGCCTGGGCGGTCGGCGTCGGGCCTATTTCTTGTCCCCTGTGTTTCCGCGCGCTCTTAAGCGCACGGCACCGTGGCCTGCGCCACGGCTGTGCGCCCGCAGATGTGTCTGACCCTCTCTGGGTTTCAGTTACCTATATGCTCGAGGGTCGGCTCCAGCACAAGGACTCACATGGTCACACCGGCAACCTGGGTCCCGCAGACGTGGAGTGGATGACTGCAGGTGCCGGTATTGTGCACTCGGAAATGCCGGAGCCGGAGCTTCATCGAAGCGGTGGTGTCTGGCATGATGTACAGATTTGGGTAAACCTGCCGGCAAAAGACAAGACGATCCAGCCGCGCTATCGGGACATTCCTTAATCGCAGATTCCGGAGGGATCAGACGCCGAAGGACGTGATTATCACGTCGCACAAAGGGAGAAGGATATGACGACAATAATCGGTATTGCCGGAAGCCTGAGAAAGCAATCCTATAACGCGGCCTTGTTGCGCGCTGCCGCCGAGCTGGTTCCAGCGGGGTGCACGGTGGAGATCGGCTCGATCAAGGACATCCCTTTGTATGACGGTGACCTCGAAGCGAACGACGGTATCCCGGCACCCGTTGCCGAGCTCAAAGATCGCATTGCCAAGGCCGACGGTTTGCTCCTGGTCACGCCTGAGTACAACAACTCGCTCCCGGGAGTCCTGAAAAACGCCATCGATTGGCTCTCGCGCCCGCCTGGCGACATAGCGCGTGTCTTTCGCAACCGGCCTGTCGCCATCATGGGCGCCACTCCCGGAGCTGTAGGCACCCGCCTGGCGCAGACGGCATGGCTGCCCATATTTAGAACCTTGGGTATGAGGCCCTGGTTCGGTAGTCAGCTCTACGTCGGCGGCGCCTCGAAGGTTTTCGATGAGTCGGGAAAGCTGGTCGACGAGGATATTCGAGCACGTTTACAACAATATATCAGTAGTTTTGCAGAGTTTGTCGTGGCCTATCGACCATAGTAACGTGATAGGCTCTCGCGCGCGCCGTTAGCTACACATGGGCAAGGTGTTGCCCAGCCACGCGATCACCTTGTCGGGCATGTGGTCTCGGTTCTTAATGTTCAGCTCCCATAACTGAGCCTCTGGCAACTGCTTGACCTGCGCCATGAACCCCGAACCTCGCAGTGCGATCGTGGCAACAACGGATTTGCTCGCGTCTAAAAGACTGCGCATTTCAGCGATGAACCGGGTGGACAGGCATTCCATCTTGCCAATCTCGTCGACTAGATAAACGTCGATCGTTGGATCTAATCGGAGCGCACTTTCGACAACGGCATCGATGCCGGCCACGTCGACCCCATATCGTCCCACACGAAATCTTTTCGGCAAATCTACGTGTGCCATCACTATTTCCTGCCCGGAAAATGTAGTTAAGACGAAACCCCCGGCGTTCCCCGTGGTCTCGTATCTCGCCTGTGTAGAAACCCCCAAGGCACCGCCCGGCGAGACCCTCGGCCACGCCCCGGATCACGGTGGTCTTGCCGATGCCCGGCAGACCGGTCAGAAGCAACACGTGTTCAGCCATATCGGTAAGCCTTCAATACATTCTACGTCGGCCCGGGCCACTGTAGCTCTCGTAACTTCACGGCGCCGTACATCCACTTCCCACCCCGATCGCAGGTTTTCCGCCCCTTGGTCAAGCCGAGGACCCTCTCCCCAGCCCTCCCCCCATGAAGGGAGAGGGAATGGTGGCTGTGTTTTGAATTAGTGTTTTTTTGAGCCCCCTTGGTCAAGCCGAGCCCCGAGTGCAGACGAAGAGCGGGCCGGAACGGGCGCGCGGGAAGGATCCCGCGCGTCCAGGCCAGGTACACCGACGTGCCTTGCCTGGACCCCCTGAGACGACCAAGGCGTGACGGGGACCCGCTGTTCTTGCGGGCGATGGCGCAGGCGCCAATGGCTTTGGGAACTTTGGCCGAAACCAAAGTTCCTCGTCTGCCGGGACGAGACCCGGCTAATATATGTCGCCGGTCAGGAGACACATCTTCCTAGGATCTTCTCAGCAACCCCTGGACCCATTACACTCGATTCCACCTGTCAGGCCAAGAAATAAGTAACGTATGGATCCCACCAAAACACGTCAATTCGTAGAACAGCTTTGGGACGATTCGATCGTTCCAACGCTCGCCGAATATATTCGAATTCCGAATAAATCGCCGCTATTCGATCCCCAATGGCAGGAACACGGTTATATGGAAGAAGCGGTGTCGCTTTTCGATAGCTGGTGCCGCGCCCATTCGGTCGATGACATGACGCTGGAGGTCGTTCGGCTCGAAGGCCGCACGCCCCTGATCTTCATCGAGATCCCTGGCAATGCCGATCGCGCCATATTGCTGTACGGCCACCTGGACAAGCAACCCGAAATGACGGGCTGGCGTGAGGAGTTGGGACCGTGGATACCGCTCATCGAGAATGACAAGCTTTACGGACGCGGTGGTGCCGACGACGGCTACGCCGCATTCGCGGCACTGACGGCGATTGGCGCTCTCAAGGATCAAAATATCTCGCATTCGCGTTGCGTCATACTGATCGAGGCATGTGAGGAAAGCGGCAGTTATGACCTGCCCTACTACATGGATGCGCTGGCCAACCGGATCGGGATACCGGACCTCGTGATCTGCCTGGATTCCGGGTGCGGCAACTACGAGCAATTGTGGTGCACGACGTCCCTGCGCGGTCTCATCGGGGGCAACCTCGTCGTGGACGTCCTGACGGAAGGCGTGCACTCGGGCGACGCCAGCGGCATCGTCCCTTCCAGCTTTCGCGTCATCCGGCAGCTACTAAGTCGGGTAGAGGATGAATCCAGCGGCATGGTGATCCCGCGCGACTTTTACGTCAACATTCCCCGTGAGCGCGTGGAACAGGCACATCATGCCGCCGACATATTGGGTAGTGAGGTATATGCGAAGTTTCCGTCCGTCCATGGCGCGAAGCCTATATCGGATGACATCTCCGAGCTGGTGCTGAATCGTACCTGGCGGCCGGCATTGGCGGTTACCGGTGCCGGTGGGCTCCCGCCGCTCGAGAGCGCGGGAAATGTGTTGCGCCCGATGACTGCGGTGAAGCTTTCATTGCGCCTGCCCCCGACTTGTGATGCGGACGCAGCGACTGCGAGATTGAAGGGGATTCTCGAACGCGATTCACCGTATGGTGTGATGGTCAGATTCGAACCCGAGCAGGCCGCAACCGGCTGGGACGCCCCCGCGATCAGCCCGTGGCTAGCGGAGGCCATCGAGCAGGCATCGCGAGCGTATTTCGGCAAACCCGCAGTCTACATGGGTGAAGGTGGCTCTATCCCCTTCATGGCCATGCTCGGCGAGCGATTTCCGCAGGCGCAGTTCCTGGTCACGGGCGTGTTGGGGCCCCACTCAAACGCCCACGGTCCGAACGAATTTCTCCACATCCCCACCGGCAAGAAGCTCACCAGCTGCGTCGCCGAGGTGATTGCGGATCACTACAATTCGCTACAGGACTAAGGAGCGGGGGTTCAGGACTTAGTGTTAAATCCTGAGCCTCGGCTGCGCTGCGCCTGGCCCCAAGTCTCCAGACCTGAGTCCTAGTATTTCTACCACCGCTCTTTGTCCCAACGTTCGGGATGCGCCCAGTGCTTCGAGCTGAGCCAGTCCGGGGTGTCTTTATAATCGGAAATATCAAACTTATAAATCTGCAAGCGTTTCCCGCTTGTCGTATAGCTCGACATAAGGCGCATACCGAAGGCTACAAAATCAGACAGCCCCCATGTGCTCGCGAGACCCTCCCAGTCGTTGCCCACCGGCACCACGACGAATAAACGCTCGGAGTGAATATCCCGCAGTTTTGCGATTACCTGCCCGGCGGCTTCTTTGTCCAGATGCTCGAGCGTGTTGGCTACAAAGCTGAATGCGTAACGCCTCTTCCCTTTTAATTGCGCGATAATATCACTGCGCCCGAGGCGCTCTATTTCGCACGCCGGGTTCGCCTGTAGATAGCGCGAAAACAGCTCAGTGTCTTCGGGAGCGAGCTGTAATATCGACGCAGGTCGAAACCGCTCAAGCAGTCTTGCTACATCTTCGGTGTATACCGACGGCATGTCTCCAGATGCTCCTCAACATGGGGGCCGCATACCGCGATCAAACCGTAAAACCGGCCTCTCGACGCAACCGAGCGTAACATAATCAAAGGTGCGTGAACCCGCCATCATCAACACCGAGATCCACCGACCCTGGGCGGCTGACGCGTAAACAGCGAATCTGCTAGCACGGCCGCGGAAGGCCCGGAAATGGGGGGTGACGCATCCCCGGCAAACATCGCCTGTGGCTGCACAACCAGGCGACTCGGTGAAAAACCACGCCTGTCAGCGAGGCGTTCGGATCGGCTTATGCAAGCGCATTCCGGTGAGCACCAGGCGCTCGTGCGGCTACTCGGGCACCGGGCTTTCACTTATTATTCCCCGTATGGCCGATATCGATACCGTCCAAGGTTGGCTCGGTGAATCGGAGCGCGTGGCCGTGTTAACAGGTGCCGGCATCTCGGTAGAAAGCGGCATTCCTGTGTTTCGTGGCCCCGGCGGCCTGTGGCAACAACACCGCCCGGAGGACCTGGCGACACCGGAGGCATTCGCCAGAGACCCGCACCTCGTCTGGCAGTGGTATGACTGGCGGCGCGCACGCGTGGCAGAGGCCCAGCCTAATCCCGGTCACCATGCGCTGGCGCGGCTTGCGCGCCGCTTGCCGGCGCTGACCCTGATTACCCAGAACGTCGACGGGTTGCATGAGCGCGCAGGCTCCACGCGTATCCTCAGGCTACATGGTGATCTGTGGACCCTGCGGTGCACGGGTTGCGGACGTCAAAACCGCAACACGGAGGTGCCGTTGCGTGAGCTGCCACCACATTGTCCCTGTGGGGCGTTATTGCGGCCCGCCGTGGTCTGGTTCGGTGAAGCGCTACCGACTGATGTACTGCAAAAGGCGTCCGCCGCCGCAGCAAATGCCCAACTCTTCTTCGTGGTCGGCACCTCGGCGCTGGTCCAGCCTGCCGCCAGTTTGCCGTTGCTGGCGCAAGAGCACGGCGCGTGTGTGGTCGAGATTAATACGGAAACAACAACGCTATCGCCCCACTGCGACATCAGCATCCTCACCCGTGCGAGCGATCTGCTTCCGCAGCTTGTAAGGGATTAAGCTGCAGCATACTTTTATCGAAACAACCCGTCTGGTGTGCCGAACACGTCTTCGAGGCTAGCGCGCGAACATGGTGAGCTCCCAGCGGTCCGCCGCAACATCGTGACGCAGGATGTAGACACTTTGGTCGTCGCCACGGACCTTAAAATACTCGTGATCTGGATCAAGCCACCGGTCCAGGATATCGATCACCTCGACCTTGCGCTTGCCGAGAAAGAACCGTTGCGGTGCCTCGTCTGCCCGATGCCCAGCGTAGCACTGGACAGTAAACTGAAGGGCATCTTCAGTCATGACTGCCTTTCATGATTACGGCTATCCTGTTCCTCGACATAGCCTCGGTACAACTATTCAAGCTACCGATATGCGTGCAGGCTTGCCGCCGCTGTGACAAGTTCGCGTTGTACAGCCACGCATTCTCGAAACCCGAGATCCCGAGTCACCTTACGTCAATGCCATGAGACCATCCCGACTCACGGTAGTCTGTGACTGCGCTGCACAACAAAACGGCCGCCTCACGGCGGCCGATAGCATAACGCTTAGTTTGTAGTTTCGCTATTCTATGCTTTTTCCACCGCCTGGATCTGACCGACCACTTCGGGGTTTGCAAGCGTTGTTAGGTCCCCCACATCCTGTTTATTGGATATGGCCGCCAGGACTCGGCGCATGATTTTTCCGGAACGTGTTTTGGGCATGTCAGGCACGATCCAAACGTTCTTTGGCCGCGCGATCGGCCCGATCTCCTTCACAATGGCATCGGAAACCCGTTTGCGTAGGTCTTCGCTTGCGTCCACGCCAGGTTTCAGGGATACATACAGATCGGGGACGATACCCTTGATGCTGTCCGAAAGAGCGACGACCGCCGATTCCGCCACCTCCGGCACGACCAGTGCAGCCGACTCGAGCTCTTTGGTGCCTAGCCGGTGCCCCGCCACATTGATGACGTCGTCAATGCGCCCAAGGATACGATAGTACCCGTCCTTTGCCTCCACGGCGCCGTCACCGGCCAAGTACGGCCAATCGCGCCAGTCTTGGCTGTTCTTGTCCTTGCAGTACCGCGTGTAGTACACGTCGACAAAGCGGTCGGGGTCTCCCCATATCGTCTGCATGATGCCGGGCCACGGGTTGCGAATGCAGAAATTGCCGGCACCTGAGCCCGCAGGGATTTCTTTTCCCTCGTCGTCGTAGATCACTGGATGGATGCCCGGCACACCCGGGCCTGCACTGCCCGGCTTCATCGGTTGCAGTGCGGGCAGCGTACTGCAGAGAAAACCACCGGTCTCGGTCTGCCAATAAGTATCGACAATGACCGCTTCACCCTTCCCAACGGTCTCGTAATACCATTTCCACACCTCAGGCTCGATTGGTTCCCCTACCGTGGTCATGTGCTTGAAGTGATGGTTGTACTTGGACGGTTCATCGGGGCCGATCTTTCTCAAAGCCCGAATCGCTGTCGGCGACGTATGAAAGATATTTACATCAAGCTCTTCCGCAATCCGCCAAGGACGCCCGGCATCCGGATAATTGGGCAGGCCCTCGTAAATAACGGAAGATGCGCACACAGCCAAAGGACCGTAAACGATGTAGGAATGGCCCGTGATCCAACCGATATCTGCCATACACCAGTACACATCTTCTGGATGAACGTCCTGGATAAACTTTGTCGTACCGGCCACATAGGCAAGATAGCCGCCAGTGCTGTGCTGCGCACCTTTGGGTTTGCCCGTCGTGCCGCTGGTGTACATGAGAAAGAGCGGTTCTTCCGCGCGCATACGCTCCGGCTCCACACGTTTCCCACGAAAGTCTTTGAGTAGATCATTCACAACATAATCCCGGCCGTTGACCCGCGGCGTGGCGCTGGAATTCTTCCCAGGATGGCGCTGCCACACGAGCACCTTATCGACCGTGTGGCCCTCCTTTTTCGCTTCCTCGACGGCGATATCGGCCTTTTCCTTATGATCCAGGAGCTTGCCAGTGCGGTAGTACCCATCCATGGTTATGAGCACCTTGCTGCCTGAATCTACGATGCGGTCCGCGCACGACTTGCCACTGAAACCCGCGAACACCTCGGAATGAATCACACCGAGCCTCGCGCAGGCCAGCATCGTGATGGGCAGCTCTGCCGTCATCGGCATTTGCAACGTCACACGGTCTCCCCTCTTCAGGCCGGCGAACTCACGCAAAAGCGCGGCAAACTCGTTGACTCGTACAAAAAGCTCCTGGAAGGTCACGTGTTCTATTCGCTCATCCTCGGGCTCGGGGACGAAATGGATTGCTGTCTTGTTCTTGTACTTCACCAGATGTCTGTCAACACAATTGTAACAAGCATTGAGCTCGCCACCGACAAACCATTTCCAGAAGGGTGGATTACTAGCGTCTAGGGTCTTTTCCCAATACTTGTACCAATCCAGCAAGTCTGCGTATTCTTTAAAACACTCGGGAAAATTCTCCAGGCTGAACCGGTCGTAGATGGTCTCATCCGTCATGTTTGCCTGGGCGATAAACCTGGCAGGAGGATAGTAGTATCCTTCCTCCTGCCAGTGCACCGCGATTTGCGCTTCTGAAGTCTCAACGTTTTTTTTCGCCATAGCTCAATCTCCTCCAATAAATGGATATAGCGAAGGACAATACCGGGTTCTGTATTGTTACTCGCTGATCGACATATCTGCCGCGACGTTGCAAAGAACCGGGTAAACTCTTTGCATCAGAGGCTCAGCCGTTGCTCCTTTTGGCGGTTCTGACCGACGTGCGAATCACGCTTGGGCGATCAGGATTACAGTCGGCGTTCTTAAGGGCACGATGCGCAGTGTCGCGCGCGCTCGCCGTACCGGGACAGAATAGCGGTGAATCGGACGGCGGCCTTGAGAACGGTTTACAGTTCTTGTATTGACGTCCCCTCCCCTCCTTAATTTTTGACTCTCTCGCCTGGGCTGCAATCTTCCTCGCGAAGCCCCAGGTAGCCGGAATCTCCCATTGACGCTTCGAGGGATCACGAAGCGGGTCGCACCAGCGGTCCCTAGGCCTCCGGTACTAGTGCCCCGGGAAGTGACCTGTATCTATGCGGCCACTCGCAGTCGGACAAGACCCGCTGGCACACCCCAAGCGTCGATTGACGACAAAGAAAACGGGAACCAGCAAGGGAAAGAGGATGATCCACATCCACTCAGCACCACTCTGCAAGCGCTCGGGCTCCATGACCCATACCGTAAAGGTCTCGCCCGATTTGTAAAATAACGCCGCAAACAGCAGCCAGATAAGCCACTTGAATACCGGATTTGCAGTTATTACGCGCAGTAGGTTAGTCATGTAATGACCGCTGATTTCGACACGGTGCCCCGCAACGTGCGGTTCCCCGCCAGCCATCCCGCCGTTCACTGTTCTCGGCAGGGGCCCGATTCCGTCTGTAGCTGGCGCATGCCTATCACCGTCGGGAATAGTGCAAATTTCGCGCCACACCTTTAAGAATATTAACCAAATAATATCAACTAGTTATACGGCCTTTGCACCAATCGGCCGCTTCACTCGTTACACATCGTAACATACGCTCCCACGCAATCGTAGCGTGTCGCACGCTCACGGTTGCACATCACGAGATGCGTGATAGCTGCGTCGGCGTGCACCTCCGGCATTTTGGCTTTTTGCAGCATGTGCTTAGTCATGCAGAAGCACAGCCCGAACATACCTTTGTAGATTTTCCTGCAGGCCGATGAAATTTTCCGGTATGATTTGCTGTCTATTCTGTTAAATAAGTCAAAGATACACGGCCCAACACCACCAGCATCGGCGGCGCAACCCGAACGCAACGGGAGACGAGCGACCCAGATCCGGGACACGCGATGAAAAAGCTGCGGGACAAGCTACGAGCATTTGAAAACAAGAAGTATTTCGACGAGAACATTCCCACGGACGTCGAAGAAGTCCTCGATGTCGCCGCCCACCTGGAGATCAGGGAGTTCGACGTCTTCCATCTCGCTTACAGCTGGTGGCACGGGGAAGATTCGACCGACACCAAGATCGAACCTTTTTTTGTAAAGTACATGTTCGGCTCGATCGTGCCGCCCTGGGTACGGCAATTCACGCGCATGGCATTAAAGCTCAAGGAGCAAGGTCGCCTGAGCCCCGAGCGGTTCGGGGTTCAACGCTCGCCCGCAACAGCAGCCATGGTCTCCAAGGGGATTCGCTTCGCCGTCATCCTGGTAACAGTCCTCGTCGTCATGATTATTCTTGCGCAGCTGTCCGTGGATTTGTACTTCTACTCCCGCTGTATGTTTCCGCCCTGCTATTAGCAGTGCTGCAGGGCTACGTGGGCCGTGCGACGAAACTGCAGCCAATTCACATTTAATCCGGTATCATCTGGCTCGTTTACGGAGCGGGTACTGCACGTGCTTGACTATTTGTTTGTCATAATTACGGGCGCCGTCGCCTATCACGGTATCACTTACCGTGATGAAAATGGGGACTCGGATCTGGGTCATTTGCTGTTCGGTTGTATCGCACTGTTGTTTTGTATTCGCGTTATCCTGGTCGATATTCTCAAGCTGTGGTGAACCTGGAACGCTGAGCCGCCCCGAGACTTGCGTAGTCTCTTGCCATCCCGATCCCACACCCTCCCGCTCCAGCGCGGGTTTAGTGCTATTGCTTGTAAGATCGTTGCGCGGCGTCTTTCTCGGGCAGGCGCAACAATCGCTCCGACTCCGGCTTGGCGAGCTGCGCGCGCAGATAGCGGGTTCGGTCCGCCACGCTCGGTGGCTTATCCGGCTGCAAGCGTAGAAAGCGGGTCAGCCAATGCGGTCCCTCGGCCACACTCTCATCCAGCTGCAGCGACTTTTCATAATCTGCCATCGCCTTGTGGTACTCGCCCCTGCGATCGTGAAGGATCCCGCGGTTAGCGTAGGTCGCGGCAAAATCGGGTTCACGCTCTATCGCCCGGTTGAATGCGGCAAGCGCCTCCTGGTAGCGGCCTAACTGCATGAGACTGCGTGCGCGACCGCGCAAGGCATAAATATTGCCCGGGTCGATACGTAACGCATTGTTGTACTCCCGCAAAGCGCGGTCATAGGCGCCATCTTCAAACAAGTTGTTAGCTGTATGATAGGACAGCTCGCCCGGTCTGCGATCCTGAACAAAGCTGTCATAGATCGACCAACCGACCCAGGCGAGCGTCAAAACGATCGCCGTGACCTTGAGGACTTGGTAGATGCGGTCATCCATTGGCGGGAATGCCGATTATGTTGGCACTAAACAGGAAAGAGAATAACAATGTGACGATGACGGCTATTAGCCGCGCACGCCTGAGCTGTCCGTCGATCTCCTCTTCCGAAAGCTTGCGTTTCAGCCTTCGTTCCAGACGGCGAACGCTCAGCACCCAAACAAGCTTGCTCACGGGAAAGAACAGCAGCGCCGCAAGTATCAGGACCGAAACCGTGAAATAGACCATGGCCCGTTTACCGGAAAAGAACACCAAACAATGGTCACGTCCAGACCCGACAACAATCAAACGCTCACAGCCAGGCTGTTACCCATTGTACAGGTCCTGCGAATTAAGAAAAGAAGGTGCCCGCCGCACATCACCAGGATCCACGGCGGGCGCCAGATGATAATTAAAACGGGGAGGGTCGAGACCCTCCCCATAGTGCTAGAACGTGGATTACGACGGTCTGTCGAGGTCGAGGCGGATGTCGCCGATGTCCTCCTGGAGTGCCACGATTTCCTGATCGGGCACGGTGGACATTTCCATCTTATATGCCAGGAACCACATCATAAACACGCCCAGGGCCCACCACAGGATCTGCCAGGCCCAGATCGAAGGCATGCCAAACACCCAGGCATCCACTCCACCGTTCGGGTCACCGAAAATGGTGTTGCCAATGACGGCGCCCGGGCCAATACCGAAGAAGAACCACACTAGCGTGATAATCCAGGCCGCCGGGAGCAACCCTCGTTTGGCAGCCGGCAGACTGGCGTGATCGCGCAGGAAGTTGTGGAACGTCATGCGATGCTTGAGGTCATCCGCGTTCTGCGTCATGGCCGAGACGATGATCGCCACACCCAGATTAAACAGGATTCCCCAACCTGCGGAGTGGATGGTCAACGGCCAGCGACCCCAGGCCGTAATGCCAAGCTGCTGCCCGATGGTCTCCGTGGCCGCCACCGCGATCATGCCGGCGGCCAGGCCCCAGGTGATCCCCTGGCGAGTGAACCACGGAAAATAGCACACCGCCATCAGCGGTGGCCACATCTGGAAGCCGAAGGCCACTGCCAATCCGCCCAGCAGCACCAGCGCATCCTTGGACGTCGTGGCAACCACCAGCGCGGCCAGCACAATCACCAACACGCCGACGCGGCCCCAGAACTTCTGTTGACCATGACTGGCGTTCGGCATGACATAGCGCTTGAGCAGGTCGCGCATCAGCATGCCGCCGGCGGTGGACATGTAGGCCGCACCCGTGGACTGCATGGCCGCCAGCGCGCATACGGCCAGCAGACCTACCAGCCACGGCGCGGCGTCCTGTACCAGATGAATCAGCTGTGGCACCAACATGCCCTGTTTTCCGGCGGACTTCATCAGGTCGATACCGCCCAAACCTGCTCCCATCACGTTGTTGGTGAGATCAGGAAAGGCTGCCGCGAACTTGAGGTCCGCACCCAGCATATGGCCACCCATCCCCTGGAAGGCGGTGAACACGAACAGGATCAGGCCGATTCCGAATGAAGAGGCCCACACCTGCTGCGGCGCAAACGGTTTCGGGTTGTTGTTGGAGAATGCCCACATCGAGAATGCCGGCGATGAGTGAATGCCCATCAGCGCGAACATATAGGTGAGGATCATGATGCCGGTCCAGGCCCCGCCGACTGCCTTGGGACCGGTAGACACCCACTGAATTACACCGGGGATGGCAATGTAGTGACTGTAACCATCTGGCGTTTTTTTCGGGTCGATGGACGCAAGCGCGGCAATACCTTCGTTCAATTGGCCAAAACCGCCGACAAAAGAAAGCGTAATGATACCAATCATAACGATACCGAATGCCAGCAGAACACATTGCAATGTGTCCACATATGCGACGGCGCGCAGACCGCCCGATGCCACGTAGATGAACACGATCGCCGACAGCAGCCACATGCCCACATCAACGCTAAGCAAATCGTCGGTCAATACGTTGAACAGAAAGCCCGATGCGCGCAGCTGCAATCCGAGGTAGGGAATCGAGAAGCACAGCGCCACCAGCACCGTGAGCAACCGGATCGCGTCACCCCGGAAGTAGGTGGACAGCATCTCGCCTGGTGTGACGAAGCCGTAGCGTTTGCCCAGGATCCACTGGCGCTTCAGGAACATGACCCCGGTAAACGGAATCGTGATCGCATAAAACGAAGCGTAGGCGTACTGAAAACCATCCCGGTACAGCAATCCCGGGTGACCCATAAAGGTCCATCCGGAGAATGACGTTGCTGTCGCCGCGAGCACGAAAACCCATAGCGAGATCTTGCGACCGGCTATGAAGTAGTCGCTGGCTGTGCGGGCCGAAAGCGCACCTTTAATACCCCAGAAGATGCAATAGCCCCAGTACAGCAAAACAAATATAAACAGCCATACTATTTTGGCATCCATAGATAAGCCCCCTTTAAAATGGGTTGTTTTTCATAGCTCCGCCATCCCTAGCCGTAACATCCTCCTCGCACCCGCACCATACTCCGGCCTATATGGAACATCCAGCCGCGGCACCGGCCGATTCTTGAGGAGTTCGAAAGAGTCTTGCGAAATCTGTGCCCAAGAGAAAAATTCTTTCAAAATAATATCTTACGCGGCATGCGGGAGAGGCGCACATGCCAATCGTTACGCTCTGTAACATTCTCTGTGGCGTTTGGTAACATCCCGCCAACCACCGGACTCGCTGCGTCTTGCGGGCATCCGGCACCCCGAATAGTATTGATTTTTCTGGTGCTTGGAACAGCGAACATGACCAAGAGCATTCTGCTGGTCGACGACGAACCCAATATCGTGCTGTCGCTCGAGTTTCTTATGAAACGCGCGGGTTACGCCGTGCGCACTGCCACTGACGGCGACGCCGCGCTCGAGGCCATCAGGGAGGATCGGCCTGACCTGATCTTGTTGGACGTCAATATGCCAAAGCGCGATGGCTTTGAGATTTGTCAGCTCATTCGCTCCAACCCCGGCTGGAAGGATATCCCTATCATCATGCTGACGGCTAAGGGACGTGACGTGGAACGCGAAAAAGGATTGGCCATGGGCGCCGATGATTACGTCACGAAGCCCTTCGCTACCCAAGAGGTAGTAGAAAAAGTGGAGGCCATTCTCGGACAAGCCTCCTGAGTGCCAATGGCTCGATGTTTCCTGCGCGGCCAACCGCGAAATGAGCACACGCTTCAAACTATGGGTGCTGCTGGGCGCCGTCGTCAGTCTCGAGATATTGCTGCTGGTCGTCGTTAGCTGGACGGTTCTCGCTCAACCAGAATACCCGGCCGATCGTGGACGCATTATGCTAGTGGCCGCTACGGCCGCGTTCTTGTTCACTGCAGCCCTGGCGGCGGTATGGGCATTCCTTGACATTGCGCTCGTGCGCGCGCTGGGTGCCGTGCAACGCGGAGCCACTATCATCGCCCGCACCCATGCCGCACACACGCTTGAGCTGCCCGCGTTTCATTTGCTCGGACAACTCCCCGAGGCCGTTCATACGCTTGGCACCGAGCTGCACAGGGCAAAACGGGAGGTGAGCCTGGCACTGCAGACGGGTGCCACACGCGAACAAGAACAGAAGGCACGTCTGGAGACAGTACTCAAAGAGATTAACGAAGGTGTGATGGTTTGCGACAACCATGCACGGATCCTGCTTTACAATCCCGCCGCGCTGCATAACTTGGGTGCCAGCCATACGGTGGGACTGGGCCGCTCCCTGTACACCCTGTTTACCAAAGCGCCGATTGAACATGCGCTCGAGCTACTGCGACAACCAGCGCAAGCACCGCGCAATATCGATGACGGCTTTGCTGAGTTTATCTGCGCGGCCGTCGAGACCGGTGCGTTGTTCCGTTGTCGCGTGAGCCTGTTGCCCCAATCCGTTGCGGCCGAGTCGCTTAGGGACGGCGGATTTGTGCTGGCGTTCGAGGACGTCACGGCGCAGCTCGATGCAGTGCGTACACGAGACGAGTTGCTGCGCAATGCGCTGCAGGGCTTGCGCGCGCCGCTGGCTAACCTACGCGCTGCGGCGGAGAATCTGGTCGCTTACCCCGATATGAAGGCGGCCGAGCGGAGCTCCTTTGAGCATGTCCTCGTCCAAGAAAGTGCCGCGCTGAGTACCCAGCTCGAGGAACTTGCTCGTGCCAGCCGTAAGCTGATAGGTGGAGAATGGGTGATGGCCGATATCTACTCCGCCGATCTGATAGACAGCCTGACGCGGCGCTTGCGCAGGCAAGGCGGGCCTACCATGACCATGACTGGCGTGCCATTGTGGTTGCGCCTTGATAGTCACACCATTGTGGTGCTGCTCGACTACATACTGCACCGCGTGCAGGAACACAGCGGCGTAACCGCGTTCGATATTGAACCACTGCTGGGCGACCGGCGTGTCTACCTCGATATCATCTGGAAGGGAGAACCGATACCGGCGGCGGAGCTGGCATCCTGGGCGGACGGGATATTGTCTGAAGCCGTCGGCTCGCCCAGCGTGCGCGACGTCCTCGAGCAACACGGCAGCGAGATCTGGAGCCAGGATCATAGACGGTCGGGCTTTGCGCTGATCCGGCTTCCACTGCCCGCCTCACACCTGCAGTGGCAGGCGCCGCGCGAAAAGCTACCCGCCCGCCCGGAGTTTTATGATTTCGAGCTAGCCGGAACTTCGCGTGCATCCGAGCAACTCTTACGCCGCCCATTGTCCACGCTCGAGTATGTCGTATTCGATACGGAAACTACCGGGCTACGGCCGTCAGAAGGCGACGAGATTATCTCTATCGCCGGCGTTCGAGTTGTAAACCGCCGCATTCTGGGCGGCGAGGTATTCGACCGGCTGGTAAATCCGCAGCGCCGGATCCCCAAGGCTTCCATACGGTTTCACGGCATCACCAATGCGCAAGTAGAGGACAAGCCCCCTATCCAGGTCGTGTTGCCGCAGTTCAAGCAGTTCGTGGACGATGCGGTCCTGGTAGCGCACAACGCCGCGTTTGATATGAAATTCCTCAAGCTTAAGGAGGCCCAGTCTGGTGTGCAGTTCGAAAACCCGGTGCTTGATGTGCTGCTCTTGTCCGTATATCTGCACCCGCACACGCCCGATCATACTCTCGACGCCATGGCCGCGCGCCTGGGCGTAGACGTCACCGGACGCCACTCCGCCCTCGGAGACTCGCTGGTCACGGCTGAGGTCTTCGTGCGGCTACTGGAGCTGCTGGGCGACAGCGGCATCCGGACATTGGGGGAGGCGATCGAGGCATCGGAAAGCATGGTGAAGGTACGCAAGCAGCAAGCGCAATTCTAGACAGGGTTACAAGTTACTACGCGGAGCACAGATCAGATCGAGGATCGATACTCATGCGGGCGATAAGAAAACGCAGTGAGCGGCTTTTGGTATTGGCGCTCGTCGGCATCCTGGCCCTGAACT
Source organism: Acidiferrobacterales bacterium (assembly GCA_046758085.1). Classification (GTDB taxonomy): domain Bacteria; phylum Pseudomonadota; class Gammaproteobacteria; order Acidiferrobacterales; family SPGG2; genus VRUB01. The sequence goes on from JBHHZP010000045.1 coordinate 17,017, forward strand.
ATCCGTTGCTATCGATCTTTGCCGATGACGGATTCGTATTTGGGATTCCGCTACTTTATTTCTTTCTGTTCGTATTCTGGGGCGTGGTTATTCTGCTTGCAGGACTCATTACCGAGTCAAAGGCCCGGGAAGAGATCAAAAGCGCGCCACAAGCGCACGTAACCCCACAGAGTGATGACCGCGATGCTTCAGGGTGAAATCATTCTGATTTTCGCGTTCACCTATCTGGGGCTGCTATTCGCAATTGCCTACTACGGGGACAAGCGCGCCGATGCCGGCCGCAGCATCATCAGCAATCCCTACATCTATACGCTGTCGATCGCGGTCTACTGCACCGCTTGGACGTTTTACGGCAGCGTCGGTCGGGCCTCCGATGCAGGCGTCGGTTTTCTGCCGATCTACCTCGGCCCGACTTTGATGGCCGTGTTGTGGTGGTTCGTGCTGCGAAAGATCATTCGCATTGCCAAGACCCAGCGCATTACGTCGATTGCGGACTTTATCGGGTCACGCTATGGCAAGAGCACCCTGCTCGCCGGCCTAGTCACCATCATCGCCGTGGTCGGCATCATGCCGTATATCTCGCTACAGTTAAAAGCCGTGTCCACGAGCTACATCGTGCTGCAGCACTATCCCGACCTGGTGATGCCGTATGAATCGGGTCAGTCAGCATTGTGGGAAGATACCGCGCTTTATGTGGCGCTGCTGCTGGCGGCATTCACGATCCTGTTCGGCACGCGGCACATCGATGCAACGGAACGCCATGAAGGCATGGTGGCGGCGATTGCGTTCGAGTCCCTGGTCAAGCTGCTTGCCTTTCTGGCGGTCGGTATCTTTGTCACCTTCAGTCTTTTTCCCGGGCCGGCAGATCTTTTTGCACGCGCTGCAGATGTCCCCAAGCTCGCTGTTCTCATGCGCTTCGAAGGCGTGCCAGGAGGCTACGCGAGCTGGGCGACACTGACTTTCTTGTCCATGATGGCAATTATGTTTCTTCCGCGCCAGTTCCAAGTAGCCGTAGTGGAAAACGTGAACGATGATCACATACGCAAGGCCGCCTGGTTGTTTCCACTATACTTGCTGATAATCAATCTGTTCGTGTTGCCGATCGCGCTCGGCGGTCAGCTACTGCTGCCCTCGCACGCCTTTAACGCCGACCCCGATACTTATGTATTGGCCGTGCCCATGTTCGAGCGCCGCGAAGGGTTGGCGTTGTTTGCGTTTCTCGGCGGCCTGTCGGCGGCCACCGGCATGGTGATCGTGGCAACCATCGCACTGTCCACTATGGTCTGCAACGATCTTGTGATGCCGGTGTTGCTGCGCATGAAGGCACTGGGGCTCACTGAACGCAAAGACCTGACCGGGCTGCTGCTCGGTATCCGGCGCGGGACGATTGTCGCGGTCTTGCTGCTGGGCTATTTGTATTTTCGCCTGATCGGCGAGTCGTTTGCGGTGGTCACGATCGGGCTGGTCTCGTTTGCCGCAGCGGCGCAGTTCGCGCCGGCAATTCTGATTGGCATCTTCTGGAAGGGGGCGACCCGGCTAGGCGCGATTGCAGGGCTCAGCAGCGGCTTCGCTATCTGGGCGTATACCCTGCTGCTGCCGTCATTCGCGAAATCGGGCTGGTTACCTTCGGGGTTCCTCGAGCAAGGCCTTTATGGCATCGAGTTGCTGCGGCCCTATCAGCTTTTCGGGCTGGAGGGGCTCGACCCGATTACTCACGCCGTATTCTGGAGCATGCTGTTCAATGCCGGCCTGCTCGTGGGCATATCGGTGCTCGGGCGCCAGTCGGCCATCGAACGGTTTCAGGCGACGCTGTTCGTGGATGCCTTCCGCCGCACCGAGGGCAGCCGCGAGGCGCATCTTTGGAGCGGAACTGCTACGGTCTCGGATCTGCAAGCCCTGGTGGCCCGCTTCATGGGTGAGGAACAGGCCAAGGCTGTGCTCGCCGACTATGCAAAACGCCGCGGCGTGAATATCGACGAGACCCTGAGCGCGGACTCCGAGCTGGTAAGCGCCACGGAACGTCTACTGGCGGGCGCAATTGGCGGCGCATCCGCCCGGGTGATGGTGTCCTCAGTGGTCAAAGGCGAGGCACTCAGCATGGAAGGGGTCATGCAGATCCTGGATGAGACGTCACAGGTGATGGACTACAGCCGGCGCCTGGAGCAGAAATCGCGCGAGCTCGAGGCCGCGACCGCGGAGCTGCGGGCGGCTAACAAGCGCCTACAAGAGCTCGACCGCATGAAGGATGAGTTTGTCTCGACGGTAAGCCATGAGCTGAGGACGCCGCTGACGTCAATACGCGCCTTCACGGAGATTTTGCTAAATGAACCCACTCTGCCAGACAATGAGCGTCAGCAGTTCCTTGAAATCGTTGTAGGTGAAACCGAACGGCTTACGAGGCTAACCAATGAGGTGCTGGATCTCGCTAAGATCGAGGCGGGTCGCATGGAGTGGCGCATGGAGCACATCGACATGCGACAGATCATCGAGCAGAGTGCAGCAGCGGTCAGTCAACTGTTTAATGAACGAAAGGTCGCGATCGAGTCGGAGCTTCCTTCGGGGCCCGCTATGGTCAATGCCGACCGCGACCGCATGATGCAAGTCGTTATCAATCTGCTGTCCAATGCCGCGAAGTTCTGTGAGAGTGAGTCTGGCACGGTGAAAGTGAGTCTGACACCCGATCGGCACAGGTTTCGCGTTGCCGTGGTCGACAATGGCCCCGGAATTCCACCGGATCAGGCAGCCCACATCTTTGACAAGTTTCACCAGGTAACCGACCAGCAAAAAGGAAAACCCAAGGGTACGGGTCTGGGGCTTGCGATCTCCCGGCTCATTGTTGAGCATCATGGTGGAAAGATCTGGGTGAACACTGTCCCGGGGAAAGGCTGCACATTTTCTTTCACCATGCCGAGCCTGCAGGCCAAGGCCGTCGGTGCCGTCGCCGACTAGGGGATCGCCACTGGTCGGTTTGTATCCCGCGATGTTTGTATTTGTTTCCTCCTCGATCTTTCCATCCTTCGGTCCGTGGTCCCTGTGCCACTCCTGCGATCTCTAGAAAATTTGCGGTGAGTCCATACGATTTCCGGGGTAGCGTCGCGTGCGGACGCACTCCACGTACGTTCAAAAGACGTCAGCCGTAAATTCCGTCTTGACGCGGTCACGCAAGGCATCGATGGCCTGCAGCGAATCCTTCAACATGTCCTTTTCCCGCATGGACAACGCCCTGGGCGGAACATAAGCACTGACCTCGCGGCCCGCCTGGAAGTCGCTGATCTGCTGGCGCAGGATGAGCCGGGTCAGGTGGTGAAAGCCACCAGATAGATAGTCCTGCTCATTTGCATCCAGTACCCCGAGGGCATGGAGCGCCGCGATGCGCGCGAGCGTACCGGTCGCCGGAATACCCTCTCGCAACGCAAGCAGACGCGTCGACTCGACCAGCGGAAGCAGGCCGTGATACTTGAGATTGAGCTTCCCTTCGTGCGGTCCCGGCGTTTTGTCGGTAGTCAGCCTGCCGAACAGTCCAAGCGCCACGCCATGGTCGGCCTGTACACGGCGCATCTCTTGCAGGAAGGCGTGTTGCCCCTTGATGTTGCGCGTCAGGTGTACTCGCAAACGGTCGGACAACTCATGCTGCCCGAACACCGAGCGGAAATCGAAAAAGATATCCGATAGACGCAGTGTCAGGGGGTTTGACCGACGCAGCCAGTAATGGATCTGCGCGCACCACTGGCTCAGGGTCTTGCGCCATAGCGGGTTCGTCGCCATCACGTGCCCGCGGCAGAGCGTGATGCCAACCTCGCCGAGGGCACGAGTCATGCGCTCGGCCAACTCGATAAAAAAAGGATCGACGGCACCGTGTCGGGCATCCGGGTAGTCTTCGAGAATGAAACCGTTGTCCTGATCAGGAAACAAGAAGCTCTCGCCGCGACCACCGGAGCCCATGACAATCACGCAGAACCGAACCGGCGGTTGCCCCCATCCCTCCTCTTCCATGTCCCTCAGAAAAAGCTCCAGAATCCGCCGGTAGATGTCGTTATTGATTTGCGTCAGCAGGCCCTGGATATCCGGTACCGGCACGTTTTCAGCGAACAAGGTTTCGGCAACCTCGACCTGTGCGCTCTTGACCTGGTGCAGCCCTTCCACGCTCTCCTCATGCGTAAGGCGATCGATCTGCTCCATCAGCGTCGCCGACGCTTCCGCCAGCGCGACGTGCAGATGCAACATACCGACAACCCGACCCTGCTTGTCGACAGCGGGCATGTGCCGCAGGTCACGACGCCGCATGGTCGCGATAGCATGAAACAAATAGTCGTCGTCACGTATGGTGAGCACAGGAGCACTCATGATCTGCTCTACCCGGGCAGAACTGGAAGCCTGGTATGCGATATGGCGCACGACGTCGCGCTCGGTCACGATCCCCTTGAGGTGTCCTTCGGCGTCCGCGATCAGCACGCTCGAGCCGCCCTGCTCGCGCATGGCTCGAATCACTTCAGCGCAGGCGGTATGCCCGGGTATGATCGGCGGTGGCGCGTCCATGTGGTCCCGCACAACCTCGCTGAAGGCCGCAGTACGTGACACGCGGGGCGATGCGCCAAGCAATTGGTTGCTCTTATCCCTCGAACCCTCGTTTTCGACCTGGGCTACCATCGCGGAATTTGAGAATTGCCGAGTAGCCAGACTACTCGTCGCCCTTGCGAGGTATCCTTCCGATAACCGCAAAGTAACCGAATAATAGGCCCAGGGTGAGCGGAAACAGGATACTGAGGAGAAGGCCCAGATCTCCCGTGCCCTCGTGCGGTCCCTGTGCGATGAACGCGTAGAGGCGAACCACGGCTAGTGCCAGCGCAGCCACCGCCAGCACGCCCGCGCCGATACGCCAGATAAGTTGAATCGTGCTATGGCTTAGAGCACTCATCTCCCTATAGCATTTCGGATCTTTCGACATCCACGATGCATCCCCACATCGTACATCATACGGCCAGGATCAAGGCGACCAATTCAGCCGACGCGAACCGCGATCGGCTACCTTCTGGAACCTGCGGGGCCGCGTCGGCAACCGCTGAAAATATGCCAATCATGCCCAGTACGAACAAAGCTATAGCCACAATCTGAACCTGCCTGGCGTATTGTTCCACGGTTACGTTGATGCCAAACCGGCTGTAGATCTCGGCACCCTTCTGCGCAATCCAGCGTTTGAACACAAACAGGCAACTACCCGCCAGTATAAGCAATAGCCCAATCTGCTGAATGGTCATAACAAGCCCGTCTGTCGCCTGTCCCAGCCTCTGCCAAAGGTAACGGCTCCATGCTGGGGGAGCAAGCGCTTTGCACGAAAACAAAGGCCACCGTGCGGTGGCCTTTGAATGAGTCTCTTCGTTAAAGCTGGCCTGGCTTAGCCACCTCCGGCGGGCAGCGGCACCATGCCGCGATGAAAGATCCAGGCCACGACATACGCGACGGGCGCGATGAACAAAAACAACCCGATCCCGTAAAGCAGCGCCAGACGTCCCATTCCTTTGAGCTTGCTGAAATCCGTGATGACACCGATGCTTACAAAGGTAAGCATAAACATCATCTTCCGCATGGGGCTCTGCACGATCTTCGCGCCTACTGACGCCTCCTTGATCACTTCAGGTGCCCAGAACGCAATCGCCAGGTAAGTGAACCAGGCGATGAAGTACCCCAACACGAACTTGGGGAAGCGGAACCAGATCTCTGAGGCTCCGACGGCGGCCTCCCCGGGTTTCCGCTCTACCTTGTAGACCCAGATCATCGCCAGCAGGAACGCCCATACGCCGATAAAGACGTCGATCCAGATCTTGGTGATGATGGCGGCCTCCAGGATGCCCGCTCCCCATTCCTCGCCGGTCGCCTGGTAGTGCCTCGCCTTCATCAGCTCCTCAAGGATGGCGCCGGCGGCGGCGTCCGCGCCGTCTGTTTTCACAGTCATGCCCATGGCCGCGCCATTGACAATCGGCTGATTGGGGAAAACTGCAGTGTAGAATATCGGCAAGATGATCAGCTCAAACATGGCGAAGATTACAATGAGCATGGACACCGCGATCGGCAGGACCGGCTTGGCACGGATGGCGCCCGCCGTTGCGATTGAGGCCGACACCCCACAGATCGAGATTCCGGAGGCAACCACGGCCGACGAGTCACGCCGCAGGTTGAAAAACCTCCGGCCGAGCCAGTATATGCCGGGCCAGAAAAACATATAGGCGACGAAAGTCGCCGCGGCGCCGGCCATGGCGAGCTCAAAGGCAAAACCCGCCGCCTTCATGGACAAAAGCCCCAGCTTGATGCCCAGATAGACAATCGCGGTTTTTATGAACCATTCGGGCTTCGCCGCTTCTTTCAAGTAGTTCGCAAACGGCTTGAACAAGTTGCCGATGATCAGCCCGACCGCAAGCGCCAACATGAAGGAGAAGCCGCCCCCCAGCTGCAGGCCCCATGACATCGGGATTACATGCTTGGCCTTCTTCACGGCTTGCTCAACGGCTGCCGGATTCGGTTGTCCCTCGACGCCGAGCTTCTTGAATGCCTTCTTTAGTTCCTTACTGCATTTATTCACTTTCGTGGTGCAATACAGGTTTTCGCCATAGATCGCGGGCTGACCGATGGACTCGGCCGTCTTGGACGCCTTGAAATGAGCCTCGTGACCGATAATCCATAGCCCCCAGGTGATGGCGAAGATGATGGTGAAGCCAACGAAGAACCGCTTGACATCTAGCTTCATAAAATAGGCGCCAATACACGTAAGGACTGTGAATACCACGTAGGTCATCAACAACGATGCCAGCGGGTGCATGCCCTTGTAAGCGCCTTTCCCAGACGCTGCCAGCGCATTGGCCCAAGCAAAGTCACCCCAGACCCACGTCTTGGTCTTGGCCATCCAGCCTACAATATTGATATCCCAGATGGTGAGAAAACCGGCCAAAAACATAATCAGACCGAGCCACACAGCCCACCAGTCTTCCGTGGTGAGCATTCCGTCAGTCCACTTTCTATTCACTGCAGCCATCTCTTGTCCCCTTTGTCAATTCTTGCTTGGCCTATATTGGTCGTCGCTCACCGGTCGCGTCACAAGTCAAGCGTGATATAGCGATTGAAGTAATGAGAGGCGTACTGCCGGATCCAGGTAGGGATCGTGTCATAGTCGAAACCCATGAAGACCGTGACGGTGGATCCATGAGGAAACCGGCCCCAGTCGCGCAAGGCTCGCCTGAGGTCATCATCTAGGTCGGAGAGGGTCTCTCCGCTCGCCACGAAACTGTGATGGCTCCCGATCCACTGAGCGCCGTCGTGAACGAGGCTTATTTCCACATCCGCCTTCATCACCCGCAACCGTGCTTCCCGGAGGGAAAAGCGGTTTGCGCGCCTAGGGCAGAATAAATGCGTTGATCAGCGCGCCCAGGACCACCAGCCCGGCAACGCCAAGGCCGATGCTCCACAAGACCAGCTGTGTCTCCCAAGGCTCCCACGGTTCGCCGTGTCCGGCCAGTTCCTCTGTGTGTGCCAGTTCTTCACCATTTGTCATGTCTAGATCCTCCTGGGTGTTGTGTGATCGGACAAGCCCGTGCCGTGCATACGCGCTGATGGCGTCACGACTGAACCTCGTATCTGTCAGCAAACGGCAAGCCACTGCTTTCGTTTTTGTTCATATGTCTTTGCTTTTGTTTTTGGTGATACTCGTCCCCGTGGCGGCACCACGGGTCGACACGCTACGAATAGTACGACTACATCGTATGGCGACTCTGTGATCTGGATCACCTTCTCCACATTCGTTGCCTTTGACACTACAAACCAATCAGGTTGTTCATGTCAACGAATCAAGGCACTTCGATCATTATCGGTCAAGTCCGATCCTTGCTGTAAATTCGGTTAGGGGTTGAGCGAGTTTTCTT
>JBHHZP010000046.1:0-24113 GCA_046758085.1 Acidiferrobacterales bacterium
CTGGCGACGGTCTCGGGAACAAAGGCGCGTTCCATGTCTCCAGTAGTTGTGGGACGCCAATGAGCTGGGTTGTATCTGACTAATGCCGAAATAACGGGCTTACTGCATCTGCGATATCTTCGTGTGGGAACGCGGCTCAGCGCGCGAACCCTGCAAGTAATGCACGAGGTCGTCGAGATCCGCAGCGCTCATCGACCAGCGCGGCATCGCCTCATCGAAAGGTTGTCCTGAAGGATCGATCCCCTCGGTGATGGCGCGCCGCAGACTGGCTTCGGTATAAGACGCGTGATCCCCATGGCCGTCTGCCTCCGCGTCATGCTCTCCGAACAGCGCCTCGGGAGTAATCGGCGGAGCCACTACCCAGAACCGCGGCATCACACGGATCCCACCCTGACGGTCGACATCGTGGCAGGTGACGCAACCGCCTCCGTGCACCTGAATGTGCATATTGCCGCCGCTGGAGGCGATGGGCCTGCCTGACGCGCTGGTCCCGGTAAAATAGATCCGCTCCCCGTTGTTTTCGAAAGACGCCGGGATCGGCTGACGGCTCACCATCGGCCCCATTCCCACCTCGCATCCGGCAAGTATGCCGGCCAGTAATAGCCCCGCGATTAGCGCAAATCCCATCGAAAAATACACGCGGGCCCTCATTTTCCTATTTGACTCCAATAGACTGGGATAACTTGTTGCAGCTACGCTGTTGCCTGGCGTTAATGCTTGTGCATATGCTGACCCATCATCTTTCTGTGCATAAATTCATGAGAGTGGCGCATGCTCAAGCTACGTTGGGCATCCAGTGTCACCTGTACGAATTCGCTGCCAACGGCGGCATGACAGGCGTTGCAATTCTTAACGGTCTCATTCAACGCCTTGTCGAACGATTTAGAATTCCCATGCTCTATGGCTGCATTGAGCTTGTTAAAACTGGCTGTCATAAATCCCTTCATGAGCGCCCCTTTCTCCGGGTCGAGCGCGGTTATGATCTTGACCATACGTTGCATTTCCTGCAGCTCATGGGCCGCCACCGTCCAATCGCCGGCTTCTCCGGCATAATGCATAACGTGAAAGCGTTCGGAGAAATCGGGCATAAGCACCGTTACGTTTGGCCTCAAGGCCTCCAACAATGCCACAGACTTTCGCAAATCCGCCACCTCTGCGCTGAGGGCGCGGATCTCTTTCGTAAGGGCTTGTATCTCCTTCGAATCGCTGCCCGCCATCACCGGGCCAAATGGAAGCACCACCGCCAACGCGAGCAATAAGGTGCAGGACTTGGAATTCATGATGTACTCCTTTTGTCTTCGTTACCTCGTAACCAAATTAAATACCACTATTCCCTGGACCCTGTTGATCCAGATCAAATCCGGCGCATTCTCTCGGTACCCAGGCGGCGTCGGCCCAAGCCGGAGGGTGTCATTGCGGGTACGTCGTCTCAACTCTCCTCCCGATCCTGCCGGCCCAATCCGATTGTACACGTCACGCCAGGTTCTTGCGAAACACGACCGATGCGATACCAAAGAGCACGACACCGATCACTATCAACGCCAATGCCTGCGGCCATGGCTCGGCGAGCCCGGCGCCCTTGAGGAACACGCCTAAGATCACATCCATGTAATAGCACAGCGGGCTCCCGAACGAGAGCGTCTGCAGCGCCTGCGGCATGCTCTCGACCGGCACCAGGGTTCCCGACAAGAACATGAGCGGAAACAGACCGAAGAAAGAAAGCAGCAGCGCCTGCTGCAACGTGTTACTGATAGTGGCAACCAGCACGCCGATGCCAATAGCGCTGAACAGGAACAGCGTGGTGAGAAACAAGAACCAAAGCAGGCTCCCGCGCAAGGGGACACCGAACCACCAGACGATGAGCAGGCTGGGAAAGACCGACAACAAACCGATCGCCAGCGTCGGCACGTTCTTGGCGAGGAACAGCTCGCCGATGCGAATTGGCGTCACCATCAGCTGCTCGATGGTACCTACCCTAGCTCCTTTTTCCGCACGATCGAGGCGGCCGGGTGGGTTTCCCCGACCATAAGCGCGGCACGCGCGATCATGGATAACACCATGAACGAGGTGAACTTCTGTCCAGGGTTGTACCACACACGTACGACGGGTTGCACTGCCAAAATTGCCGCGCCAGGCTTACCTGACAACTCTCGCCGGAAGCGGTCTATCACTTGCAGGGCGTAACCGCGGGCGATGGCCGCGGTGTTCGAGTTACGCCCATCCAGCAGGATCTGTAGCGCCGGGGCGCTGCCGCGGCGCAGGTCGCGATCGAACCCTTATGGAATCACCACGGCCAGGCTGGCCTTTCCTGTCTGTAACCAATTGCCCGCTGCCTCCATGGTGCCCGTATAATCGATCAGGTCGAAGGCATCGCTGACAGCAAACTTTTCCAGCAGGCGGCGGCTGGCGACACTTCGATCCAGATCGACCGCCGCCAGATGATGAACTCGGCAGGCGTCAGTGGCAACGCGAAGATCTGTTGAGCTGCGAAATCGTTTACTCTTGAAGCGTACTCCCAGTACGTACACCCTCCAATGACCTTAATACACTATATAATAATGTAACGTGGGTGCCACGGGGCTCATTTCCCAAAGTGCTTGTGCATGAATCCTGCTTCGATCTCGCCAGGCACACCTGGGCGACGAATCCGAATCAGGATGCGATAGGTATCGCGGCTTGGCATGTCGAAATAATTGCCGTAAGTGATCGTGTCGGCAATCTCCATTGGCTCCAATTTTTTCGTTTCCCCGGCTAGCCCGATTTCCCTGACCGTAACCGTAACCTGTGCGTCCGTGATGCGCTTGCCAGTGACGCGGTCGAACAGAGCGATGATGAGGTGATCTTTATGTGCGCCGGCCGGGATACCGCCGTGCATCTTACGCTCGGCATGTTCCTTCGAATGCCCTCGAATAATTTCGGCCGCGATGATGCCAAAATAGATTGCCACACCGTCGACCACCTGGTAATTCTTTGCATCGGCAGCGATGGACACCTTCGCCAGCATACCAAGGACTATGAACAGCACAAGGCAGACCACCCTTGCAAAATATCGGTCCGTCATGACTAGACTCCTGATTATTTCCAACAAAAATGAGCTTGATCGACAATGACCGTGGGATTAGCTCTCACCTCCAGGGCTATTCCGTAACCTTCGATTCGAGCGGCAACAACCACATTTGATATAGCGAGATCAAAATCTGCGCGGCCCATGCCAAGCCCAGGAGTGCCCCACTCGCCACAATGGTGTACGCATAAATTGGGTCCCATTTGGTCACGAACCAGGTCGATATATCGACCAGGATGACCACAAACGGCAACAGCAGCAGCAGGTTTTTCAGCCACGTGCGCACCGTCGTCATCTGAAAGACAAAGCCGAGGCCGACTGCGACGAGGCCGATCCCGAACAGGTGAATGTGTGATAGCTTCACCAAGCTGAGTATCGATGCTCCGGTGTCAACCTTCGCGAGTTCGTGCACCCCCTGGAACGTGGAAAAATCCGGAACTTTGAGGCCCGAGGCAGGGCTGTGACACTTCAGGCAGTCTTTTTCGAGAATTGGGCGAATGCGGGACACGTAATCCTTTTCGAGGGCACCGGAATGCAGCCACGCGATAACGTCGTGGCGCTCTTCGGGCTGGATAAAGCCAGCCATGGGACCGCGGATTGCCGCTTCGAGACGAGTGCCGCTGCGGTTTCCATAATAGCTGTCCGCGATATCCGCAACAGACAAGCCGGGTTTGCCATCAAGCCCCTGATGCGTGAGATAAAGGTAAGTCAACGCCATGAGGTAGCCGGCTCCCATCAGGAGCAGGAACGCCGTGTACAGGAGTCTGGCGCTCGTGGGGCAATCCTGAAGCCGCCTGCCTTCCTTGCGCGATTCCCTGCTCGGCGCCCGCTCTTGCCCGCGGGCCTTATCCCTAATCCGCCAGGCACTGAGAGCGGCCATCGTCAATCCGACGACAACGTTGATCCACGTCATCGTGCTCGACTGGTAACTCAGAGTTCCCGGCGCGATCACCAACCACAGACCCAGAAACAGCACCGTCCAATCTGACCAAAGCTGCCCGCGGGCCACCAAACCCCACGTGGAAAAACCAGCGATAAGGCCCCCGGTGATGACGCAGTTGTACGCAATCTCGGGCTGTTGCGGGAGGCTCAATCCCCGAATGTACCAAGGCGACACCACCATGAAGATCCCCAGGCCGAAGTTCACCCAATTCTTCCACATCGTGTGTTCTCCTATTATTCCCCAGCGCGCATCTACTGGCGACGCTGGTCACCGTGGCCCCTTGCCTTGTCCACGGTCATGCGATGCTTTCGTTCTGCCCTTCCGACGCCGACGCGGTGGCGATGTCGCCACCGGGCAGGTCTAAGCGCGTACGGGCGCGCTCGAGCAGCTTGGCGTTGATCGCCACGATCACGGTGCTGATCGACATTAACGCGGCACCAAGCGCCGGCGAAAGCACGAAACCCAAACTGTATGTGACGCCAGCTGCCAGCGGAATCGCCACCGTGTTGTAGCCCGTGGCCCACAGGAGATTCTGGACCATCTTGCCGTAAGTGGCACGCGATAGCGCCATGATTGCCGCGACATCGCGCGGGTCGCTGCGCACCAGCACGACGTCGGCCGATTCGATCGCCACATCGGTGCCGGCACCGATGGCGATGCCGAGATCCGCCTCCACCAGTGCAGGGGCATCATTAACGCCGTCGCCCACCATGGCAACACTTAGCCCCTTGGCCTTGACCTCGCGGACCTTTTCCGACTTCTCATGTGGCAAGACCTCGGCAAAGTATTCACCTAAACCCAACTCTTCTGACACGGCCTTGGCCACTGCCCTCGAGTCGCCGGTCAACATCATGGACTTTATGTCCATGCGTTTGAGTGCCGTTATCGCCACGCGCGACTCGGGGCGCACTATATCGGCGAGCGCGACGGCACCGATGACCTTGCCATTGCGCAGTACAAATACAACCGTTTTACCCTGCTCGCCCAACCGTGCGACGCGTTCATCATCAACGGTTAGACCCTGCTGCCTCACAAATGACGGGCTGACCACGCTAAGCTCCTCCCCTCCAACCCTCGCCCGTGCACCCTGGCCGGTGATTGCCTGAAAATCGCTGACGTCGTATAGCGCGAGGCTGCGTTCGCTGGCGGCATTTACGATTCCACTAGCAATAGGATGCTCCGACTGGCTCTCGAGCGATGCCGCAAGCCGCAGCACTTCTTCCTCGCTTGCCTCAGCGAGCGCCACAACGTCTGATACGCCAAATCGGCCCTCTGTCAGGGTACCGGTCTTGTCGAACACGATCGCCTGCAGGTTGCGGGCGCGTTCGAAGGCGGCACGGTCACGAATCAGCAGACCACTCTGGGCCGAAAGGCTGGTGCTGACCGCCACCACCAGCGGCACCGCCAACCCCAAGGCGTGCGGACAGGTGATCACCATGACGGTTACCATGCGCTCCAGGGCGAACTCGAAATCCTGCCCCAAGGCGAGCCAGGCCACCAGTGTCGAGGCGCCTGCTGTGAGCGCGATATAGGTCAACCATTGGGCGGCGCGGTTTGCCAGGTCCTGGGTGCGAGAGCGCGACGCCTGCGCCTTGCGCACCATCTCGATCACTTGCGCGAGGTAGGTCTCATCGCCCGTCTTTCGTATCTCAAGCGTCACGGCCCCTTCGCCATTGACAGAGCCCCCGATAGTGGTGTCACCCTCGCCTTTGGTGACGGGCCTGGACTCGCCCGTCAGCATGGCCTCGTTCACGCTGGTCCTGCCTTCAACGATGACACCGTCAGTCGGGACCTTCTCACCAGGCTTGACCACCACACGATCCCCGGGCTTGAGTTCAGCAACCGGTACGTCTTCCGCTGATCCATCTTCGCGCAAGCGATGGGCGACGGTGGGCATCAGCTTCACCAGCGCTTCGAGTGCGCCCGATGCCCCCATGATCGATTTCATCTCGATCCAGTGACCGAGGAGCATGACGTCGATCAAGGTGGCGAGTTCCCAGAAGAACACCTTGCCCGCGAGACCGAACACCACGGCGCTTGAGTAGAAGTAGGCCACGCTTACGGCCAGTGAGATGAGCGTCATCATGCCCGGCTGGCGTCGCTCGAGTTCACTCAGCAGGCCACGCAGGAACGGCCAGCCGCCATAGAAATACACGGCGCTCGCGAGTACAAAGAGCGCGTACGACTGGCCGGGAAAAGTCAGCAGCGTGTCCAGCCCGAGAAAACGCTGGATCCCCGGCGATAATAGAAGTACCGGAACCGTGAGGACTAGAGAGACCCAGAAGCGCTGCCGGAAATCCGCGATCATGGCGCTATGATCCTGGCCCCCGTGCGCACCATGATTCCCATGATCTGAAGAACGGCACTCATGACCGGGTTGGTTCATAAGCGCTACTCGCGTTTACTGAGCGGGCAGACCCATTGGGCTTGCCAGCCTGGCTTTGACGTCACAGCGGTGGGTCTCAGCTTTGAAGCCGCGCGAAGTAGTCGCTGACTTCCCCGCGGTGGGATGGCCGCTAAATACCACCTCATCATTCACCGCTAGGACCGGCGAACGGCGGATGGCATATTTCTGGGCCGTTTCAGACTCATCCTTGCCGATCACGAACCGATATTCGATGCTCAAGTCCCGGAGTTCACGCTCGAGATTTGGCCGGTGGGTGCATGTTTTTGTCGCTATCAGCAGTACGTTCACGTTGTGTACCTCCATCACCGCGAGCATCCGGTTGAATACCCGCCTTCAGGACGGCACGGGCCAACATGGTCCTCGCGTGTTCTTGCTCAATCCTCTCTCTTCAATGTTTGGCGCGCGGCCAGGCGCCCCGCGTCAGAACCGCTTGATAGCGCATTATAAATTGGGACCCAGACAAGCGCGACATACCAACCGTAGCCGTAGCTCTCCACAAGGCCGAGGAAAAAGCTCTTCCACGTGAGCCACTCAAATCCCGGGAGTAGCTTGCGCCAGACCTCGAACATGGCGTAGTCGGGGAACAGCAGATCAAATGCCACGCACAAGGTGAAGGTGATGGCCAACATCAGGCTCGTTGCATGGCCGACCGCGACCAGAGAAAGACCTTGTTTCATGACGTACCTCCTTCCTTAGCCAGGAACTTGTCGGGGTCAGCCTCGAACTTGTCGAGGCAGTTGCGCGAGCAGAAGCGGTAGAGCTCGCGTTGGTACATCTTGCCGTAGCCTTGCTGCGGATCCACCTCCATGCCGCACACCGGGTCGGTGTGCTTCGCATCGCCCCCGCCGTGCGCACCCTGTCCACCGTGCTTTCCGTGGACCGTGTGCGCGCCGCAGCCGACGCGCATCATGAGATAAAACACGCCTGCGATCAGCAGTAATGACAGTAAACCTTCCATACCGTCCTCTTTGTTACGAGCTAATAAGTTGTTGAATGCTACAAGATGTGTGTAGGTGTCAGGTCAAGCTACGTTCCACGTTTGGGATTGAACAAGACAAGCACCTCTGTCTCTGATCTCAATCGATAGACCAAGAATTCGGATAGCACGGTTGTGCGTCGCAAGAAAACATTGCTTTTCCTGCGAAGTCAGATGTCTTCAAGACATGGCAGAGTAATTGCAATTCCTTGGCGCAGTTACTCGCCAATCGTTTTGTTGATGCAAATCAAAGAAAAATCTTCGCCTTCGTGCTATTTTATTTTTTTGTCGGATAATGGAGAGGGAAATGAACGGTAAATTGACCGCTGCTGCCGTTATCCTGCTGCTCGGCTTTAGCGCTTTAACCGGGTGTTCGAAGGTAAATGAGCCATGGGATAATAGCGACTACTTCAAGCAGGAACGAACCCGGACGCTCCAGCAACAGAGCGCACTCAAGCACCGATTGGCATACGCCCAGGAGGCGGGCGGCGACCAGCCTTGGGTGCACGCGGAGCATTGACTGAGGCGAGGCAGCCTCAATGAGGGCTGGGCTTGCGCTGTGTCGCGTGGGTGGCGTGTGTAAAGGCCTCCAACCGGGTAGTGCTTTGCGCCAAGGACACCGTCAGCCGCACCCATAGGGCGCGGCTGACGGCAATCAGTAGCCCCGTATTGCCGAACGAGGAGACCCCACGCGACCCATAGGCTGCGCGGGCCTCACTCGAGCCCCGCTGCCCGCTGTTCTCGACGGAGGTACGCAATGATGTGTCCGACCTCTTCGGGCGTCAGCACTTCGACGGGCGGCATGCGCCCAAAGCGCCAGTGATGCGGTGCCACCCCAAACGTCACGGCCATGAAAAACGTGACAACGGCCAGCAGGCTTTGCACACGGACCACAAAGGTGTGCCCTGGAAAAAGGCTGGCGCGTGGACACCGCAGTTCACCGGCGATTCCAACTAGTCGATAGTGGGCAAAAGCCAGGCATTCATAAGATGATTGCTTTACACCGCCTTCCTAGATGGACAACCATCCTACGCCTCTACTCCTATTGCCTATGTGTCTAGCGTCCACCTGAACAATCACATTGGGCTACCTGCAAGTCATATGCTTAGGTCCTTGGCAAGCAACAATCCTTGGACTCCATAAGCTCTTTATATAAGCAACGATATCATCAACCTCTTTTCCCGAAAGTACTTGCTTGAAGGCCGGCATGCGATCGGTTCTGCGCAGGCCCTCGAGAATCATATTTGCTAACTGTTCATCGGTATGGTGCCAGGCGTGCGAGGTTTCATTTAAGGGCATGGCTGTGAAATAGCCTGCCTTGCGTATGCCCCATGGAATCGGTGGTTCTCCGACTCCATCCTTCTGATGACACACTTGACAATGCTTCTCATAAAGCTGTTTGCCAAATAAGATGGCCTCGGGCTCAGGCGCATGACCCGTTTCAGCATTGGTGATTCCGCTAAAAACAATCACTAAGAAAAGACTAACGACCTGACTATTAACTCGTATTTTAGTTATGCCCAACATCCCCAGATTCCTAATAGGTGATAGTACGGATAATAGCGTCAAAGCATCAATATTACGGCTTGTTAATACTTTGGCTTACTAAGCCGCGGGCGACGGTGCCGTCCCGGATGAAATATATAGAAGGCCTCCATACATCTGCTCCATCGCTGGCTCCTCGAAGGAATGCTCTACGGATTCCCAAGGATGACGGTCGAAATATTCAAAGGTCAACCCGTACGGCCGCGATAACCACACGAAGAGTTTTAATAACCAGAATGGCCAGCGCTCGGGCCATTTTCCGTCCAGGATGACCAACCGGCCATGCGGGGCGAGGGCATGCAAGGCCCTTTTGATCACGCGCTCATACTCGGGCACAAACCCAAAGGCGCCTGTCGACAGCACGCCGTTGACGCCATGCGGAAACTCATACGCTGCCATATCCGACTGGACCAACTCTATGTTGCACCAGCCAGCACGCTCAGCCCGCTCGCGTGCGCGGGCAAGCATTTCAGTGCTTAAGTCAACACCGATCACTCGGCCTTGCGATCCTATCTGCTCTATCAGAAGAGGAAAGTTCAATCCAGTCCCACAGCCGAGATCGACGACGCAGTCTTCGCGTTTAAGACGCAAGAGTTCGACCACGCGCCTACGGTAGGCTACTATGCGCAGGCCTATGAGCCGATAAAACTGTAGAACAAAGTCGTAATGTTTCGCTCCCCGCTCGTATCTAGCCTGAATCTCTTTCTTTGAGATCGCCAAGCGCTCACCTGTACCCTGGTTAAGTGATTAAAGTTCTATATCATCGCGTATTGAAACTTAAATCCACACTATAACTCGTTGCCTGCCGTCCGGTCTGGTCCGTGTCATCTAGACAACCCAAAAAATTGAATCCCCGTCGCTGTTTTTATTCGATACCGGCCGCCCGCTGTTCCTGGCGCACATAAGCGATAATGTGACCGACATCTTGTGGGGTAAGTCCTTCTACGGGCGGCATGCGTCCGAACCGCCAGTGATGCGGCGCAACACCGTAGTTCACGGCCATGTAAAAGGTAATATCCGCGTGGTGGGCGCGCCGGTAAATCATGTCGGTCAGAGGTGGGCCTTGCTTTGTGCCACGCGCGCCATCTCCGTGGCACTTGACACAGGCGCCCCCGAACAGCTCCTGACCGCGTCTCGCATCGGCGACAAAGTCGGGACGGGGAGAGCGTAGGCCTTCACGCACCTTTCCGGAATCGGGTGCCTCGCAGCCCGCCAGGATTAACGGCGTAAGCGCGAGTACGGCGCTGGATAACGAAATTCTTCTTCGATTCAACGAACGACGTCCGGTCCTGTTAGGCGCTTGTCCGGATTCAATTCTTCCGGCTTACAGCGTGGCTTCATTACTCGCCCGCCTCGGATATTGTCGGGTCGCTAACAACGGCCAGAATGAACGGCAATCTCTTGGCAACCTCTCATGTCAGCCTGGCTCGAATCTGCGCACGCGCAGCGTTAACCCGTCGACTTCATCGACTTCTACCCAATCGCCCTTGCTCAATGGGTCAGGCGAAGTGGCATTCCAGGTTTCACTGTGGACGCGCACGCGCGCCTTCGATCCCTTTGCCTCGATCACACGAGCTTTCGCATGCAGCATCTCTTCCGTACCGGTCTCCACAGGACGCCTCATTGCACGCATTACGAAAGCGTAAGTCCAAATGGAGATCATTACAATGACCGCGTAGACTGGTGCGGCCACGCCAACAGGCCACAACCAGAACACAGGTAAGCCCAGGATCGGTAACGCTAGAATGATGTGACACATCGTCGTCGCAACGCCTTCGGATCGCTCCCTAATTGTCTGTCCAGATCATACTGCCGGCGCACTTTCGCCCACGAGCAGGCGGGTATCACTCATAAAACGATACGGCGGCACCACTAGATTTGTCGGTGCCGGCACATTCTTGAACACACGTCCCGCCAGGTCGAACTTGGAACCGTGGCATGGGCAAAAATAACCGCCGGGCCAATTGTCGCCCAGACCGGAGGCCGACCCGGCAACAAGCCGGGACAGAGGCACGCAACCGAGATGCGTGCAGATCCCGATCAAAACCAAGATCCCCGGTCTAATCGATCGGTAGGCATTCTTGGCGTAGGGCGGTTGCTGGCTCTCCACATCAGAGTTCGGGTCTGCCAACAGTGATGTGTTGCGCTCGAGCTGCGCCAGCATGGCAGCTGTGCGCTGCAGGATCCACACCGGTTTCCCGCGCCACTCCACGGTGAGCATCTGCCCTTCCTCGAGCTTACTGAAATCCACTTCCACCGGGCTGCCCATGGCCCGCGCTCGCTCACTGGGAGTCATGCTTAGCATAAAAGGCGCCGCAGCAAATCCCCCCCCGATGGCACCCATGACAGTGGTCGCCGCAAGCAGCAACCGGCGTCTCTTCATGTCGGCAGGCGCGCTTGCCATGGCTCACCTGTATTCAGCCGGATTTATCTAGCTTCACATCTCGTGCAAGCGCCTCCTTGGCCTTGGCAGTGTGTGGCGCCACCGCACAAAATCCCTGCGCTGCCACACCCAGGGCAGCGTTGAACTTGCTGGACAGATTTTGAAACGCAACCAGAGCAGTCAGCTCGATTATGGCGTTATCATCAAAATGCCCGCGTAGTCGCTCGTAGTGTCGCGCGGTTGGCTGATGGTCCGTGTAGGTGACGGCCTCCGAATACGCTAAAGCAGCTTTCTCGGCTTCGCTGAATAAAGGACTTGCTTCGAAGTTTGCAAGTTCGGCCAACTTCGCGCGGTCAACACCGCGCTTCAGCAAAGTAGCCGAGTTGATATCGACACAGAAGGCGCACCAGTTTATCTGTGACACCCGCACCGTGATCAACGAGCGCAGCGCCGGTTCAATGGGCGATGAGCGCCGATCCAGAGCGCCGTAGAGCAACGCCAGCGCGATAAATACCTTTGGCGTGCGGCCCCATAGCCGTGCCGGCCCCAGCACCGCGCCATAGCGGCGTTTCTGGTTCCAGAAGAACAGCCGCACGTACCACGGGAATCGGTAGTGCACAGGCGTGCTTATGAAAACCATCACTGCTCGGATAATTCGCCAACGCGCAAAAGCGCGGACGCTATCCGCCGCCCATCATACCTCGCCCCATACCGCGGCCCGGCATACCCTGTGCGCCCGGGCCTGACCTGCGGCCGTGGCGCCACTGCTTGAGCTGCTCGCGCTGCTCCGCTGTCAACACAGCCTGCATGTTGTTCATCGCCGCAATTTTCGCCTCGATCATCTGGCGCTTGTAGTCAAAGATCTTGCCGTAAACGGCACCTATGGCCTTGGGATCACGCGGCTCCTTGGCATAGAGTCCACGCAGCTTGCTGCCCTCATCCATGATCTTGCCCATCGTGTTCCAGTTCTGCTTGCGCAGACCGTTCTTGATGTTGTGGATCTTGGTACGCTGGTCATCGGTGAGATCGAGCATCCCGATCGGACCCATACCCATCATGCCGGGACCCATGCCGCCCATCATGCCACCGCCCATCATGCCGGGGCCCATACCCATCATGCCACCGCCCATCATGCCACCGCCCATCATGCCACCGCCCATCATGCCCATGTGGCCCATGCCATAACCCGGACCGCCGCCGCCCATCGACTGACCGCCGCCGTGGGCGAGGGTCGCGGGAGCCACGGTGCCGAGCGCCAGCGCCATCAAAATACCAACCATCACAGTAGTTAAGGATTTCCTATTCATAGCTTGTCTCCTTCAGTTAACTTCAAAGCGTCGAGTTTGCGGAAAAGTTTCCTTCATGTTCACACGAATCTCGATGCCCACGACCGCCCTGGGCTGCCCGCATAGCGAGCTGTATACCGGCAATTTTAAAACCTGTGCGCAGTATACAAGTCAAGCCCGATGCGAAACGATTCCGGTGGACTCGATGAGATGGCACACGGTATCGCCGTTTGGGACGCCGTCGGGCAATTCCTGCCACTGCGTCAAGGCGTCTTCCATGCGTTTCTGTAGCTCCATGAGTTCCTTGAGCTTGCGGCGGTTTTCGTCGATATGACGCCGCAATATGTCCCTGACCTTGCGGCAGGGGGACCTGCCCTGGGTACTGTCCTCCAGAATCTGTCCGATCTCCTCCAACGTATAACCCAGGCTCTGCGCCTGGCGGATGAACTGCAACCGCGATACGTCCGAACGCACATACAGCTTGTAGCCGTTTTCCGGATGTCGCGCCGGGCTGAGTAATCCGATGCGGCTGTAGTACCGCACTACGTGCGGCGCGACCTTGCCGCGCCTTGAAATTTCACTCACTGTCATCATGATCTTTGTCCTCGTATTTCCAGAAACCTGCTGTGTGCGACCGAATCTCGATGGGGGCCGCTCGTGGCGAATGCGCGAAAACGCTGCCCGGCGCCGCGACCAGCTTACACCGCTCGCGAGATAGCGTGCTAAATGATGAGCTTCTTGAAGCGCAGATAGAGAGGGGTCGCGCCGGCGGATGAATAGCGCTTGGTAGGTGACCAAGCCGGATGCCACGTGAGCACCGGCCGGTCAGTACGAGATGCAGCAAGCGCCGGCGTGTCAGGCGGGGGGACAGGATCCACCGCAAGCGCGGTGCCGCTGTGCGCGAGCCTTTCAGCGGCATCGGGTATCCGGCTGCAGGAAAAGCTGCATCCCGCCGGTCCCGAAGAACCGGGGCCAGGCGCATATTCCTTGTCGAGGCCGCCGACGGCGACGTACGCGCGCGTGGGTCTCGCTGTCGCCGCAAACAATTCGTGGCAAGGCTGCAGAATCAGCGCGAACGCTACCAACAGCCCGGTAATAAGCGGGGGCGGTATCACTGTCGTTCTGTGGTTCTGCCGTGACCCTAGCATAGTGACAATCCGTACTTAGACTCCGAAGTCATTCTCCCATCATGGCGCGGCTCACGCAGCGACCCATAGCGCCGATCATGGCCCAAGTTGACCTCGATGATTCGTTGAGTAATACAGTACTGCGGCCCTTTCGGCAGCTACCGTTAATGAGATGCCTATTTAACACCGATGTTCCCGGCTGCTGTTTGATTCAAATCAAATTTCTCGCACCTCGCTGCACTCCGATGCGTACTCCCCGGCACCCCGCCCTGTCAACGCCCTGTTACGACTGATGCAATCGGCACAAGGACCCACTGTTGTCCCACAACCACCCGCTGCATGGATCGAACCTTTGTTTCTGAGACCGTTGCCAGCAGGGATGCTGGCACCGAGCCTACAGGGACGTATCCACGGCATGTCTCGGAAACAAAGGTGCGATCCAGGCCTCTCGAGCGCAGCCCATTCCTAAGCCATCTTTCTCTTGGCGAGCTTCAGCGTTTCGAGCCGGGACTTGTGGGACGGCAATGACAAGGGCCCTACCTTCGTGGTTGGCGCCCATAGCCGTGCGTGAATACGCGCCACGAAATTGCGGACGGATGAAGCCCGCGGGCAACGGTCTAGGCGAGACTGTCGCGTACCCGTTGCAGGCGCTCGCGCACTTCCAGGCCGAGCTCCGTGACCTCTTTGCGGTCGACCAGCCCCAGTACACCCGCGGGATCCATGAAGGCAACCGTGATCGCGCCGTCGCCCTCTTCTCTCACCACCACGTTGCATGGTAGCAACAGTCCAATATCGGGATCGGCGGTGAGCGCCCTGTACGCAAGCTGCGGATTGCACGCCCCCAGGATCTTGTAGGGGCCGTGCTCGACCCCAAGCTTGGTTTTCAGTGTCGATGCCACATCGATCTCGGTAAGGACGCCGAATCCTTCCTGCTTCAGTGCCTCGGTGACACGCGTGACCGCGTCGTCAAAAGTGCCGTCAACTTTGACCGAAAAACCATACATTACTCACGTCTCCTGTTACATAAAGTTCCAGCTAATATACCTAACCCGAACATATCACCGCTGAGCACACAGACGACGCAGAGAAAGGAAGGTCAAGCGGTTTTGGCCTGATCTCGAAGGGGCTACGGTGTCACACTTGGCACCGCGGGTCGGTTGCCACGGGCGCTGTTTAACGGTTTGTTCCCGCGGTAACTGCCCCCTGCGTTACTCTAGCTCGGCAACCGCTCCCTGCGTTGCTCTATCTCCTGCATCCCTGCAGTCGTCTGTGATCTCTGTGCTCTCTGGTGTGAGTTCATGCAATATTAGCGTTTATTCATACCAGTGCAATACGCGGCGCTCAGTTTAACATCGGCGCCAGACTGTGCTCGCAATTGTTCAGCACCAACTAGCCTCGCCGTAGTGGGGGTTATGCAGCAGCTCTGTGACGTTAGCCTCAATGATCCGATAGCCGACATTGCCGTACAGCCGCTGGCGCCCCTCATTGAGAATGAACGTCGGGCTACCAGGCACGTAATAGCGCTCCTTTGCCTCGGTATCAAGGTGCAGCGTCGCGTAAGCCTCGCCGCTGTCAATCAGCTGTCGAATCGCGGGCAGCGGCAGCTCGAGACCCTCGGCTACCCGACTAAGCACGCCCCAACGGGCAATATTTTGCGCATGTTGAAAGAACGCACAACGCACACGCCAGATAGCTTCCTCGAATCTGGTACGGCCGCCAAATGCCGGTTCTGCCGTCGCGGGAACCTGCCCTCGCTCTTGCAACAGCTGAACGGCCTTGAGCAGCACGTGCGCGGTCGTCGAAGAGGCTGGAATATCGTGCAGCCACACGTCAGGGTGTAGCGACACATGATCCCAGCGCTCCGCCACCTCGCGGCAATGGCGGTTAAAACCGGCGAATCCTCCACGTTTGCGCCACCCTTCGCCGATCCGATCGTGTGTCGCGGCGAACAGCGGGATGAAGCGATTGCGCAACTCTATCTGGTCGCCGAAATTCCGTTTGAGCTCGTCTACGCGCGCCTGCGCGCCATAGGCCCAGATACAGAGCACATCGCTAAAATGTTCGATTGTGACAAGCCGGTCAGCCAGGTCTTGCGCGTTCATGCAGCAGTACGCCCTTGGTAAATCATTGTGACTCCGTTGCAGCCTATCCCTTGGGCGTAGCGGATTCCATGTTCGCGTTGAGCCAGAGCTCGTAGACCTCCGGTGGCCACAATACTTGAAACCACGTTATTACGTTTTCGATATCTTCATCACTCAGCCGATCCTTGAAAGCGGGCATAGCTGGAACACCCTTGCGACTCGCACCCAGCTTGATAATAGCGACCATGTCTCGTTTCTTGCGTTTCCACGCGTTCCCAGTCCCGTCGAGCGGCGGTGCGGCGGTAAAGGTGCCGCTGCTCGGCGTCTGCCAGTCGGGATGCCCCTGGGCCTCGGGACCGTGGCATTGCAGACAGTGCTCGCGGTACAAAGCAGCGCCGCGGGTGATGCGGTCGCTGGTGAAGCTCTGGCGCGGTGGCGGCACCGCCGCGGCGACGGGCGCCGTGCCTGCCGGCGGCGTGGTCACCTGCGGCCCCGGTGCAACCACCTCGGCTTTCTCGGGTTGCCGCTCACAGGCTACAACGACCACAGCGCTGGCAATCAGGATCACCCACACTCGTCCCATCGGCCTCGTCCCATCTGTCAACATCAGTGTGCCATTATAATAAGCACCCCTCAATATAAAGGAAACAAGGCGCCGATAGCGCTATGGCAAAAGCGGCAACTGTCCTCGCGTGTCCGCTAGGGGGGCGGGCGCGCGGGCGCGGACCTGCGCATCCATTGACGCCTAGCACTTGGCGGTAAGGCGCTCAAGCGCCTCGCGATATTTAGTGCCGGTTCGGGCCGCGACTTCCGGCGGCAGCTCGGGTCCCGGCGCCTTCTTGTCCCAGTCCAGGGTCTCCAGGTAATCGCGTACAAACTGTTTGTCGAAGCTCGGCGGACTGGAGCCCGGCGCATAGGTGTCAGCCAGCCAGAAACGCGAGGAGTCAGGGGTAAACAGCTCATCGATAAGGGTCAGAGTGCCATCGTCATCCAGACCAAACTCGAACTTGGTATCAGCGATGATAATGCCGCGCTCTAATGCGTAGGCGGCGGCTTCAATGTACAGGCGCAGACTTGCCACCCTCACCTGCTCGGCAAGCTTCGCTCCGACCAACGCCACCGTCGCATCATAGCTGATGTTTTGATCGTGATCGCCCACCTCTGCCTTGGTTGAAGGGGTAAAGATCGGCTCGGGCAGCTTGTCGGCCTGGCGCAGGCCCGATGGGAGCGCAATTCCGCACACGGCGCCCGTTTTCTGGTAGTCCTTCCAGCCGGATCCGATCAGGTATCCACGCACAATCGCCTCGAGCGGCAGCGGCTTGAGCTTACGCACGATCATGGCCCGCCCTTCGACCTGACTCCGCTCCACTAGGTCGGGCAGAATTTCTCGCAATGAAAGCTCGGCCATATGGTTGGGAACGATGTCCTCGAGCTTGTTGAACCAGAAACGGGACACGGCTGTGAGCACCTGGCCCTTACCCGGGATGGGTGTCGGCAGTACGACATCGAAGGCGGAAAGCCGATCGCTGGCAACGATCAGCAAGTGCGCGTCGCCCACTGCATAGATGTCGCGCACTTTTCCTCGATGAAGCAGCGGCAGGGTCTTGAGCTCGGATTGAAACAGGCTTTCGGGAACGTCGTTCATTCTAATTTCGCTTTCTTGGTAATCAATCAGGTTAACGGCTGGTCCCGCTCCGGCGCGTATCATACATCAGTCAGCGACCGCGACCATGGCTGGCAACGGGCCAGCAAATCTTTGGCCATGGCGGGTTTCAGGCGGACGGAATCTTGCGCGCTGGTAACAACCTCTCCTTCGCCAGATACTGGTGCACCTCATGCGGTGAAAGTTTGCCTAGATCCTTGGCGATATCTTGAACCTTGACTCCGGTCTTGAGCAACAGATCGAGCTCGCTGCGCAAGAACCCGAGCATCCGCTTTTGCGCAGCCACGATCACATTCTTGGAATGGTTGCTCTGCACGACACGTACGGCGGTCTGTGCCACGCTGCGGGCAAAACGCCGCTTGAACTCGTCCATGTGTTGAGCACGATGGTCATCGTATCCATGCGCCTGGCCACGCCCAGGTGCCCGGTTTCTGCCTGTCTTAACGTCACTCCACAACTCGCCGTTAGGCGCTTCCTGATCCCGATTACTAAGTCTTTCATGTTCCATTAGATTCGGCCCGCCTTCTGTGTGGGGTGATTGTGCCGGCTCCAATGTAAAGAAACGGGCGTGCATACCGTCGACGACCACTATGCAGTAATCACTCATCACGAGATCTCCTACCGTTTAGTTGCAAGCCATGCCGATAATTCTTCTCGCTTTGGGCGCCGCCGGGCAGCAAACAGTGCGGGCCACAAACCGTTGTCCGTCCCCCCTGCGCTTACCGCCAGGTCTCGGGCCAGAAGGCTTTACACGTGGTGACTAAAGTGGCATTGCCGCGACCCGGCGAATAATTCCTGAAACTGTTCACCACTGACCTGGATCAACTCCTCATGATCACCGCATTCAAAATAGACGTCTCCTTGCGTGCTCAGGCTGTCATCGATCACGGTTTCCAGACCGTACGCGGCGCCTACCGGTGGTATGGCCCCGGGCTCACAATCCAGGAACAATTCACGCAACTCATGCTCCGTGGCAAGTCCGACGCTTCGGTGCAACTGGCGCTTTAACACGCCGAGATCAATGTGGTGAGTGGCCGGCAAAACCGCCATGATGAAACCTTTCTCGTCTGTAAGGAGTACCGACTTGGCAAGACGATCGCCGGGCACATGGGCAGCCGCCGCCGTCTCCGTGCTCGATGCCGTACGCCTGTGTGGAATGACTTTGTAGGCAACGTGGTGTTTGGTCATGAACTCCTGAAGCGACCGTGCTATAGCCATAACGACACCTCCTTTTGCGCAGCTGTCGCGGGGCAGGCTCGGCGACAACCTCATCCTGCAGCTGCCGCACGGACCGACGGTTAGTATATAGCACCGCATGGACCGGCTGAAGCGTGGCCGGAATGTGCTGATTTATACGCCTCGCGTCAGCGTCACGCTCCCTTCGGGAATGTTTTTCCCGGACGCAAGGCAAGATCCGCCACCCGCGCAACCGCCCGAAATCTGGCTCGTTCGAGATGACGATCGCCGGCGACCCGCTCTAGCCTGCATTTCTCACCGGGTATCGTCGCGAGGGTGCGGAGATGGCCGTGGATACAAGGCGCGCGAGAGAAAATGCGCGGAGGCGTAGCTTACACTGCATTGAGCACACAACCGAACGCGCTGTGGGCACGACTCCAGGGATGGACGACTCCAGGGATGGAGGAGGTAGGACCGCGTCG
Source organism: Acidiferrobacterales bacterium (assembly GCA_046758085.1). GTDB lineage: Bacteria > Pseudomonadota > Gammaproteobacteria > Acidiferrobacterales > SPGG2 > VRUB01. The sequence continues at coordinate 19,134 of JBHHZP010000046.1, forward strand.
GGAACAGCGGTCGAGGACGACTGCAGGGAGGCAGGAGCTAGAGCAACGCAGGGAGCAGTTCCCGAGGTAGAGTCGCGTCGGGAACAGCGACCAAGATACGCACCCATAGTAGACAGCTGGTGGGAAATACGGGCTAGGTGTACGGGCCCGTCAGAATTTCTTTCAAGGCGTCGAAGACCATATCCGCATAGAGATGGTTGCCGATGGTGGTGAGATGAAGGCCGTCTTCGGCCACAAACGCGTGCAAGCTAATTTTGCGCTGCCTCATCCGTGCCGGCAGATCAATAAACGGTGCAGACAACGCGCGTGCCGTTTCGCGAATGGCGACGTTGTAGGGGGCCATATTGTCCTGGTAGCTGTTAGCGTTCCCTTGACAACCCGGACCCGCATCAATGGTGTGATTCATCACAAATACACACAGCCCCCGGCATGCGCGGGCGATGCGGTGAAACTCGTGCAGGTTTTTCTTGAACTCCTGAAGGCCAACGCGGGGCACGACAGCCCAATCCCGCACGTTGGCATCATTAAAGCCAAACTGCACCAGTAGTAGGCCTGGCAGTAAAGGCAATACATCTGTGTCAAGTCGATCGAAGCCGCACGCCGTAGTATCGCCGCCGACGCCGCGATTGCAGACCTTGAACCTGCCCATCTGCCAGCTGTCGAGCTTCGACTGCAGCACATTGGGCCAGCGCTCAGGTTTTGCAAATTCTGCGCCCTCCGTAATCGAATCACCAAAACAAATAATATTCATGCTAAAACCTGCAAGGCGGGAAGGGTGAGGCGTGAGCAGTAACAGATCAAGGAACCGTTTGTAACGAGGTTCTCTTTCATTTTTTCAGCTCGGCAGCTCGGCGCATGGCGGCGGTGCCAAAGCGTTTCTTGATGGTATCGCTCAGCTCATCCAGCTGGCCGTGTTTTTCCCGACTATCTCCGTCGAACAGCTTAGCTTGCAGCGGTTGCGGCTGCTCCAAGGCCGTCACACCAATGCCGAGCAAACGCACGCCTTCGTGCCTCGCAGGCAAATTGCTGGCTAGCAGATCGGCTGCGACTTGCCACACCTCGCGAGTAATGTGCGTCGGCTCGGCCAACGTCCGTACCCGGGTGATCGTAGTGAAGTCGGCATAGCGGATCTTTAGCTGCACCGTGCGCCCGCACAACCGGTTCCGGCGTAGCCGCCGGCAAACCTGCTCTGTCAACTCGAGCAACCACACGCGCAGGGTTTCATGATCAACAATGTCTGCGCTAAAGGTCGTCTCGTGAGAGATTGACTTGGCCTGGTGATCGGGTATGACCGGGCGACCGTCTATACCCTGGGCTAGCTCCCACAGATGCTCGCCGCTGCGACCAAAGAGCTGCTTCAAGCGCCACGCCGGCAGTCGACGCAAGTCGCCGATCGTGTCAACACCCAACTGCTGCAAGAGCCTGCCCGCCACTTTGCCCACACCCCACAAACGCCGAACCGGCAGCGGATCCAGAAACTCCTGAACCCGTTGCGGATCCACTTCGACGAAGCCATCGGGCTTGTCCAGGTCGCTGGCGATCTTGGCCAGAAACTTGTTGGGAGCCACGCCGACGGAGGCGATCAGCCTCAACTCATCCGCGATCTCGCGCTTTATCCGGCAGCCAATGCTGGACGTGGACCCGAAAAGGGCCTCGCTCTTGCTTACGTCGAGAAAGGCCTCATCCAGGGATAACGGTTCCACCAGCGGTGTATAGCGATGGAATATGGCGCGAATCTGTCGTGATACCTGCCCATAGTAATCGTGGCGGGCCGCTAAGAAGAGCGCCTCGGGACAAAGCCGCCGGGCAGTCGCGGCAGGCATGGCACTGTGGACACCATACTTGCGTGCTGCGTAGTTGGCAGCCGCCACCGCGCCTCGCCCGTTCGGCGTACCACCGACGACGAGCGGACGGCCCGCCAGCTCGGGACGGTCGCGCTCCTCGATGGACGTGTAGAAGGCGTCCATGTCGATGTGGAGAATCATCGCCAGTCAATAATACGCCGAGTTCTATCGCCGGCGTAGTGCCGTTACACCGATGCCCGCTATTATTCGATTCCGGCACGATAGCTGTGGAAATCGGCTGGCCGATCGACGCGAACCCTTGCCGCGCGCTCGCGCGCTTGCCGCTGTACCGGTCGGTTCGCAGTGTATTATTACCTTGGCATAGCGGTGCTGGACTTGTGTCATCGATCTCGGATAGATTTCACTGTTGCCCGGAAATAATCTAAGACAAGGCTTGGGCAAATTCAGATGAGGTTTGCGTTTGAGGAGGGCAAGTCCAAATGAGCAAGCAAGAGCTTGAAATTACAGCGAAAGCGATGGTGGCGTCCGGTAAGGGTATTCTTGCGATGGATGAAAGTACGCCCACGTGCAAGAGCAGGTTTGAAAAACTAGGCATTGCGTGCACGGAAGAAAACCGGCAGGCATACCGGGATATGCTGGTAACTACAGACGGGCTTTCGGAATTTATCGGTGCAGCCATACTGTTCGACGAAACCATCCGCCAAAAGACGCTCAACGGCACACCGTTTGCCACGTACTTGTCGAACGCCGGCATCATTCCTGGGATCAAGGTGGACAAGGGGGCCAAGGACCTGGCTGGGCATCCCGGGGAAAAGGTGACCGAAGGCCTTGACGGTCTGCGTGACCGGCTTGCAGAGTACAAAGAGATGGGCGCGCGCTTCACCAAGTGGCGGGCTGTGATTACCATCGCTGAAGGCATCCCCAGTCGTGGATGCATCGAAGCCAATGCCCACGGGCTGGCGCGGTACGCCGTATTGGCTCAGGAAGCCGGCCTGGTTCCCATTGTGGAACCGGAGGTGCTGATCAACGGTGATCACAGCATTGAACGCCGTTTCGAGGTCACCGAGGAAACGTTGCATACGGTATTCGATGAGCTCGTGACCCAACGTGTTCATCTCGAGGGCATGATCCTCAAACCAAGCATGGTGATATCGGGGCTCGATTGTCCGCAACGCGCGGGGGTGACCGAGGTCGCCGAACACACGGTCCGCTGCCTGCTGCACACCGTACCGGCCGCTGTGCCCGGTGTGGCGTTCCTGTCGGGCGGTCAATCCGACGAACAGGCCACTGCCCATTTGAATGCCATGCACAATCTCGGCCGGGACCTGCCGTGGACGCTCACATTCTCGTACGCACGAGCCCTGCAGCAACGCGCCATGGAAACCTGGCGTGGCGAAGCCGCGAATGTAATCGCCGCACAGAAGGCGCTGTACCACCGGGCGAAGTTAAACAGCGCCGCCGCCCGGGGAAGCTACAGCGAGGCGATGGAACCGGAAGCGGCATGAAACTTCCAACGCGAAGACGCAAAGACGCGAACAATTGATAACCATCGGCTCTCTGCGTGCGCCGACGTCTCCGCAGATTCTGCGCAATCAGGAACGCTTTGAAAAAATGCGGGGAATGCGAAGGCGAAAAAGTTCCGACTGGACAGGCGGATAATTCTTTGCGTTCTTCGCGCCTTTGCGTTGGGTTTTTAGTCGACAGTAAGTTGGCTGCCGACGCGCAGGATCTTCATGCTGTTTGTTCCCCCCGGTTTCTGCAGCGGCTCGCCCATCGTAAGAATAACGAGATCGCCCTCTCGCACCACGTCTCGGCGGCGTAACTCACTCACGGCCTCCAACATAATCTGTGCGGGATCCTCGGAGGTATACTCAAGGGTGGCCGGATAGACACCACGATAGAGCGTCACCTTGCGCCGGGTTGCCTCATGCCGTGTCATCGCGTAAATCGGCACGCTTGACGTAATCCGCGACATCCATAGGGCTGTGGAGCCTGATTCCGTGAGGGCCGCGATCGCTTTCACTGTCATGTGATTGGCGCTGTACATAACCGCCATAGCGATGGCTTCATCCACGCGCCGAAACAATATATCCCGGCGGTCGCGGAACAACGCAGTCTCTTGCTCCTGCTCGGCGACCCGGCACACGCGGTCCATGGCCGAAACGGCGGCCACGGGAAATTTTCCTGCGGCCGTCTCGGCGGACAACATCACCGCATCGCTTCCGTCCAGGACCGCGTTCGCCACATCCGAGACCTCGGCACGCGTCGGAATCGCATTCTCTATCATGGACTCCATCATCTGCGTGGCGGTAATAGCAATTTTATTTCGCTGCCGGGTAATGCGGATAATGCGCTTTTGTAACGGCGGTAACGCGGCGTCACCCATCTCGACTCCGAGGTCGCCGCGGGCCAGCATGATCGCATCGGATGCTTCGATAATGTCTTCGATCGCATCAACCGCTTCAGCACGTTCAATTTTTGCGACGATGCCCCCTTGACCACCGGCGGCGCGGTAGAGCTCGCGCGCTTCATTGATGTCGGAGGCCGAACGCGGAAATGAGATACCCACGTAATCCGCGTCGATCTCTACCGCCGTCTTGATATCCGCGCGGTCCTTGTCGGTCAACGCCTTTGCCGACAGGCCACCGCCCTGCCGATTGATTCCCTTGCTGCTCTTCAACGTACCGCCACTCACCACACGACAGATGACCTCGGGCCCATGCACCTGGTCGACCCACAATGCGATGCGCCCGTCGTCGAGCAACAGCGTGTCACCACGGTTCACATCCTCGGCGAGCTCCCTGTATGTCACGCCCACACGCTCTTGCGTGCCCGTCTCCAGCGGCCGATCGGTATCGAGAATAAACCGGTCACCTTCGCGCAATGTGATAGCAGCGCTTTCGAAGCGCCCGATCCTTATCTTGGGTCCTTGTAAATCAACCAGCATCCCTACCGGCCGCTCGTACCGCTGGGCGCTATCCCGTACGGCCGCCGCCCGGCACTTTTGCACCTGCGCGTCGCCGTGAGAGAAGTTAAGCCGCACCACATCGGTACCGGCCTCGATGAGCTTATCGAGAACCTTGGGATCGTCGGTCGCAGGCCCGAGGGTAGCGATAATTTTGGTTTGGCGTAGCATGCGTTCAGTTGCGGGTAGCTAGTACCTAGGAAAACTAAC
>JBHHZP010000047.1:0-23422 GCA_046758085.1 Acidiferrobacterales bacterium
CGATGAGATAACTGTCGCGGTGAAACGTAAACACTTTCGTGTAGCGCACGCCGTCCCGACCCTGCCAGCGCAACGGGACCTTGAGCTCATCCTGGCCCGCTGCCATAACATAGCGTTGGCTGTCAGCGGTGTAACGTGTGTTGTGATTAGGGTACTCGCGCCCGCTGCCGATCAAACCGGATTGGGTAATGTACATTTCCTTGCGGTCGTCGCTCAACAACCTAAACGGTTTGTCGGGCTGGTCGACGGACACCGGATACTGGCGCAGCTTGAGGTCGCGCAGGCCCCCGCCAACGGCGTCGATGACCACCTCCAGAACGTCGGTGGTAACCTTGATGCGAGTGCCGCGCGGCAAGCTCACGGGTGTGCTGGGTGCTGGCGTGGCTGGCGCCGGAGTCGCGGTGGGGCTTGAGGCTTGCGGTGGCGGTGCCTCCGGTACGTCCTGCTGCGCAGGTGCCTTCGCTTCCGGGGCGGGGGCGGGTTGGTGCTCTTGTTGCCAGGCCTGGAAGATCAAGAACAGGATGATTCCCAGAGCGATGATTAGCAAGAATCTCTGATTATCCATGGCCCGGCCCGGCCCTTCGAGCGCCGCCTGGGCTCGGTACGGGATCATATCCCCCTGCGCGCCATGGGTGACAGCGCGACAAGCGCCTGGCGCTTAGCCACAAACCGCGAACGTTGCCATGCTCGCGAATGGCATGCAGTGCGTACTCCGAGCAAGTGGGATAAAACCGGCAATGCGAGCCGAGGGCGGGGCTTATAAAATAGCGGTAGCCGCGTATCAACGCTATGAGGAGCTTTTGCATTTTCCTACTATGTTCGTCCAGTGCCGCTCGAGTGAAGCCATTAGCCGGCCCGCTTCGGCCGCAGCGGCCTCGCGGTGCGCCACCACTACAAGATCGAGGCCTGCCAGCGCCTGCTGGTGTCGCCGTACAGACTCCCGTATGTGCCGCTTGAGGCGATTGCGCACCACCGCCCGCAGCGAGACCTTGCGTGACACCACGAGACCTAAACGCAAATGCGGCAATGCATTGGCCACAACATAAACGGCGAAACAGCGGTCGTGTGTTTTACATCCTTGACGCAACACGACGCTAAAGGCCGATGATCGCAGTAGGCGGTATCTCTTGGGAAGCCCCCCGCGGCTAGACGCACGGGCTGGTGTCAAGTTAATCAGGCACTCAACCGTGTCCGGCCTTTGGCGCGGCGGGCGTTGAGCACGGCGCGACCGCCGACTGTACGCATGCGTGCACGAAAGCCGTGATTGCGTTTGCGTTTTAATGCGCTTGGCTGATATGTCCTTTTCATTCGTAGCTGGACCCAGATAGTTGTGCTCGCCGCGGATGGGGCGTGAAACTTACTGCCTTCATGATACCTTTGTCAACTACCAGAAAATGCAAGCCTCTGTATCCATTGAATTAGACACGCGGCTGTGGATTGACTGAAGATTTGGCGATAGACTCTCGGCCCCCCACTGCTCAACCAGAACGATGACAATGACGGCACCACGACTCTGGACCAACTGCTTAGCGCATTTGCAACAAGAGCTCTCGGCGCAGCAGTTCAACACATGGATCCGGCCGTTGCAGGCGATCAAGGATGAGCAAGCGCTGCGGCTGCTGGCGCCTAACCGCTTCGTAATGCAATGGGTTAAGGATCGGTTCATGGAACGCATCGCTGAACTTGCGATGCAGTATAGCGGCACGGCTAGGTTGACGGTATCGGTGGAGGTGGGCGAGCATGAGCGCCCTGTGCGCGGTAGCGAGCGTGTAGTGGCGTCGGGGACACGGGTAACAAGAAAGCTTGGGCCTGTAATGGGGCGGTTGAATCCCGACTTCAGCTTCGACGGTCATGTGGAGGGAAAATCCAATCAACTCGCGCGAGCGGCAGCGAGGCAAGTAGGCGAAAACCCTGGCGTGGCCTACAACCCGCTTTTCATCTACGGTGGTGTGGGGCTTGGCAAGACACACCTGATGCAGGCGGCTGGCAATTTGATGCTGGAGCATAATCAGCGTGTGAATGTAGCGTATATTCATTCCGAGCGATTTGTCGCGGACATGGTGCGGGCACTGCAACACAATGCGATCAATGAATTCAAGAAATTCTACCGTTCGCTCGATGCCTTGCTTATCGATGACATTCAGTTCTTCGTTCGTAAAGAGCGCTCTCAAGAAGAATTCTTCCATACTTTCAATGCCTTACTGGAAGGTCAACGCCAGGTAATTATTACTGCAGATCGCTTCCCGAAGGAGTTAGTTGGGGTAGCCGAGCGCTTAGTGTCGCGTTTTGGCTCGGGTCTCACCGTAGCCATTGAGCCACCCGAGCTCGAAATGCGTGTGGCAATATTAATCAAAAAGGCTGCTGCTGAAGGCGCCGCGCTATCTGAAGAGGTGGCATTTTTCATAGCGAAACGCGTGCGCTCTAATGTACGTGAACTGGAGGGCGCCTTACGGCGTGTAATGGCTAATGCGTACTTCACGGGGCGGCTAGTTGATGTGGAGCTGGCCAACGAAAGCCTCAAAGATCTACTGGCATTCCAAGACCGCCTAGTTACCATACAGAATATCCAGAAGACAGTGGCGGAGTACTACAAGATTAGGGTGGCAGACCTTCATTCGAAGCGCCGCTCACGCCAAGTAGCACGGCCTCGGCAAGTGGCAATGACGCTGGCCAAAGAGCTTACTACACACAGTCTCCCAGAGATCGGTGACGCTTTCGGTGGGCGCGACCACACCACCGTCCTACATGCATGCCGACGGATAACGGCTCTTGTAAACAGCGACGTTAGAATAAAGGAGGACTACGACAATCTCACGAAGATCCTTACAAGCTAACTGTGCATAACCTTGCCACCAACTACGGTATAGGCAGAGACAAAAGGTGCTTCGCCGAAGTTATGCACCACTGTTCAGCGTTAACACACAGAGTTAGGCCTACGGCTTCACACAACCTAAAATACACGCCTCGTCAAGGGTAGAAGTGCCAAGGATAACGTCGACCATAGCTTATACACAGGGCTTATAACAACAATAATTCTCTTAAATATAATAATAATATATTTAAGGATACAATAAGGCTATGACACATCACATCAACAACCATAAACAGCTCTCGTAATTTATGAACCTAATAATTGCTCGAGACGAATTGCTAAAGCCCCTAGGCTATGTAACTGGAGTGGTTGAGCGCAGGCAGACGCTGCCGGTTTTGTCGAATGTGCTTATCCGATCGGACGGCGAGAACCTCAGCCTAACCGGCACCGATCTGGAGGTAGAAGTCGTAGCAGCTGTGAAGCCGCGCGCAGTAGACGAAGGAACGATAACGGTGCCAGCACGAAAGCTGTACGACATTTGTCGGGCACTGCCGGCAGGGGCAGAAATAAAGCTGGAAGTCAGTGGCGAAAAAGCAGTGCTACGCTCAGGAAAGAGCCGGTTTACGCTATTGACCTTGCCAGGAGCCGATTTCCCAAATGTGGAAGTCGGCACTTGGGATATCACGTTTACCATGGCTCAGGAGCAGCTGAAGCGGCTACTGGAGCGCACCCAGTTTTGCATGGCGCATCAGGACGTACGTTACTATCTCAACGGTTTGTTGCTGGAGCTGGGTGAGGACAGGCTGCGTGCTGTAGCCACCGATGGGCACCGGATGGGGCTTAGTGAGGTAAAATTATCAGCAGGTGAGACCGCCGAGCGCCAGGCAATTGTGCCGCGCAAGGGGGCGCTGGAGGTTGGGCGATTTCTCGCAGCCATCCAGGAGACGACAGAGGTCAGGCTGAGCCCTAATCACATCCGAGTGAGCGTGGAGGATATAACCCTGACCTCTAAGCTGGTGGACGGCAGGTTCCCGGATTACACACAAGTAATCTCTCCATCATATCAACAGGTAATGCGGATCGGGCGGGCGGCACTGGGAGAAGCGCTTGGGCGTGTGGCCATTCTGGCTAATGAGAAATACCACGGTGCGCGCTTTACGCTGCAGTCAGACCTGTTGGTGGTGACTGCACATAACGCTGAACAGGAAGAGGCTAAAGAGGAGATAGCTGCAAGTTATGGCGGCAAGGAGATCGAAATTGGCTTCAATGTGAATTATTTCATTGACGCCGTGAATGCCCTTGAGGGAGAAGAAATCGAACTCGGAGTCAATGACCCCAATAGTAGTTGCGTGCTGCAGTCACCCGGCAGTAGCGGTACCCGCTACATAGTGATGCCTATGCGGCTGTAGTCAGCGAGCGCTACAGTTCCGCCGAGACCAAGGCGAAGATGCCACTGACCCTGCTCGAGGCCGATAACCTGCGCATCGTTGAACACGCTACCCTCGAGCCAGGGCCGCACCTGAACGTCATTGCGGGACCAAATGGCAGCGGCAAGACCACCCTGCTGGAAGCAATCCATTTGCTTGCGCTGGGGCGCACATTCCGCAGCGGGCGCATGGCCCAACTGGTGCGTACGAGCGCTGACGCACTGACCGTACGCGGCTGCTGGCACACGCTCTCAGGCGAGGCAGTGACGATTGGAATTGAACGAACGACAACCGCGCGACGCATTCATATCAACGGACAGACCGCACTCACAATAGGGGCGCTGGCGCGCGTGATGCCCTTGCAGGTGACCGGACCGGAGAGTTGCTACCTATTCACGCACAGTGCGCGCTATCGGCGGGGCATGATCGACTGGGGGCTGTTCCACGTGGAACCCCAGTTCTACCCGCTCTGGTCGCGCTACCAGCGCGCCCTGCGGCAACGGAACGCCGTGTTATTGCTGGACGATTTAGCCGGAGAGCTTGACGCGCAACGCCGCCAAAGACTGCTTGCTGCCCTGGGCAGCCTGGGGGCACAGGCGTTTATTACCGTGACGGAGGCCAGCCGTATGGTGACGCGCGCGGGACAAACCAGGGTGTTCCACGTGGAACAAGGGCGACTGAGGGTCAGTGAGAGCGCCTGACCCGGGCGGCGCAGGGGCGTCGGGGTATTGTGCCACGAGCGCGGCGGCTTCATATATATTAAGTAATAAAATTGTTTTACTGCTCGTGCGCCGAGCCCGCCGCGGCCACAAATGCTAACATAGCATGCCGCACACTGATAAATATGATGACCAGACAAGCTGCTAAACAACCCCGCTATGACTCCGGCAGTATTCAGGTCCTGAAGGGCCTCGATGCCGTACGCAAGCGCCCGGGCATGTACATCGGCGACACCGATGATGGCACTGGCTTGCACCGCATGGTCTTTGAGGTAGTCGATAACGCCATTGATGAGGCGCTGGCGGGTTTCTGCACAGACATTGAGGTCACGGTGCACAGCGATGATTCTGTGACGGTAACTGATAATGGTCGTGGTATTCCTACCGAGATCATCCCGGATGAAGGGCGTTCCGCTGCCGAGGTGATCATGACCGTGCTGCACGCGGGCGGCAAGTTCGACCACAATGCCTACAAGGTGTCCGGCGGCCTCCACGGCGTGGGCGTATCGGTGGTCAACGCCTTATCGGAAAGCCTAGAACTCAAGGTCCGGCGTGATGACAAAGCGTACGTGCAGAAATACCGCCTCGGGCGCCCGCTGGCGCCCCTGAAGGCCGTCGGTGACACCACCACCACCGGCACCGAGGTGCGGTTTAAACCGAGCACCAAGATATTCAGCGACACCAAGATCCACTACGACATCCTTTCCAAGCGGCTGCGCGAGCTGTCGTTTCTCAACGCCGGGGTGCGGATCAGGCTATTGGACGAGCGCACCGGCAAAGAGGACAGCTTCGAGTACCGTGGTGGCATCGCCGCCTTTGTGGCCCATCTGAACCGCAACAAAACCCCATTACACCCCAAACCGATCATCATCAGCGCCGAGCGCGACCGCGTGCTGGTCGAGTTGTGTATGCAGTGGAACGACTCCTACCAGGAGAATATCTTCTGCTACACCAATAACATCCCGCAGGCGGATGGGGGTACGCATCTAGCGGGCTTGCGCGCCGCCATGACGCGCACCCTGAACCAGTACATCGAGTCCAAAGGTTTGGCGAAAAAGGCCAAGATTACGACCAGCGGCGACGACGCGCGCGAAGGCCTGACGGCGGTATTGTCGGTCAAGGTGCCTGATCCGAAGTTTTCGTCCCAGACCAAGGACAAGCTGGTGTCCTCGGAGGTCAAGGGGGTCGTGGAGTCGGTCGTGAGCGAAAAGTTGAGCGAGTTCCTGCTCGAGAACCCGTCCGATGCCCGCGCCATCGCGGCTAAGATTATCGAGGCCGCCCGCGCCCGCGAAGCGGCGCGCAAAGCGCGTGAAATGACCAGGCGCAAAGGGGCCCTGGATGTCGCCGGCCTACCTGGAAAGCTGGCCGATTGCCAGGAGCGCGACCCGCGGGCGTCCGAGCTCTATCTGGTCGAGGGCGACTCTGCCGGAGGCTCGGCCAAGCAGGCGCGCGACCGGCGATTTCAGGCGGTACTCCCGCTCAAGGGCAAGATTCTCAACGTCGAGCGCGCCCGTTTCGACAAGGTATTGTCCTCGACCGAGGTGGCTACCTTGATCACGGCGCTCGGCACCGGAATCGGCGCCGACGATTTTCACATCGACAAGCTACGCTATCATCGCGTCATCATCATGACGGACGCGGACGTCGATGGTTCGCACATCCGCACACTCCTGCTGACCTTCTTTTATCGCCAAATGTCCGAACTCGTTAATCGCGGACACATTTATATCGCACAGCCACCCCTCTACAAGGTCAAGCGCGGGAAGAAAGAGGAGTATTTTAAGGACGACGACGCGCTGCAGGAGCAACTGCTCAAACATGCCTTGACCGAGGCGTCCGTGTCTCCCGGCGCCAAGAGCGCGCCGATAAAGGGTGCGGCGCTCGCCAACCTGTGCCGGGACTACCTGGCCGTGCAGGCCACCATTAAACGACTCTCGCGGCGCTACGACGAGAACGTATTGCGCAAGATCATGTACATGAGGGGTTTGGACCGTCACACCCTGCGTGATGCGAAGAAAACCGAGGCGTTCGTGATCGCCTTACAGCAGCAGCTGTCGGAGGATCAGAACGGGACCACGCGCTACGACGTGAGTATGGGCACGGACGCGCGCACCGGACTGCACGAGATCCTGGTTACTCGTAGCGAACATGGCTCGGTGAAGCACAGCCGCATCGACGCGGAATTCGTCGGCTCGAGCGAGTACCGGAGCATCCGCACCTTGGGGGAAAAACTCGACCACCTGCTGCATCCCGGAGCCACGGTGCAGCGGGGCGATAAGACAGAGCCGGTCCAGAGCTTCGATGCGGCGCTGTTGTGGCTGCTGGCGGAGGCCAGGCGCGGGTATGCCATCCAGCGTTACAAGGGTCTGGGGGAGATGAACCCGGACCAATTGTGGGAGACGACCATGGACCCCGCCCGTCGCCGGTTGCTCAAGGTCAACATCGAAGACGGAGTGGCCGCCGACGAGACCTTCACCACGCTCATGGGTGATCAGGTGGAGCCGCGCCGGGAGTTTATCGAACGCAACGCCCTGAGCGTGAGCAATCTCGACGTTTAGCCGCCCCGGTGAGGCGCGCCGCCATCCGCAGCCCAAGGCAGTCCGCCCGCCCGATCCACCGAATAACTCGTTGATTGTATTTATTTTTCCAGGAGGGAGAGGTACGCGCACGCATCCATTAGTGCAGCGTACGGGGCATGCTCAGCGTGAACTGCGGGATCGGGGCCTCAAATGCGGCGCCGTCGTCCGCCACCATTTGATAGCTCCCATGCATGGTACCGACCGGCGTCTGCAGGATGGCGCCGCTGGTGTACTCAAAGCGCATGCCAGGCTCGAGATAAGGCTGCCGTCCGACCACCCCCTCGCCACGCACCTCTTGGACCTTGCTGTTGGCGTCAGTGATGATCCAGTGCCGCGTCAATAGTCGCGCCGGAAGGGTGCCGGCATTAGCAATCGTAATGGTGTAAGCAAATACGTAACGCTGTATTTCCGGCGCGGACTGCTCGGCGAGATACGCAGTCTTCACCGAAACATCAATACGGTACTTGCTGGACACTGCCATGCTGTATGCCTTTAATGGCCGATCTCGACGACGGCATTTTGCACTAATAATCGCGCCACGGGTACTGCTAAGGCGCCTGATGTTGGGCGCAGCGCACGCGAAAGAATTGCCGCTGTGCGCTATCCAGCCGCACCGCCGTCAACGCGCCTCCCCAAAGGCAGCCCGTATCGAGCGCGATCACACCATCGCGCTGCCACACACCGAGGGTCGACCAGTGGCCAAATATAACAGTGAGGTTGCGGGAACGGCGCTGCGGAATCTGGAACCAGGGTATCAGGTGGCGCGGCTGCGATCCCGGGGCCCCCACCGGACGCAGGTCCATGCGGCCATCGCGATCGCAGTAACGTAGACGCGTAAAGGCGTTGATAATCACGCGCACCCGGTTCCAGCCGCTCAGAGAGCCGTCCCAGCTGTCCGGTGCGTCGCCATACATATGGTGCAAGAGCTCGGAATATGCCGGGCCGCGCAGCTGCGCCTCGACCTCCGCCGCCAAGGCGCGAGCGCGCCCAAGATCCCATTGTGGAAGCAGTCCGGCATGGATCAGGGTAAAGCCAAGGCCTGCGCCGTGGTACAGCAGCGGTCGTGCACGCAACCAGTCGAGTAGCGCGTCACGATCCTCGGCACCAAGCAGGTCTGCAAAAGTGTCGGCAGCGCCACACGGGCGCGCGCCGGCGGCGACCGCAAGCAGATGCAGATCGTGATTACCGAGCACGGCGATCGCGTTGCCTCCCAGGTCCTTGACAAACCGCACAACATCGGCCGAGCGCGGGCCGCGGTTGACGAGGTCACCGGTGAACCACAACGTATCGTGCGCGCGGTCGAAACGCAGCTGCGCCAGCAATGCAGCCAGCTCGTCGTAGCACCCCTGGACGTCGCCGATGGCATAGACCGCCATCAGGACGATCCGCGAATCACGCGCTCGGCCATTTCGATCCCGGCCAGCACAAGCGCATTGACGATGCCGGGCTCAGAGGCCGAATGTCCCGCCTCGGGAACGATCTCCAGACGCGCGTCGGGCCAGGCACGCTGAAGGTCGAAGGCGCTCTCGAGCGGGCAGATCATGTCGTAGCGCCCATGAATGATAACCCCGGGCATCCCGCGCAGGCGGTACGCGTCGCGCAGGATCTGGTCGGGCTCAAGGAAGGTGTTGTTGATGAAATAATGCGCCCCAATCCGCGCCAGTGCTACGGCGGTATGGGGCGAGCCGAAAAACTCTATAACATGCGTGTTGCGCCCCAGGGTGGCGGCGCGCCCTTCCCACAAAGACCACGCCTTGGCGCACGCCATGCGTGCGAGCTCATCGTCACCGATAAGACGACGGTAATGCGCCGCCAGCAAGTCGTGCCGCTCCTCGTGCGGAATTGGCGCCAGAAACTCCTGCCAGTACTCTGGAAAGACACGCCCCGCACCATCCTGATAGAACCATCGGATCTCGCGTGGCCGACAAAGAAAGGTCCCGCGCAAAATCAGCCCGAGCACCCGCTGCGGATGCGACTCGGCGTAGAGCAGGCTCAGCGCCGAACCCCAGGACCCGCCCAGCAGCAGCCAGCGATTGATGCCAAGGTGCCCGCGCAAGAGCTCCAGGTCGGCCAGCAGGTGCTGGGTGGTGTTTGACTCCAGGCTTGCATGCGGCGTGGACCGCCCTGCCCCGCGCTGGTCGAACAACACCATCCGATACACATTCGGGTCGAGAAAGCGCCGGTGGTAGGGCTCGATCCCGGCCCCTGGGCCGCCGTGTACCAGCAACACCGGCACACCCTCGGGGTTGCCGCACTCCTCTACATGCAGCACGTGTAGCGAATCGACGGCAAGCCGCTGTGTGGCGTAGGGCTGGATGTCGGGATAGAGCTTGCGCATGCTTTGGTGGCAACCTCCTAGCATTCTTGACGTTTTCAGCACCCGGCGTGGGTAAGCTCGCGGGCGCTCGCTGCGCCCCGAGATGTGCCGGCGCACCTGCGGTCGGACCAGGCACCGGCATCTGGCTTGAAGCACCGTCGCTTGTGTCCATAATACCTAGCTTGCCCCGACGGCAAGAATATCCGCGCGCGCCCCAGTGCGGTGGCCGACGGTCTCTTCATCGGTCCGCAGCCAGCTGTGGGGCCGGGCGGCCATGGATATCGCCGGCTGTGCGCACGAAGATGGACCCAGTATAGCGACAACATTCAGGGGACTGAAGCCGACAGTTCCACGGACCGCGCTCATATGATTGAAAGACCGTGAGCGGAGGCTGATCGGTGAAAGAGCTTGTTTTTGTGTACGGCAGTTTGCGCCGTGGGCAATCGCACCACGCTTTGCTGCGGCACGCGAAGTACTTGGGCGTGCACAAGACCGAACCGGTCTACACTATGTTCGATATGGGGCTCTTCCCCGCGATTACTGTTGGCGGCAGCACAGCGATCGTTGGCGAGGTTATTGCCGTCGATGGGCGAACATTGTCAAGGCTGGATGAGTTCGAGGATTGCCCCGCCGAGTACTTTCGTTGCCGAATTGCCACGCCCTTCGGGAAAGCATGGGTCTACGTCTTTCGCTATGCACCTAAGGCTGCGGTGATTCCAACGGGCGATTGGTGCGATAGGTAGACGAAATAATTGACCCCAGTTCGCGCAGAAACCGCCGGGAGACTGGTCTCAATAAGGCACCTCCTGTTGTTGACGCTGTTGAGGCGCAACACGCGACACGACCCACCAGCACTACTGCGCTAGCCTGTACTTTGGTTTTCTCTCCCACCACCACGGTCGTTGCGGCCAGCACGAATAATTTGCGTGCTAGACGGCGTTCAGCACCAGGCCTCCCCACCGCGCTCGGGCCGGCTTGTAGCCGACAACGTAAGTTATTGATAGAGGCGATTCAATTGCTTGACCAATTCCACGGCACCGTACAGTCCAGCATGGATCGTGCCGTCACGATTGCGTTCAATGATTGGCTGTATGCTAAAGCCGATGCTGACGCCAAGCTCGTGGCCCCTCTCCTTTATCTGCTCGGCGAACTCGAGATTCATCCGGACAGACTCCTCCACCCTCGCCTCCACGGATGGCAAACCAAGAAATCTTTTTTCGCAAGCCAACTGGTCTTTTCTCAACAATTTTGCGTGAAACGTGCGGTTCTTCAAAGTAAACATCGCCAGGCCGACATTCCACTCCAATCTATCGAGGCAGAAGCCTCTTTTCCCGAATTCTGATGCGAGAGCGCCCATAAAGGACAATGCAGGATCGGCGTGGTCCAGGAATTGCCCGATCAAGCGCAGCTTCCGCCTCCCAGCGGCCTCGAACTTCCTCGCTAGTCTTTCGACTTCGCCTTTCCGCTCATGAATGACGACAACTCCCAGGTTGAGTTCAAGGCTCGGCAGCTGATTGACCAAATACGACAGCATCCTCTCCACAGTGTTACGATAGACGACACCTGGCGGTGGCCTACTAAAGGGCTTGCCAACAAACACGATATCCTTAATCCCGCGGCTCGCTAGGTTGCGAAACGCCTTTGCGTGAATTTCGGGTGGCTGATAAACAATTACCCGGTGCGGGATCAGGACTCCGCTGAAATCATCCAGGTTCGTCTTGACGTGATCCGCATACGTGAGCGTGTCAAATCGCTCTGGGGGCGGTTCACCCCGCATCTGTCGTGCTTCGTACCAATCCAGATCAGAGTGATGAAAGCCCGCAAATCGCACACCGGCGTTGATATAGCACGCAGCTATCTCCGTGCCCTCCTCGACGGGAACAGCCATGGGTTTATGTTTTTGGCTGTACGCCGCTTGTTTGAAGGGAGGAGGATTTTCTATGAGAATGCGACAAGTCATCACTTAGCCCGCACCGGCGCAGCGCGTAATGCTCCGTTGATGCGCCATTACCGAACGATTGATCAAATAGGTGCACTCCACCCACAACTGCGTGCGCCCGTCTTTGGTTACTGTCACACTCGGCGCTTGTCTTAATCCAGAGGCTCGGCGACATAGATTGAGTGACTAAAGGGCCGGACTGACGTGCCCTTAAGACCTCGATGATTATTCTCGGGCCAAGAACAACCAGCTTGTATCTTGGGGTCGAATCTTGGGCCCGCTTTTTAATACCTATAATAATTCGGCTTGTAAGGGCCCTCCACGGGGACATTGATGTACTCGGCCTGTTTTTTTGTGAGCTCGGTCAAATGCGCGCCGATCTTTTTCAGGTGCAGCCGCGCGACCTTTTCGTCAAGCTGCTTGGGCAACACGTAGACCTTCTTGTCATAGTTCTCGTAGTTGTGCCACAGCTCGATCTGAGCCATGACCTGGTTCGTAAACGATGCCGACATCACAAAGCTCGGGTGTCCGGTGGCGCACCCGAGATTAACCAAGCGTCCTTCTGCCAGCACGATAATGCGCTTGCCATCGGGAAAGATTACGTGGTCCACCTGCGGTTTGATGTTTTCCCACTGATACTGGCGCAGGTTGGCGATATCAACCTCCGAGTCGAAATGGCCGATGTTGCACACAATCGCCTGGTCCTTCATCCGTTGCATGTGCTCGTGCGTGATGACATTGCAGTTTCCGGTTGCGGTGACGAAGATGTCAGCCAGTGGGGCGGCCTCATCCATGGTGACCACACGGTAGCCTTCCATCGTTGCCTGCAGCGCACAGATGGGATCGATCTCGGTGACCCATACGGAGGCCCCCAATCCGCGCAAGGCCTGCACCGAGCCTTTACCGACATCACCGTAGCCGCACACGACGGCAATCTTCCCCGCGATCATGACATCGGTGGCACGCTTGATGCCGTCGACCAGTGACTCGCGGCAGCCATAAAGGTTGTCAAACTTCGACTTGGTCACGGAATCATTGACGTTGATACTCGCCGCTAGAAGCTTCCCTTGTTGCTCCATCTCGTAGAGACGATGTACTCCGGTAGTGGTCTCTTCGGAGATGCCGCGCACCTCCGCCATCAGCTCCGGGTACTTTTCGTGCATTACCTTAGTCAGATCGCCGCCGTCATCGAGGATCATGTTGGGCCGCCAGTTGTTGGGGCCGAAGATGCTCTGATCGATGCACCACCAGAACTCCGCCTCGGTTTCGCCCTTCCACGCGAACACCGGGATATCGCGTGCGGCAATGGCGGCAGCAGCGTGATCCTGGGTAGAAAATATATTGCACGATGACCAACGTATCTCAGCACCGAGCTGTACCAGGGTTTCGATCAGCACCGCCGTTTGTATGGTCATGTGTAGACAGCCGGTGATGCGCGCCCCCTTGAGCGGGGCCTGGCCTGCATATTCCTCGCGCAGCGCCATCAGGCCGGGCATCTCCGTTTCGGCGATGGCAATCTCTTTGCGACCCCAGTCCGCCAGCGAGATATCAGCGACTTTGTGATCCGGTTGCAGGTGTTCCACGGGTGTGCTCATTACGAATGTCCCAATGGGCTTAATTCTGGAATCGGGGGTCTGGTCCTCGAGCTAGGCGCGCTTGATTGCCTTGGGGCCCAGGGCATCACGCAACGCTTGTGCCTTGTCACTGCGCTCCCAGGTGAATGTAGGTTCGCTGCGCCCGAAATGGCCGTAGGCCGCCGTCAGCGAGTAGATCGGGCGTAACAGATCGAGCTGCTGGATAATCGCCTTGGGGCGAAGATCAAAATGTGCCCGCACCAGCTCGGCGATCTTCTCATCGGCGATGCGCCCGGTGCCGAAGGTCTCCACGTGCACCGAAATCGGGCGCGCCACGCCAATCGCGTAGGCCACCTGGATTTCGCAGCGCCCCGCGAGACCGCCGGCGACCACGTTTTTGGCGACGTAGCGTGCCGCGTAGGCAGCGGAACGATCGACCTTGCTTGGGTCCTTGCCTGAAAACGCGCCACCGCCGTGTCGGGCCATGCCGCCGTAGGTATCGACTATGATCTTGCGTCCCGTCAGACCGCAGTCGCCGACCGGTCCGCCAATAACAAATCGTCCCGTCGGGTTGACCAGATACTTCGTGCCCTTGCCCAGCCACTCCACCGGTAATACCGGTTTGATAATTTCATCGATGACCGCTTCCTTGAGCCGGGCATAATCGATGTCCGGCGCATGTTGGGTAGACAAGACCACGGTGTCGATACCGACGGCAGCACCGTCCTCGTAGCGCACGGTGACCTGGGACTTCGCGTCGGGGCGCAGCCACGGCAACCGGCCGCTACGGCGCACCTCGGCCTGACGTTTCATCAGCCGGTGGGCAAAGCTGATGGGCATGGGCATGAGCTCCTCGGTTTCCTCGGTGGCATAGCCGAACATCATGCCCTGGTCGCCGGCGCCTTGATCGAGGTCCAGCCCCTGGCCCTCATTCACGCCCTGGGCGATGTCCTGGGACTGCTTGTCGATGGCCGTCAGCACCGCACACGATTCCCAGTCAAAGCCCATGGAGGACTCGTAGCCGATGCGCTTGATGGTCCCGCGAACGATTTCCGGCATGTCCACCCATGCGCTGGTGGTAATTTCGCCCGAGATGATGGCCATGCCGGTATTGACCATAGTCTCGCAAGCGACACGGGAGTCCGGGTCCTGGCTTATGATTGCGTCCAGGATGGAGTCGGAGATCTGATCCGCCACCTTATCGGGGTGGCCTTCGGAAACCGACTCGGAAGTAAAGAGGTAGCTATCCGCCATGTTGGGTGCGTTCCTTTTTTTCGGGGTTGTCGCTTGTAGTTTAGTTAGCTAAATCCGCGAGTTTACCAAGCTTGGGCGAGTATAACATGCGCCTCTGACCGTACTGTTGTTGCGGGCCCGCGCCGCGTCGATGCCACGGCCCAAACGCGCTCGGGCCGCCGTGAGCACGGTGGGCCATCTCTGTCAGCAAGACGTTACTACCATGAACGCCTCCACAGCGGCATTGGATTTTCCGCTTGTGACACGCCGTGCCAGAAATTTAGCCTAAATATTGAGAGGTATTCTCCACATGATGGCATATCCTCGGAAACTAGGCAGACATGCCCAGATATTATGTCAAAAACGCCAACAGATGGATATTTTTCACCTTATTTTTTGGCAGAAACTTGAAGCAGTGGGAGCCGACGTCCAACCAACACCATTGGCTTTCTTAAAGTGGGGTTCATAGATCTTAACGTCGACGATTCAGCTGCTTGGGCCGAAAAAGCTCGGGGTGCAGGGAAATGCCGGCGTTAGGACTTATCGATGCCGCTTTGCCGGTGTCGGATCAGGCGCTTGTTCAGGGCTTGTCGAGTTAGCCCTAACATGCCCGCGGCGATTCCCTGGTTTCCATCGGCCCGGCGCAGCGCTTCGCTAATCAAGACGTGCTCCGCCTCTTTCAGCGTCGGCAGGCCATCGGCGAAAAGCTGCGCAAGCTCGACCGCGGTGGCACCATCGGCGGATGCGCTTTCGGCGCGCGGCTGTTCTTGATGAATGATTTCCTTGAAGCTTCGTAGCGAAAGCACGCCCTTTTGATGGCGCACCACCGCGTCGAAAATCAACGCATCGAGCTCACGCACATTACCGGGAAACGGGTAGGCCTTCAGCAAGCTGTAAAGCTCCAGTGGTGGCGTGGGCCTTTTCTTGTTGAGGGCGCGTGCCGCCTTTTCCAGGAAACGGTCCGTCAACAGACCAATATCTTCCTTGCGGTCACGCAAGGGCGGGACGTGCACATGGTGCGCACGCAGCCGGTAGTACACGTCCTTGCGAAAAGCGCCGTCGTTTGTGCGTTGGATAATATTGCGGTTCGTCGCCACCACCACCCGCGCATTGCTCTGCCGTGGCTGGTCGGAGCCCAGTGGATAGTACTTGTAATCCTGTAACAGCCGCAGCAACTTGACCTGTGAGGACTCCTTCAGGTCGCCGATCTCGTCGAGAAACAAGGTCCCTTCCGCGGCCTCGGCGAGGAGGCCATCGCGGGACCACTGCGCGCCGGTGAATGCGCCCTTCGTGTGCCCGAATAGCGTGTCCGAGAACACATTATCATCCAGGCCGGCCACATTGACGGCAACGAACTGCCCGGAGCGCCCAGACAGTTCATGTATCGCGCGCGCGACAAGCTCCTTGCCCGTCCCCGTTTCGCCGGTGATCAGCACTGGCTGTTGCGATGCTGCGATTGCCTCCGCATAGCGAAATATGGAGCGCATGTTTTTGCTCTGCGTGACGATCTCGGCAAACGCATCGGCGTGATGCAGCTCGTCCGTGAGCACGCGTTCTTTGAGCGACAAGATTTCGTCGCGCAAGGCGCGAATCTCCAGGGCGCGGGTTACGGCCGATACAAAACGATTTTTCTCCGCGGGCTTGACGATGTAGTCGAGCGCGCCGATCTGCATGCATTTAACGGCATTGTCGAGGTCGTTGGTGGCGGTCATGATGATGACCGGCACCTCCGGATAATCAACGGCGATGTGCTCGAGCAGGTCGTGGCCCGAGATGTTTGGCATGGTTAGATCCAGCACCAGCACACCGACCTTTTGCTCAGCCAGCAGCGCCAGCACGCCACGGCTGTCATCGAGTGTCAAGACGCGTTTGACCCCGGATGATCGCAGCAACACGCTGGCACTGCGCAGTAGCTGGGGCTCGTCATCTACCAGCAGCACCGGTCGCTGCGATACGTCGATTACGGTCATGGTTGCCTAAACCCTTGATCGCGCAAGTGCCGACATGTGCCCGTCCTTGGCCTATCTGCGTACGGTCACCCAGCAAGAATTGCGCCCACGTGCGGGGCGTGGAAAATTTTCCTGGTTAGCCGCTCGCACGAGTGCCGACGAAAATACAAGGGTGCGACGTTTTTTGCTAGCTGCGTGGCTGCAAACCGAGATTGTCGAGTGCGATCAAACGCTTATATCAAGCGGCGAACTGGGCGGCCGTGACGGTTGTCGCAATGGTCCCCGGCGGCTTGCGCCATCAATGCGCTGCCAACACGGCATCGCGCTGCCGCCCGCGCACTGGCGGCACGCCCGGCAGCATGACACGCGCGCAGGTGCCAGTGCCCGGCTCGGATTCAACCGACACCGTGCCGCCGATGGCTCGTACCGTACCAGCGTGTACGTAATCGCAAGCCCAAGCCCGGTCCCGCCCGTGTCTTGCTTGGTGGTAAAAAACGGCTCGAAGATGCGCTCCAAATGCTCACGCGGGATGCCCACCCCCTCATCGCTGACCCAGATCTCGATGCAGCTTGCGTTTTGGTTTAGCCCGGTACCTATCGCGATATCCCCGCCCGCCTCCGGTAGCGCCTCCAACGCGTTGGCCACCAGGTTGATGACAACCTGTTCAAGCTGCTGCGCATCGCCACTCATCGTGGCCATTCGTCGTGTTCCCGTTGTGCGATTACCCCCGCTTGCTGTATGAAGACACGCGTGGTTTCCGCCTGCCTTTGCGCGAAGAATTCCCGGTAGCTGTCATCGTAGGCAATGCGTGACGCCACCACCGTGTCGAAATTGCTCAGCAGCCCGAGTAAAAGCTCGCATACCTCGCGCACAGCGTAGTGCGACGAATCATTAGCGGTGGTGTAGTCACAGAGTTTTTGTGCTATCGCGTACTGCCTGAGCAACGGGCTGGCGGGGCGCTGTACCAGACAGCGGATACCGCACATGGCGGCCATCCCGAGGTCGTTGATATCGTCGAAAACGCAAGCGATTTGCCGGGGCTCGATGTCGTGTGTGGAGCAGATGTGCGTGAGCGCGAGCCTTTTGTCGTTTATGCCGACGTACACGTTGTGGAAATGCTCGCGCCGGGCGAACTGGATAGCCGTGGGATTGTCTTCGCCGCTGACCAGCGTACTGCTGGGAAGCCGCCCTGCCTTGCGCCATAGCCCGTAACGCAACATGTTGGTGCCCATGGAGTCGGCTTCGCTGAAGGTGTTAGGCTGTCCGTGGCCCTTGAGGCCGGCGTTGAACACCCCGTCCCAGTCGAACACCAGCGCCCGAATGTCGGCAAGCTTCGCTGCCAACTCGACAGCCGGCGTTACGAACACGGCACCCGCGGCGGTGAAATGTCCGCATAGGGCTTCAGTATCCTTGTCCGGCTTGTGGGTCGGGTTCCTATCCAAGAAGGCCCAGCTTCACAAGATCCTGAATATCGAGAATGCCGAGAGGAACGTTGTTTTCCAAAACGATGATACTGTCAATCTCGTGCTCGTTGAACAGATTGACGGCTTCGTAGAGCAAGGCATCCGCTTGAATGGTGATGGGCTCGGTCGAGTAGCCGGTCTGAGCCAGGGTCTCGTCCATGATCTTCGGCCCCTGTTGTTGTAGCTTGCGCCGAATATCGCCGTCCGTGAACACCCCTGCCAGGTTGCCTTTGTCGTCGACCAATGTGACTGCACCGAGGCGTGATTCCGTCATCTTCACCAGGGCTTTGGTGAGGGTATCGGCGGGCCGACACACGGGGTTGTGCTCACGAATTACTTCCTTTACCAGAGTGGTCATCAGTCGCGTGTGCTCGAAGAACTGATTCGCACCCACGGTTGTGAGCGAGTTGTCGCACAGGCGCTTGAGCACACCCCACGGCACGGTGCAGACGTGAACCCCGGCAAGCATCGCCTGGCGCACGTGTTCCGGATAACGCACGGAGGAGAACATGATCTTCGCCGGGTAGGTGTACTTCTCTGCAATGTTTACACACTGCTCGAACAGTTTTATGGCGTCGTGCCCCTGGTCCTGCAGCCGGCCGGCCAGCGGACAGACGTAGGCGGCACCGGCGGCCATGGCCATATACGCCTGGTTCAGGGTGTAGACAAGGTGCACGTTCACTCTGTGGCCTTCCGCCGTGAGTGTGTTGCACGCACGCACCCCCTCGTTTGAAACCGGAACCTTGAACACCGGCTTATGTTCCAGCGGCAAGGTCAACAACCGATGGGCCTCGCCCACGATCTGGTCGTGGGTTTCACCGAGCGCCTCCACCTGCAGCTCCGGAACCATGCCTGAGAGTTTCACGATGGCGCCGTCGATGTCGGTGATGCCATGCCGATGCATAAACGTGGGGGTAGTCGTAAGTCCCTTGAGGAAGCCGAGCTTGAAGGCCTCGTCTATTTCTTTGAAATCGACTGAATCCAGATACAAGTCCATGCTGTATCCCTAGTCAGTTGCGATTCTATTTACAAGATCGTGGATTTCGATGAGCGGCTGCACGAACCCTTCCATTTGCCCCAGATAGTACTGGCTCGCCGCATCGCACATGGCTTTTGGTGGTTCGGGATGGGCCTCTATGAACAGCCCATCGACGCCGGCAGCAACACCCGCCCGCGACAGTACCGGGAGGAACTCGCGCGCGCCACCGGTGGGATCTTTGCTCGGGATCCCGTACTTGCGGATAGCGTGCGTAATATCGAATATTACGGGGTAGCCGATCTGATTTAGCAGGTGAAAGCTGCGTGGGTCAACGATCAGGTCATTGTAACCGAAGGTGTAACCGCGCTCAGTGATTAGAATCTTATCCGAACCCGAAGCCTCGATCTTCTTGACCGGGTTGGCCATGTTTTCGGGCGCAAGAAACTGGCCGTGCTTCAGGTTCACGACTGCGCCCGTACGTGCCGCTTCCACCACCAGGGCGGACTGCATGCACAGATAGGCGGGAATCTGAAGAACATCGACTACTTCGGCCGCCGGCTTCGCCTGCTCGGGGTAGTGTATGTCCGTGAGCAGCGGGAGCTCGAACTCGCGCTTGATCTTAGCCAGTACTTTCAGCCCCTCGTCCAGTCCCGGGCCCTGGTAATACTCGAGCGAGCTGCGGTTATCCTTGCTGAACGAAGACTTGAATATG
Organism: Acidiferrobacterales bacterium; assembly: GCA_046758085.1. Classification (GTDB taxonomy): domain Bacteria; phylum Pseudomonadota; class Gammaproteobacteria; order Acidiferrobacterales; family SPGG2; genus VRUB01. The sequence goes on from JBHHZP010000047.1 coordinate 19,704, forward strand.
AGCGGCAGCTCCAGTTTTTCCGCGATCTGTTTGAGCCGCTCGGCGGTATGCATCATCAAGGATTCGTCTTCAATGACGCAGGGCCCCGAGATCAGAAACAGACTGTCCGAGCCGCAATCGACGTTACCGACCTGGACGTGTTTTTTTGCCATCGATGTCTCCGTGTTAGTCGGGCAAGCCAGGGGATGCATGGGATCAGGCCGCTCCATGCTGGCCAGCCGCCAAGGAAAGCGAGGGACGAGCAGTCGTGTGGCGGCATCTTACCACGGTCACAAGCACCCATCTATGCGGCGAGCGCCCCCGAGCCTGGTGGGGATTTGGACCTAGGTGCTGCCGATAATCGCCGCTGGCGCCAGTGTGCGCCCGCGCACACGGTGGCTGCTGGGGGCGGTGTTGCCGAGGCGTGGGGGTCGTTTGTTCAAACCCTCCGATGGGCCCGCTATAATGCCGCGCGCGTGGCGCCCGCAGCCGTCCCTGCCCTGCGCAAGGGTCAGACTTATTCTGTTATGGAAAAATTCGATGCTCATCCATAATACACGCCTCATTGCGTCGTGAGCGCTACCACCGCGACAGGGTCGCCACGGCAGCCTAAACGTACGCATAGGCCGCCTGATTTCTATTCGTTGCGATTGCCAACAGGCTATCGGCGACCGCGTTTCTGGGTCACCTGGCTTGCCCTGGGCCTGCTGCGCCTTGGTGTGTTCCTGCCCCTCGGTGGGGCACGTTGGCTGGGCGCGCTGTGGGGCTGGATGTTTCTTCTCGTCAACGCCAAACGCCGGCGAATCGCGCGAATCAATCTCGCGATGTGCTTCCCTGAGCTGAGCACGCAGGAACGCAGGCGGCTGCTGCGCGAACACTTTGTTAGTGTGGGGAAGAGTTACGCCGATCTCGGTTTCCTCGCTTGGGCGTCGAAGGCGCGGCTGGCGCGCAGCGCCCGCCTCGTGGGCCTAGAGCACCTCGTTGACGCGACGCGACGCGGCAAGAATGTGATCCTGCTCATACCGCACTGCCTGGGTGTCAACTATGCCTCGATCATTGCCAGGCATCACGCTATGTTCTCGATGTTCAAGCCGCCGCACAACGCCGTGGTCAACTGGTTTCTCAACAAGGGGCGCGTGCGTTTCGGTTGCGCGCTGCTGTCGCGCCATCAGGGGATGCGGCCGGTCGTGCGTGCACTCAAGCGCGGCTGGGCATTTTACTATATTCCGGACGAGGATTTCGGGCCGGCACGCTCGGTGTTTGCGCCCTTTTTTGGCGTTCCCACGGCGACCTTGCCCACGCTCGGGCGCCTGGCCAAGATGGCGCAAGCGGTTGTAATACCGGTTTCCATTCGTATGCTGCCCGGAGGCGCCGGGCACGAGTTGGTTTTGGATCCTGCGCTTGTAGAATTTCCCACCGGTGACCCGAACAAAGATGCCGCGCAAATGAACGCGGCACTGGAACAAAGCATACGCGCGGCGCCCGAGCAGTACATGTGGACTTTCAAGTTGTTCAGAACGCGCCCCGACAATGGCCCCTCGCCCTACACCTGAGCGGCGTCGTTCGCTTCAATTGCTGCACCCGCGGCAATGGCATCGCTGGCTCGGCATCGGTGTAATGCGCGCATTCAGCGTGTTGCCGTTGCCGGTGCTGTGGGTGTGCGGCGTGCTCCTGGGGGAGGCACTCTACCGTTTGCACTGGCCGCGCCGCGACATCGCATTGGTGAACATTCGCAAGTGTTTCCCCGGGCTTGACGCGCGCGCGCAGCAGCGCCTGGTGAAAAAACATTTCTGCGCGCTCGGACAAACCGCACTCGATATCGGTATCGCCTGGTGGGCGTCGCCGGCGCGCCTGCGGCGCCTGGTGCGGGTCACGGGAGTCGAGCATGCCCGCGGCGTGCTGGAGCAGGGCAAGAATTTGATTCTGATCGCGCCCCACTTTCTGGGTCTCGAGATCGCCGGCGCGCGTATCAACATGGAGCATCCCGGGTGCGCCGTGTTCCGCCGTGTGGCTAACGATGTTATGGATGCCGTCATGGAAAAGGCAAGGACGCGCTTCGGCGCTGTGCTGGTGGACCATAATCAGCCACTGATGCGGGTGGTGCGACTGGTGCGCAGCGGTATGCCGCTGTACTATCTTCCCGACCAGGATGCGGGCCAGCGCAGCTCCACGTTCGTGCCGTTCTTCGGGGTCCCCACGGCCACCAACGTCGTGCTCGGGCCGCTGGCCAAACTCACTGACGCGCTGGTTATGCCTTGCTTGTGCCGCCAGCTGCCGCGTGGCCAGGGCTACGAGGTGATCCTCAAGGCACCGCTGGCGGATTTCCCGTCGGAGGACGCGGTGGCGGACGCCGCGCACATGAACCGCGAGATCGAGGAGGGCATTCGCGAGATGCCCGAGCAATACTTCTGGGTGCACAAACGCTTCAAGACGCGCCCGCCCGGTGAGCCGGATTTCTATGCGTGAGCACAGGTGACGGCGGCTTGCCCGAGAACGGTGTGCTTAAGTGCTTTGGGCCAATTGTCTGCATACTTGGCGATTATATTGTCATCACGAAATTCGACTCATCCCGCTTGTGCAGGAGGCTCGCAGCGATGCGGGGAGTGATTGCGCGCCTGCAGGCTCGCGTTGGTGAGCGCTGGCGCGAGATGGTGCTGGTGGCGATTATCCTGGTGTCCATATTGGGGATGGTGGTCGCCGAGCCGATTGCTCAGAGCCTGGCGTATCACAACTTCGCGGATAGCCGCAGCTTTTGGGGAATCCCGAACTGTCTTGATGTCGCCACAAATATCCCGTTTCTGATTGTCGGTGTGTTTGGCTTGGTGTACACCCTGCGCCACCCGCAGCCAGAGGCACCGTGGTCATGGATCGTGGTTTTCCTGGGGATCGCCGCGGTCGGCTTCGGATCGGCCTATTATCATTGGAACCCGAACAGCGCGACGCTGGTGTGGGACAGACTGCCGATGACCATCGCATTCATGGGATTGGTGGTGGCACTTCTGAGCGAGCACGTGCGCCCGCGGATCGAACGTGTGTGGCTGGTGCCCACGCTCGTGGTGGGATTTGCGAGCGTACTCTACTGGCACTATACGGATGACTTACGAGCCTACATCTGGGTACAGGCAGCGCCGTTCCTGCTCGTTGTGTGTGCCCTGGCCCTGTTCAAAGGCAGCTATTCGCATCAGCGCTACTTGATCTACGCGGTCGTATTCTATGCAATGGCAAAAATCGCGGAGTACTATGATGTAAAGATTTACTTGCTTTCGCAGCAATTTCTCAGCGGCCACTCGCTCAAGCACCTGCTCGCGGGCGGGGGCGCAGGCTTTGTCTACCTGATGTTGAGGCGCCGGCATGCGCTCCATGTGGCGTGCGCAGACGCACTTCGAGCGAGCTTATAGGGTCAATCCAGATCGGGCGAGTTGTCTGTTCGCGACCCCCTTGGGTTCACTGGGCTCCCCCCAGAGCTCGTTAAGACGCTGGTCCTGACCACAGCCGTAGCGATAGAGCTTGTAACGGATCGGGTTTTTGTGGTGGTAGTCCTGACGATATTCCTGGGCGACGTAAAATTCCGAGGCCATCGCAAGGTCGGTACCGATCGGCTTTTTAAATGGTTTCGTTCGTTCCAGCTCGGGCTTCGATTCTTCGGCGAGCCGCTCGATCGTGCGACCCGGGAATGCGTGCTCGAGCCTGTGCGCGTTGCGCGCGACCACACACACCGCTGCCGCGCTCGCCCAGCTAGC
>JBHHZP010000048.1:0-22867 GCA_046758085.1 Acidiferrobacterales bacterium
GATGGACGACTCCAGGGATGGAGGAGGTAGGACCGCGTCGGGAACAGCGGTCGAGATACACGGTCGCAGCAGATAGCTGGTGGGAAATGCAGGCTAGATGCCGTGGCACGCATGGTTGCCGAGCTGAATTGCCGCTTCGCGCCATTAATTTAAGTGTAGATAACGATTGAATTTGCGGGGTGAGGCCCAATCTATGTGCCAGGGCCTGGTCCAAGGCATGTACCCTCACGGCGTATTAATGGAGTAACGCTATGAAACGAATCTCCTTGTTTTTGATGACCAACATCGCGGTGCTGGTAATTCTCAGTGTATCGATGCGGTTGCTGGGAATAGAAGGCCTTCTGAACGAACAGGGCGTCGCGCTGGATTACAACTCACTGCTGATCTTCGCGGCCGTTATCGGATTTGGAGGCTCGTTTTTTTCCCTGGCCGTTTCAAAATGGGCGGCAAAGCGCATGACGGGCGCACGCGTAATCGAGCGGCCGGCGAACTCGGCGGAAGCCTGGCTGGTGGATACGGTCAAGCATCACGCGCAGCGTGCCGGTATCGGTATGCCGGAGGTCGCCATCTACGATGCGCCTGACATAAACGCGTTTGCCACCGGAATGAGCCGTAACAATGCTCTTGTGGCGGTAAGTACCGGGCTGCTGCACTCGATGACGCGTGAGGAGGCCGAAGCGGTGGTCGGGCACGAAATCACCCACGTTGCCAACGGCGATATGGTAACGCTTGCCTTGATCCAGGGCGTGGTGAACACTTTTGTCATCTTTCTATCGCGCATAGTCGGATTCGTCGTCGACAGAGTCATATTCAAGACTGAGCGTGGCTACGGTCCGGGTTTCTGGATCACTACGATTGTTGCGCAAATTGTGCTTGGAATTCTAGCGAGCGCGATCGTGATGTGGTTCAGTCGTCGGCGCGAGTTCCGTGCGGATGCCGGCGGCGCTGCGCTAGCCGGGCGCGGGAACATGATTGCGGCGCTCGAGCGTCTGCAAATGAGTGCGCAGCCCCCATATCTGCCGGAGCAGATGGCCGCGTTCGGTATTTCGGGCGGCATCGGCCAGGGCCTAAAACGGTTCTTCATGTCGCATCCACCGTTGGAGGAGCGCATCGCCGCGTTGCAGCGATAAGCCTCATGACGGTCAAGGACGAACGTTCGCCTCGCTTATCGGCACACCGGCAGGGCGAGGGCCTGCAAGATATCGCCGGAGTGGCGATCCTGAACGAAGGCCACCACACCAAGGTTGTCGGTGACCCAGCGTTGCGGTAGGCGCAAATCCTGCGCCAGGTCCACGCCCAGCTCCGAGGTGATTGGCAATGGCCCGATAAACTGGCGTGCCACGAAGCTGTGGTGCAAGGTTCGCCCCGCATTCTCGCCGGCGTGCACTGCGCGGATAAGATTGTTTTCGTAGATCACCAGATAGGCATCAGCGTTGCGTCTGTGCACGGGCTTGGGCACACGCGCTTTGCCTGCGATCTCGAGAAGATCGGATTGCGTGCGGTGAAGGCTCAAGCGAATGCTGGCGCGCGCTGCGGTCCCGTTGATGCGTGCGAGTTCCTCGGTCAGGTGCCGCCCGCGCGCCCAGCCGCGGAAATCTCTACCGTTCAAGAGAACCTGCGGCGTGTAGATTGTCCGCAGGTGATTGAGGGCCCCGAACCGGCGCTGGCGCACGGTGAATCTTTGCTGCGAGAAGGGGTCTTGCCAACCGAGGTAATTCCAGTAGTCCACGTGCAGCGCGAGCGCCACTACGCGATCGGCCGCGTACCCACGTGCGGGCAATGCGCCCAGCCACTCGTCGGCCGGTGGGCAACTGCTGCAGCCTTCAGACGTGTACAGCTCGAGTAGAGCCACAGTATTCTTTCCGCTCGCGGCACTACAGGAGATCGTGCGCGCGGAATGAGCGGCACCATTTAGCCCCAGCGCGATGGCTATTACCAGGAAGATCAACGATGGGCGCATTTACCGAGTCCAAGTCCGTCGTGTGCCGATTGTGACATCCTATCCGCGAAATGAAAAACCACGGTAAGCCTGAGGTTTTGACATCCGTAGGTCACGACCAACGTGTGCCGGCGTTTGAAGTGTAGCTACGAGATGGCAGCAGTGCCATCACTTTCGGGAGGTGGCGCATGCAGCGTAAAACCAATACAGTATGGGCACTGGTCGGCTGTGGAACTGTAACGGGTATTGGCGGTCGGATAGATCGGTCAAGTTCTCGATGGTCGTAGCGCTGCGGACACCGGCCGCACAAAGCACGTATACGGAAGGGGAGGCCCATGTTGCTGATCAAGCAGGCAACGGATATCAAGAGTTCCGAAATAACCGATAAAAAGCTCTTCTCAGAACGACGACGTTTCCTGCGAACGGCAGCGGCGACGGGCGCCGGATTGGCGTCCTCGGCGCTGTGGTTGCCAGCGTCGGTGCAAGCCGGGGAGAAGCTGAGCGGCGTGCGCAAAACCGATTATAAGATTGACGAGAAGCTGACGCCGTATGAATACATCACCAGCTACAATAACTTTTACGAATTCGGCACGGACAAGAGCTCGCCAGCGAAGTTCGCCAAGAAAATGAAAACCCGCCCCTGGAGCGTGGTGGTAGAGGGCGAAGTGAATAAACCGGGCACGTACGATATCGATGACTTCATCAAGCCGTACGCCCTGGAAGAACGTATTTACCGGCTCCGTTGCGTCGAGGCCTGGTCAATGATCGTGCCGTGGGTAGGATTTCCGCTGGCCGACGTGATTAAGCGCTTCGAGCCTAACTCGCGCGCCAAGTATGTGCAGTTCGTGACGTTGCATGACCCCGAGCAGATGCCGGGCCAGAAGCCAGGCCTGTTTGGCGGCGGGCTCGATTGGCCGTATCGAGAAGGCCTGCGGATCGATGAAGCGATAAATCCGCTGACGCTGCTTGCGGTCGGTCTCTACGGCGAGGTGTTGCCAAACCAAAACGGCGCTCCGTTGCGGCTCGTGGTGCCGTGGAAGTACGGCTTCAAGAGTATCAAGTCCATCGTAAAGATGCGTTTCGTGGAAAAACAGCCCGCTACGACCTGGAACATGGCAGCATCGTCAGAGTACGGGTTCTACTCGAACGTCAATCCGAATGTCGACCACCCGCGATGGAGTCAGAAGGCGGAACGGCGTATCGGCGAGGATTCCTGGTTTACGCCGAAGCGCAAGACCCTCATGTTCAACGGCTACGCGGATCAGGTTGCCCAACTCTACACAGGGATGGATTTAAAGAAACACTTCTAACGATTATATCAACGATTAGATGTCAGCCGATCCGCGAACACTGGCCGCCGCACAAAGCCAGCAAAGCACACCTTTACTGACGCAAGCACAGTGGGTACGTTGGGTTGTAAAACCCATTATTTTTGTTGTGAGCTTGGTGCCGATAACGTTGCTGGTATGGGACGGTGTGGCGAACAACCTCGGCGCCAACCCCGTCGAGACGATCAGACTGTATACGGGGGACTGGACGCTGCGGTTCTTGCTTATCACGCTTGCGGTTACACCATTGCGTCGCATTACGGGTTGGAATGCCATGCTTCGGCTGCGTCGCATGTTAGGCTTATTTGCATTTTTCTACGCCTGTCTGCATTTCGTAAGTTATATCTGGCTCGACCAGTTCTTCGCGCTCGACGCGATAATTGAGGACATATTGGACCGTCCATATATCACCGTAGGTGTGGCGAGCTTCCTGCTGCTGATTCCGCTGGCGGTGACGTCGACCAACGGGATGGTAAGACGCCTGGGCGCGAAGCGCTGGCAGCGACTGCACCGTTTGGTATATGTCATCAGCATCGGCGGGGTCATCCACTTCCTGTGGTTGGTGAAAAGCGACATCTCCCAGCCCGTGATCTATGGGGCAGTGCTGGCCCTATTGCTGGGCTACCGGGCAATTTGGGCGTTGCGCGGGTCCGCCCGCGGCAAGGCCGGCCGCCGCTGATAACCCGCCCCTCCGTTACCCCTGACAGCAAGGATCTGCCTGCACCTCGCCCGCGATTGCAGTCGCTGCCAATCGGCGATTGTATGCGCGTGCCTTGGAGGCGTGGCCGGCTCTTGAAATGGGCGTGCGCAGGGCGGATATTGCTCATTAACGGATGCCATCGAGCGCGCGGCAAGGTGCGGCGTGCCCGCGAGGGCATTTAACGCTCAAATCCCCATTGGTTACAATGGGCACACGGCGCTCGGGCCATCTTCCCGGTTTTCACTAACTCAGGGTACGCTACATTGCACAGCTTTCACGGCACTACCATTGTCTCCGTAAGGAGGGGTGAGCGCGTCGTTATCGGCGGCGACGGCCAGGTGTCCGTGGGTAATACCATCATGAAGGGCAATGCCCGTAAGGTGCGCCGCCTATACAAGGACAAGGTGATCGCCGGCTTTGCCGGTGGTACGGCCGATGCCTTGACGCTGTTCGAGCGCTTTGAAGGAAAGCTGGAACAACACCAAGGCCATTTGCTGCGCTCTGCGGTCGAGCTGGCCAAGGACTGGCGTACCGATAAGCTGCTGCGTCGATTGGAAGCGATGCTGGCGGTGGCCGACAAGACCACCTCATTGATTATCTCGGGTAACGGGGATGTTATCGAGCCGGAGCAAGGTTTGATTGCGATCGGGTCCGGTGGTCCCTATGCGCAGGCGGCCGCACGCGCGTTGCTGGAGAACACCGAGCTCGATGCCCGCTCTATCGTGGAAAAGAGTCTCGCCGTTGCGTCACAGATCTGCGTCTTCACCAACAGTAATGTCACCATCGAGGAACTGACGGGCTAACCATGGCTATGTCGGAGATGACACCGCGGGAAATCGTCCAGGAGCTGGACAAGCATATTATCGGTCAGACCAGCGCCAAGCGCGCGGTCGCGATTGCGCTGCGCAACCGCTGGCGACGCATGCAGGTACCTGACGAGGAGCTGCGCAACGAGATCATGCCGAAGAACATCTTGATGATAGGGCCTACCGGGGTCGGAAAAACCGAGATTGCCCGGCGCCTAGCACGGCTGGCCAATGCGCCGTTCGTCAAGGTAGAGGCCACGAAGTTCACGGAGGTCGGCTATGTGGGTCGAGAAGTAGACTCTATCATCCGTGACCTGGTGGACATGGCAGTCAAGATGACGCGCATGGAAGAGATGGAAAAGGTACGCCAGCGAGCCGAGGATGCAGCCGAAGACCGGATCCTGGACATCCTCTTACCCCCGGCCCGGGATATGGGGTTTGCCGTGGGCGCTGAAGCACCTAAAACGGCCAGCGACGGCGCCGGACGCCAGCGCTTTCGCAAGAAGCTGCGCGAGGGTGGCCTCGATGAGCAGGAGATCGAGATCGAGCTCACCGTTCCCAACGTCGGCGTGGAAATTATCGCACCACCCGGCATGGAAGAGATGACCAGCCAGTTGCAGGGCCTGTTCCAGAACATGGGTGGGCGGCGCACGCGCGCACGCACGGTGAAGATCAAGGAGGCCAAGAAGCTGTTGGCCGAGGAAGAAGCGGCGCGGATGATCAACGAAGACGAAATCAAGCTGCGTGCTGTTGAACGGGTAGAGCAACACGGGATTGTGTTTCTGGACGAGCTCGACAAGATCGTCGGGCGCTCGGAGACGCGTGGCCCCGACGTTTCGCGCGAGGGCGTGCAGCGTGATCTTCTGCCCCTCGTCGAAGGGTGTACGGTCACCACAAAGTACGGCATGGTCAAGACCGATCATATCCTGTTCATCGCCTCGGGCGCATTTCATCTGGCCAAGCCGTCCGATCTTATCCCCGAGATGCAGGGGCGGTTACCCATCCGCGTGGAGCTGGATGCCCTCACGGCGCAGGATTTCATTCGCATCCTCACAGAGCCCGATGCCTCGCTGACGGAACAGTACACTGCCCTGATGGCGACTGACGGCCTGGGGCTGGAGTTTGCCGAGGACGGTGTGCAGCGCATCGCCGAGGTGGCGTGGCAAGTCAACGAGAAAACCGAGAACATCGGCGCGCGGCGTCTGCACACGGTGATGGAGCGGCTGCTCGAGACCGTCTCGTTTGAAGCGGCCGACCGGACGGGTGAAAAAGTCACGGTGGACGCGGCCTACGTCGACGAGCATCTCGCAGACCTCGTCGGCGACGAAGACCTCGCGCGCTATATCCTGTAGCCCAGGCCCCGAGGTAGCCACGCACGCCGCCCGCGGTTGCGCCGTGACGCCCGCTCGCATGACGGGGGCCGTAGCCCCTGTGCCGTACCCCACTCGCCGAGCGCCGCACCTACCCTGCTGAGCTTGCTCGCAGCCCTTGAAATCTGTGCCGGCATCCCCATGTAAATTTAGGTAAAAGATGGTTGAACGCCTGCGACAGAACGCATTTGTCGGACAGCAGGGCGGCTCAGCTAGATGAGCAATCACCTTTAGAGTACAACAGGAGGCACAAATGACTACGTTGGTACCTAGCACCAAGAGCCGTAATCGTTTGGGGTGGTTTGACGAGGACTTCGATGACATCTTCGAGGGGTTTTTCCGGCCGATGCGAGTGTTCGAAGAGCCCCCGCAGCGCGGTCTCGTCCCCCCGGTGGACGTCAGCGAAAACGACAACGAGTACATGGTTCGCGCAGAGTTGCCCGGTGTAAAAAAGGAAGACATCAATGTGACGCTGGAAGACGGAGTGCTGACGATCAGTGGCGAGACCAAGAGCGAGACCGAAGAGAAGAAGGGCGGTCGCGTCATCCGGCAGGAGCGGCGTTACGGGAAGTACATGCGCAGCCTGCGGTTGGGGACGCAGGTCGATGAGCACAAGACCAAGGCCAAGTACAAGGATGGTGTGCTCGAGCTTGTACTGCCGAAAGCGGAGTCCGTCAAGCCGAAGCGCATCGCGGTGGACGTCGGTTAACACGGGTCCACGTCCAAGCAATTCTCATAATGGCCGCGTATGCGGCCTTTTTTTTGGCTTCAGGCCGGGGCTCGAACGCAATCCAAATCATCGCCGGCCGCAGTCTGCGCGGGCACAAGTCCGGGCAGGTGCGAGACGCCGCTGGCAATGCGAGGCGGGCTCATGTTCGCTGGACGGCGCCCGCTTACGGGCTGACTTCGCCTGCGAATTGCGGTAACTTGCAGACGAACCGAAGCGAGCGGCACGATTAACAAGAATATCATGGCTTTGTCCCCTAAATCCGGTATCGAGCGTGCGCAGATACTGATCGAGGCGCTGCCCTATATCCAGAGATTCTCGGGCAAGACGCTTATCATCAAGTACGGCGGCAATGCCATGGTCGACGAACACCTGAAGCAGGGGTTTGCCCGTGATGTCGTGCTAATGAAGCACGTCGGCATGAACCCAGTGGTCGTCCACGGCGGGGGTCCGCAGATCGGTGAGTTTTTGCAGCGGCTGGGCAAAGAGACACGTTTTGTCGATGGCCTGCGCGTCACCGATCGTGAGACCATGGATGTCGTAGAGATGGTGCTCGGTGGCCTGGTGAACAAGGAGATCGTCAGCCTTATTAGCCAGCATGGCGGCAAGGCCGTGGGCCTGTCGGGGAAGGATGGAGGTCTGATTCGCGCGAAGAAGCTCGTCATGGATCGTCCGGGCAACAAGGAAAACCTGCCGAGTGAAATCATCGATATTGGACATGTCGGCGAGGTACATACCATTGATCCCGAACTGGTGGCATTACTCGATACCGGGGACTTCATTCCAGTCATCGCTCCGATTGGGGTAGGGAACGATGGCCAAACCTACAATATCAATGCCGACTCCGTGGCCGGCAAGCTGGCCATTACGTTACAGGCGGAGAAGTTGATTCTGCTTACCAATACCCCTGGGATTCTCGATAAGGAAGGCACGCTGTTGACGGGTTTGTCAGCCAAGGAGATTGACACCCTTATTGGCGATGGAACTATTCAGGGAGGCATGCTGCCGAAAGTGCGCTGCGCCCTGGACGCAGTCAACAGCGGCGTGCGAGCGGCACACATTATCGACGGGCGTGTCGACCACGCTGCTTTGCTGGAGATTTTTACTGATCGGGGTGTGGGAACGTTGATCAAGCCCTGATACGACTAGCAAGTGACAAGTGCGAAGTACCATTGGAGTGATCAATGATTCCACGAGTAGTTACAGCAAAGCACACAGATGAGTACCGCGTGTGGGTAATATACTCTGACGGAACCCAGGGCGAAATCGATTTCAGAGACGAACTCTGGGGTGAAGTATTCGAAACGCTAAAGAAAGTGGAGGAGTTCAAGCAGCTCCGAGTAAACCCCGAGCTACACACGATCGTATGGCCGAACGGGGCTGACTTTGCGCCTGAGTTTCTTTACCAGAAGCTGCGGCCCGACTTTTCGCTCAAGCCGACGCCGAGAAGCGGTGCAGCTTAAATCATGCCTCTTTTCTTGTGCGCAGATTCTTACATTGAAAACACGTCCCGATAGCGCCGTGATCATTCTAGAGTTTTTACGGGTGCGGAAATTGCGGCGTGCAAGTCAGGGTGGAATGCGAGCACGTCCATCCAAGGGCGTGGCAAGTGCAACGACCGTGGGCAAATAGTTCATGGCATCAAACCGGATAAACAGACCGGCCGAGCGCGTACAGGCGGGGTTCTCAGTACGGAGTGATGAGCGTGTGAGCCGCGCCCAGAGATAGGGAACTGAAGTTAATGGCTGCCAGCCACATAGAAAAAGCAGAACGTTTCAGGGCGCTTCATCTTGTTGAAGGCACTTTCTTGATGCCGAACGCGTGGGATGCCGGCAGCGCCCGCATGCTGGCCGCCGGGCCGTTCTCCGCGCTAGGGACGACCAGCGCGGGTATCGCTTTCTCGATGGGCGTTCCCGACGGGCAAGGCCGCGTCAGCCGCGACGCCATGATAGAGCGTATCCATGCCATTGCGGGTGCCACGGACCTCCCGGTGAGCGCGGACCTGGAGGCGGGATACGGCGAGACGCCCGAAGCCGTGGCCGCCACTGTCCGTGCCTCGATTCAGGCGGGGGCAATCGGCGGCAACATCGAAGACGACACCGGCGATCCCGGCTTACTTCTCTATGAGCCGGATTTGGCGGCGGTGCGGATCCATGCCGCGCGCGAAGCGGCCAATGCCACGGGCGTACCGTATGTGCTCACCGGTCGAACCGACTGTTACCTGGTGAGCCACCCGAATGCTTTCGCGGAAGCGGTCGCACGTGCCAATCTGTATCGCGAAGCCGGGGCGGATTGCCTGTTCGTGCCAGGGGTCCGTGACGCCGACACGATCGCCGCGCTGGTGCGCGAGATTGCGGGGCCCCTTAATGTCGTCATGGGCCTGACTGGCAGTGCCCTTTCGGTTAAGGAGTTACAGGCTTTGGGTGTGCGCAGAATCAGTATCGGCGGCAGCCTGGCACGAGCGACGTTCGACCTCATTCGACGTGCGGTACGCGAGATGGCGGAGGAGGGAACATTTGCGTTTGCCGACCAGCAGATAGCGAACGGCGAGCTCTGCGCGTTTTTCGCGTCATGCGGGACAATCGACCGGAACGAAAGAAGGTAACATCCGCATTATTCTTTTGTATATCTACTTTCCGGCTGATCCGGCACGTTCGCCTCGCCGCGCAGCGCCTTGCGGACCTGGTGGAAAATGTGTGTCAGGGGTTGTGAGCGCGGCTCACGCGGTCAAGCCCTGCGAGGTCGGCGTAGCCGGCAACGTTGTCGTAGCCGGCGCGGCGCATCAGCTCGCGCACAGCTCGTGCCTGATCGCTCCCGTGCTCCAGCACTAACCACCCACCTGGTTGCAGGCAAGCGCGGGCATGCGCAACAAGGTCGCGGATGGCATAGAGACCATCGGCGCCGCCGGCGAGTGCGCGGATCGGCTCGAAGCGAGCTTCGCCCGTAGTCAGGCATGGATCATCATTGCCGACATAAGGGGGATTGCTTACGAGCACGTGGAGGGTCTCGCCCGCCACCGGCGCCAGCCAGTGTCCGTGCCTGAACTCGATTGCCCGCAAGCCCAGCCGGGCGGCGTTTTGTCGGGCCATTCGCAGTGCGTCCAGGCTGTTATCCGTTGCGATCACGCGGCATCGCGGCCGCTCCTTCGCCAGTGCCAGCGCGATGGCGCCACAACCGGTGCCGATGTCGGCGACGGTCCATTGCGCATCACTCGGGATGCACGCGAGCGTACGCTCTACCAGCACCTCGGTGTCGGGACGCGGGATCAACACGGAGGCGGAGACGCTGAGTTCCATGGACCAGAACTCGCGCGTACCCATAAGGTATGCGATCGGCTCGCCATTCTGGCGCCGCGCCACAAACGCGCACAGTCGCTGCGTTTGTTCATTAGTCAAGATAGTATCGGTATGCGTGATGAGCTGCGCACGGTCCAATCCGCAAACGGCCATGAGAAGCAGCTCCGCATCCAGGCGCGGCGTCGCGCCCACTGGCGCGAGTTGCTCGATCGCTGAACTCAAGGCAGCGCCGACAGTGACATCCCCGTCGAGTAGCGTGCGCGTGTTGAGATTTCGCGTTTTCACCTCGGATGTGGAACTGCATGCCCGAGCGCTTTTGCTTGCCACTTGCAACTTGAAACTTGCCATTGCGTTCAAGCGCTCAATGCTGCGAGCTGATCGGCCTGGTGCGCCGCGATCAACGGGTCGATGAGTTCGTCGATCTCGCCGGCAAGAATCTGCTCGAGCTTGTACAGGGTCAAGTTTATACGGTGATCGGTCACGCGGCCCTGTGGAAAATTGTATGTACGGATTCGTTCGGAGCGGTCACCGCTGCCAATAAGGCTTTTGCGGGTGGCGGCTTCCTGCGCGCGTTGTTTCTGGCGTTCCATCTCGAGCAGCCGCGCACGCAGCACCGACATCGCGCGTGCCTTGTTCTTATGCTGGGAACGCTCATCCTGGCATTCCACGACAATGCCGGAAGGCGCGTGGGTAATGCGCACGGCCGAGTCGGTTCGATTTACGTGCTGGCCGCCGGCGCCGGAGGCGCGATAGGTGTCGATCTTCAAGTCTGCCGGGTCAATCTCGATTTCGTCCACTTCCTCGGCCTCGGGCATGACGGCCACCGTGCAAGCAGAGGTATGAATGCGGCCTTGGGCTTCGGTTACGGGCACGCGCTGTACGCGGTGGCCACCCGATTCAAACTTGAGCCGCGAGTATGCCCCCTGACCGACGATACGAACGATGATCTCCTTGTAGCCACCGAGCTCGCTTGGGCTCTGGCTGATGATCTCGAGCTTCCAGTGGCGTTTCTCGGCGTAATAGCTGTACATGCGAAAAAGATCGGCCGCAAACAGAGCCGCTTCCTGGCCGCCGGTCCCGGCCCGGATCTCCAGAAAGATATTGCGCCGGTCGTTTGGATCGCTCGGCAGGAGAAGCCTTTGAAGGTCTTCTTGTAGTTGCTCAATTCGCTTCCCGATGCCGTTGATCTCCTCCTGCGCCATCGTTCGGATAGCGCTATCGGAATCTTTCAGCATCGAACGAGCAGCCGCAAGCTCATCGCACGCGTGGCGGTAATTTTGATAGTGCTGAACTACAGGGTTGATTTCGGCGTACTCCTGGGATAGACGCCGGAAGCGTTGCTGATTGCCTATTACCTTGGGGTCGGCGAGCAAGGCACTGATCTCTTCGTCGCGCTGGATCAGCTTCTCCAGCTTAGCTTCGAGGGAGGGGTTCACGGTTAATCGTGCTCGTGCAGATTGAATAGCTTACGCACGGTTTCGCGCAGTGTGGCATCATCGCCGTAATGGGCACTCCTCAAGGCGGTGGTTGGTGCATGCATGAGCTTGTTAGTCAATGCACGCGCGAGCCGTTCCATCACCTGCTCCGGATCTTCTCCCAACGCCAGCCTGCGGCGGGCGCGCTCGAGCTCGGCCTCACGCGCTGCATCTGCGGTTTCTCTAAGGGCGCGGATACTCGGCACTGTGTCCAGCGATCTCACCCAGTGCATGAACTTGGTGACGTGGGTGTTGATAATCTGCTCGGCTTCCTTGGCGGCTTCCAGGCGCGACTGCAGATTCTCGTGCACCACCTCCTTGAGATCGTCAATGGTGTAAAGGTATACATCGCCGAGGGTGCCGACCTCCTCCTCGATGTCACGCGGCACGGCAATGTCGACCATAAACATGGGTCTGTGCTTGCGCGCCTTCAAGGCCCGCTCCACTGCGCCTTTGCCGAGTATGGGGAGCTGGCTCGCCGTGCAGGAAATGACAATATCCGCCTCGCTCAGTCGCGCCGGCATCTCGCGCAAGGTGATGGCGTGTGCGCTAAACGGGGCCGCCAGTGCACGTGCGCGCTCGAGCGTGCGGTTGGCCACAATCATCTGGCGCACGCTATGTTCCTTCAGGTGCCGCGCGCACAGCTCGATCATGTCGCCTGCACCGATCAGCAGTACGGTCTGCTCCTGGAGCTGGTCGAAGATCTGCTTGCCGAGGCTGACTGCGGCATAGGCCACGGACACGGCGCTCTCGCCGATGGCGGTGTCGGTTCTGACTTTCTTCGCCACCGAGAACGTCTGCTGAAATAGGCGGTTCAGGATTTTTCCCGTAGCACCGGCCTTGTGAGCCCGCGCAAACGCGTCCTTCATCTGACCCAATATCTGTGGCTCCCCTAATACCATGGAGTCGAGCCCCGCGGCGACACGGAAGGCGTGCTTGACCGCTGCCTCGTCGCGATGGCTATAGAGATAGGATTCAATATCCACGGATCGGACCCTGTAATTTTCGGAGAACCAGGATACGGGTGTTTCGCCGTCGCCGCGGTCGACGCCGCAGTAGAGCTCGGTGCGGTTGCAAGTTGATAATATGGTCGCTTCGCTGGCGGCTCCGCTCGAGGTGATATCGCGCAAAATGTCCCCGACATCTTCCGGTGCGATCGCCACCTGTTCCCGGATTTCTACCGGGGCGGTGTTGTGATTGATTCCAAAAGCAAAGAGGTACATCTTGAACGGCCCCGTCCTCGCCGAGCTAGCCTCGGATTGTGGGTCCTGCAGGCAAGGTGTCAAGCACCACGCACAGCTGCAGGCGGTCGTCTGAAGGCTCGCCACGCTTCCCACACGAGCCACCCTTCCAACCCCAGCAGTATTATGCCACTGCCCAGCAGTAGCCAGTCACCGCCGTGCCACCACAGGGCAAGCTGTGAGCCCAGCGCCCACGTAGTCACGAGCATCAGGAATAAGGCTGGGACCCAAACTGCAAAAGCCGGCTGGCGCCGGCGTCGTAGCGCTAGGGCGATCAGCAACAAGCCCGTCAGCGCCAGGATCTGGTTCCACGAACCGAACAGCGGCCACAACGCCAGCCCACCTCGGCCATGGCCGTCGTACAACGCCAGTGCCGCGGCCAGCGTGACCGTCAACAGCAACATAGTCTTTTCGTTCTTCAAGCGGGAGACACCGTACAGGTTGACGAGCTCCGTAAGGAGTTGTTTCTGCACCCGGATTCCGGCATCGAGTGTCACTGCAATCAACCCCGCAACGACCACGGCCGCAAACGTACGCACAAGATCCTTGTCGATGCCCAGCGCTCCTGCCAACCCGGCCGACCCGTCGATGTACAGGCGCAGAACCCGTGGCAGGCTTTGCACTCCTTGCCACGAGCTGTAGAACTGTGCCCACTTGTCGGGGCTGCTGAAACCTGCAGTGCAAACCAGAATTACGCTTAAGGCGAGAGCGCCTTCGGCGGCCGCTACACCGTAGCCAACGTAGCGTGCATCGGTGACCCGTACCATTTGTCTTGCCGTGATACCGTGGGCAAACAGCAGATAAAAACCCGCGATCGCACCCGAGGTGAGGGTCACGAAAATCCACGGGAGCGCGCGCGGAGCAGTAGACAGCGTGTTGAAATTTGGTGCGACTATGGCCGGATGCATGAAGATGATCGCGGCGGTCACGATTAATAAAAGCAAGCCCGCCTGCCATGCCATCAAATAACCTCGCGGTTGCGCGAGCTGCCAATGCGGCGCGCGTGTGACGTAATAGGACGACACGAAAAGTAAGACCACCCAGGCCGCTGTCGCGTCTAGAGATAGCAGTGAGCGGCCGCGAAGGTCGATATTCAATGCGCCCGAGAATGCCACCGGTACGTGACCGAGCAGCCACACCGTTATTAATGCGAGCACGACCGTGATGAGTGCCACTCGCGCCAGCCGCGCGCCGGCGCGATGCAAAAAAAAGCCAAGGCCAAGGGCAAGCAACATCTGAGTCCAAAAGGGCAGGACCGCGGACGGATAGGCTGTCAGCGTTTCTGCGGTAAGCCAGGCAAACACCGCGTTCATGGTGAGAATCAACGCCGTGGCGAGAATCAGGACTAATGGCCGCGCGCGCGAGCCCATCAAGTTGGCCACGAGTTCCGCCATGCCGCTAGCGGGCTCGCGTCGAGCCAGCCACAAGGTGCCTAACCCGTACACCCCGGCGGCCACAACCGTCCCGACTACGACCCACAAGAATGCCGGTATCCACCCCCATACGACCGAGATTCCGGCGCCGGTCAGGGTGGTGGCGCCCGCCACGAGCGCGAAGTGATAGCTAAAGACCAGATGCCGGTTATGCGTGATCGATTCCGGTTCATCTGCCTGCGCGTCAGCCGATGTACTATAATTTGCGTCAAGGCGAAATACCGACAACGCCAACAACTTGGCATAAAAGCGGTATCCCAGCACGAATACCGCGGCCCCGGTGAGCAGCAAAAACAGTGCGTTCATATGTAAGCCTTCGTTCTTATATATAGTAACCGAGGGGGTTGGTGTTATTTAATCAGACACATAGCGCTTGTGACAGCGTAGAGACCGAGAGCAGTTGAAAGCAGGTAGCATATATAAGAAACTGGGTTGCGGGCCGCCGCCGCGGGAACAATTAGGTGGTCGTGTATCTCAAATAAATAGACCTGATTTGTGCGGGCTCCAGCGGGAACCCGGACGAGGAAACCGATGAATCGAGCTTTCACATTACTCACAGCGGGGCCGGTAGCCGTGCTGCTGGGCGCCTGTGCGGCGAGCAAGCCGCTCATGGGCGAGGCCAATCCTCCCGCGGAGCAACCCCTGCAGTCGTCCGGTGTCGAGCTCACGCAGGACATCATGTACGACATCCTGCTCGGGGAGATCGCCGGCCAGCGCGGCCAGTACGACATATCGATTGCAACCCTCGGGCGTGTGGCGCGCAAGACCCGGGATCCCCGATTAGCAGAACGGGCGATGCGTGCGGCGGTTTACGCCAAGCGCTACGAGGAGGCGCTGGAGCAAGCACAGCTGTGGGTCGAGTTGCAACCGCGCAGTCAGCAGGCACAGGAATCGGTGGGCTCGATATTAATGGAGCTCAAAAGGCCGGCGGAAGCGCAACTGCATTTCGAGCAGGTTCTTGTGATCGCCGGCACCGGCAAAGCCCGGGACCGCGCCTACCGGCGGGTGGCGTCGATTTTGGGACGCCAGCGTAACCGGGCGGCGGCAATCGAGATGATGCGCACACTGGTGGCCCAGGATGAAGACAATCCCAGCGCACATCTGGCGTTGGCGCACCTGGCAGTGCGCGCCGATGCGCTTGACGTGGCGGTGGAAGCCGCGGGCCGTGCATTGGAGCTCAGACCGGAGTGGGAACAGGCAGCACTGTTCAAGGCCGGGATCCTGGTATCACAAAAAGAATCGGTTAAGGCTCAGAAGTTCTATGAAGAGTACCTGGCACGCCAACCCGGATCGGCACGGATCCGGTTGAACTATGCCCGCTACCTCGTTGATCTGAAGCAGTGGGAGAAGGCGCGTGAGCAGTTTTTGCTGGTAATGCGTGACGCGCCCGAAGATGCAGATGCCGCGTACGCGGTCGGGTTGTTGTCGCTGCAAACACAGAGGCTGGATGAGGCTGAGCAATTTCTTAAGACCACCTTGCGGTTGCGGCCTGACAATCAACAGGCGCGCATTTACCTGGGCCAGGTTGCCGAGGAACGCAAGGCTTATGAGGAGGCGGAACGCTGGTATGGCGAGGTGGCGCCGGGTGAGCGCTATTTTGAGGCACAAACCCGTTTGGGTGTAGTCATAGCCAAGCAGGGCGGCCTGGAGCGCGCGCGCAAACACCTGCACGCCATAAGGTACACATCTGATGCGCAGCGCGCGCAACTGGTTCTCGCCGAGGAGCAGATCCTGCGAGAAGCGAAGCAGTACGAAGAGGCGCTCGGCGTGCTTAATAACGCACTGGAGGCACTGCCGGATGACAAGGATTTGCTTTATGCCCGTGCGCTGATCGCGGAGCGGCTCGATCTCGTCGATATCGCCGAGCACGATCTGCGCGCGATTCTGGCACGGGATACCGACAATGCACAGGCCCTCAATGCGCTCGGGTACACGTTGGCGGACCGTACGGATCGTTACCAGGAGGCACTAGAGCTGATCCAGCGGGCACTTGCGCTGAAGCCGGCCGACCCTTTCATACTGGACAGCATGGGCTGGGTACAGTATCGCTTGGGAAATAACGCCGAGGCGATCCGCTATCTCAATCGCGCCTTAAAGATCCGCAACGATGCCGAGATCTCAGCGCACCTGGGCGAGGTGCTATGGGTCACAGGGGATCGCACGCAAGCCAGGTCGGTCTGGAACAAAGCGCTGGAGGAAACTCCGGACAACGATGCCCTACTCGACGTAATCAAGAAATTTAATCCGTGAAGAAGTGCCTGGTGGCGCTTGCAGTCGCCCTGGCCGCGGGATGCGCGGCCGTTACGGAGCGTCCCCCGTTAGAAGACCCGACTGCGGCCTGGCAGGCGCGGCAGTCCAAACTCACATCCCTCAATTCTTGGGAAATCCAAGGGAGGATTTCGGCGCGATCCTCGACGGAGGGTTGGCAGGCAACCGTTCGCTGGGTGCGTGACGGCGACCGGCACGACATCGATCTGTGGGGACCGTTGGGCCGGGGCCACGTGCAGCTGATGCAGGATCGCTTCGGTGCCCGTTTGCGCGACGCGAATAACCAAACGTATTGGGCCGCAACGAGTCAGCAGTTGCTGTTTGACACCACCGGCTGGCGGCTCCCGCTGGGTGGGATTAATTACTGGGTGCTCGGACTGCCTGTACCCGAAATACCCGGGACGCCGGCCCTGGACGGATCAGGCCGGCTCAAGTCGCTGGACCAGCTAGGGTGGCAGGTCCGTTTCTTGCGTTACCGGCGGCACGGAGATTACGAGTTTCCAAGCAAGCTGTTAATTCGCCGGCAAGTGAATGGCACCGACGCGCAGCTACCCGATGAGGGCGACTCTCATGGTTCGTTGCTGGAGGTGCGGCTCGTGATCGAGCGTTGGTCTACGGTGCCCTAGTGCATGGAAGTCTGGCCGGCACCAGCCAAGCTTAACCTTTTTCTCCACGTCACGGGCCGGCGCCCGGACGGCTATCATCTGTTGCAGACTGTTTTTCAATTCCTCGACTTCGGAGATGAGCTGAAATTCCGTGTGACCGACGACGGTCAGATCACGCGGTCCATGTCACTCGCCGGCGTCGTCGCAGAAGATGATCTCTCGGTGCGCGCGGCCCGGTTGTTGCAAGCGGCCTGTGGGTGTAAAAAAGGCGCGCAGATTCACCTGCGCAAACGCATCCCTCTAGGCGGCGGGCTAGGCGGCGGGAGCTCCGACGCGGCGACGACACTGCTCGTGCTGAACCATCTGTGGAACGCGGGGCTGGGGCAGGCCGAGTTGCTGGAATTGGGCATACGTTTGGGCGCCGACGTCCCGGTGTTTCTCGGGGGGCACGCGGCCTGGGGGGAAGGCATCGGCGAGGTCCTGACCCCGGTGGAACCCGGGGAGGCGTGGTACGTTGTAGTGGTCCCGCCGGTGCGCGTGTCGACCGCGGCCGCATTCGGCGATCTTGGTTTGACAGGGTTTAGTGCGCCGATCACAATACGCGACTTCCACGCGGGCCGGGTAGGTAATGATCTCGAGCCGGCGGTACGTCGGCGCTACCCCGAAGTCGACCGGGCATGCCACTGGCTGAATCAGTTCGGCACGGCACGGATGACCGGCTCGGGCGGCTGTGTCTTTTTGACAGTAACCGACGCGTCGGCGGGTGAACAGATTCTGAGCAAGCGACCGCAATGGCTTGGGGGCTTTGTAACTCACGGAGTGAACAGGCATCCGCTGTTTGCGGGGCGGCCGGATTAATCCCACTGGGGTGTAGCCAAGTGGTAAGGCACCGGATTTTGATTCCGGCATTCCCAGGTTCGAATCCTGGCACCCCAGCCATAAAGATCGCCGCCGCAAGGCAGCACATTAGATCACTGGGGTGGCAGGATGAGAACCTGGCAGGTTTGACAAATTTGCCGGGAGCAAATTTGAACAGCGGAGCAAAGCGACGCTGGCCCGGAGGGCGGAGGGCAGGGATAGCCCGGAGTAATCCTGGCACCCCAGCCATAAAGATCGCCGCCGCAAGGCAGCACATTGGCTCACTGGGGTGGCAGGATGAGAACCTGGCAGGTTTGACAAATTTGCCGGGAGCAACTGATCAGCGGAGCGAAGCGGCGCGGGCCCGCAGGAGAGGCAGGGACAGCCCGGAGTAATCCTGGTACCCCAGCCAGTCTGCCGAAGGCCGCTGGATTGTATCGAGGGAGTCCATAAGTGTCCGTCGACAACATGACCGTGTTTACGGGGAACGCCAATCCGGCGCTCGCCGAGGCCGTTGCGCGTCGCCTGGGTATTCCGCTGGGCAAGGCGGTGGTGTCGCGATTCAGCGACGGCGAGGTGATGGTGGAGATCATGGAGCACGTGCGCGGAACGGACGTCTTCATTATGCAGCCCACTTGCGCGCCCGGCAACGACAACTTGATGGAGTTGCTGATCATGATCGACGCCTTTCGGCGCTCGTCTGCGCAGCGGATCACCGCGGTTATCCCTTATTACGGCTATGCACGCCAGGACCGCCGGCCGCGCACGGCGCGTGTGGCGATATCAGCCAAACTGGTAGCGACGATGATTACGGCCGCCGGGGCGGACCGGGTCCTCACCATGGATCTGCATGCCGACCAGATCCAGGGATTTTTCGACATCCCCACCGACAACATCTACGCCTCGCCAGTGTTGCTGGGAGACATCTGGAAGCATGAGTACGAAGATCTGCTGGTGGTGTCGCCTGATGTCGGGGGCGTGGTGCGTGCACGTGCCATGGCCAAGCAGCTGGAAACCGATCTCGCCATCATCGATAAGCGGCGACCGCGTCCTAACGAGGCCAAGATCATGCACATTATCGGTGACGTCAAGGATCGTAGTTGCGTGCTGATGGACGACATGGTGGATACCGGGAATACCCTTTGTGAGGCGGCGAGTGCCCTGAAAGAGCAAGGCGCCCGGTGCGTAGTGTCCTACTGCACGCACCCGGTTTTATCAGGCAACGCTGTGAAGATCATCGGGAATTCGGAGCTTGATGAAATTGTGGTCACGGATACGATACCATTGAGCGAAGACGCCAAGGCATGTGGCCGAATCCGGCAGTTGAGCATTGCCGAGCTGCTGGCCGAGTCCATGCGGCGCATCGCAGCGGAAGATTCAGTGAGCTCATTGTTTATGGAATAACTGCAGTAGCGAGTTGCAAGTTTCGAGTAGCAAGGAAAAAGCCTGTTTCCAGGCACTTGGTACGCGCTACTCGCTGCTCACGACTGACCTTTTGGAGATAGATTTATGAGTACGAAGTTTGAGTTGACAGCCGAGCGGCGCGATGCCAAGGGCAGTGGCCCGAGCCGGCGCTTGCGTCGCGCGGGCCAGGTACCGGCTGTTCTTTATGGCGGTAATAAAGATCCGGTGATGCTTATGTTTGATCATGATGCGATCTATCATCAGCTTGAGAACGAGGCATTCCACACGTCCATCTTGACTGTGAAAGTTGACAGTGACACCGACCGCGCGATATTGCGCAACGTGCAGATGCATCCCTTCAAGCCCAGGGTAATGCACGTGGACCTGCAGCGCATCAGCGAGACGCAGAAATTGCATATGCTTGTGCCGATACACGTGAACGGTGAGGAGGTGGCGCCGGGTGTGAAGTTGGAGGGCGGAATCGTCTCGCGGCTGATGACCGAGGTCGATATATCATGTTTGCCGCATCAGCTGCCGGAGTTTCTCTCAGTGGATGTGTCCGAGCTGCATATCGGCGAGTCACTGCATCTCTCTGACATTCCACTGCCCGAAGGGGTCACGATCACCAGCCTTGCTCACGGTGGAGAAGACCTGGCGGTCGTTTCGGTAGCTGCCGTGCGAGTGGTCGAAGAGGAGGTCGTGGAAGAAGTGCCTGAGGAGGTGGCCGAGGGCGAGGAAGCTGCCACAGAAGAGGCTGGCGCGCCGCCAAGCGAAGAGCCCCAGCAAGACTAACTCACGTCCCCGTTGCGCCCTGGCGCCGAGCGGGAGTCTGATCGATGACCCAGGGAATTGCCCTGATTGTCGGCCTGGGTAATCCCGGGACCGAGTACGCGCAAACCCGGCACAACGCCGGGTTCCGCTTTCTCGACACCTTGTTGGCCGGAAACCCAGGGGCCCTGCGCAGCGAGAGCCGGTTCTATGCGCGGGTTGGCCGGGTGGAAGTTGAGCGCAGAGAGCTGTGGCTGCTTGCGCCGGCCACCTTCATGAATCATAGCGGCGAAGCAGTGGCCAAGTTTTCCCGCTATTACAAGGTCCCGGCGCAAGAAATCCTCGTGGTGCACGACGACCTGGACCTGCCGCCAGGCACGGTGCGGCTCAAGCTCGGCGGCGGCGACAGTGGTCATAACGGTGTACACGACGTCGCGCTGAGGCTCGGTAGCGGCGATTTCGTCCGGCTTCGTATCGGCATCGGCCGCCCGCCAGCGGGCCAGGAAGCGACTTCTTACGTCCTGCGAAAGGCCCCGGCGGCGGAGCAAGAGATGATCGATGCCGCGATCCACAACGCCCACGCCCATCTGGGGGACATCGTTCACGGCCGCTATCAACAGGCGATGAATCTGCTGCATGCCCACAAATCCTAAACCCGATGTCTCGCTGCGAGCCGCCGTCCCGGTGCGCCTCTCGCAACTCGGGCCCGGGGTCCCAAGCCGCCCGGCGCACGGCTGGCGCGCCAGCCCCCATGGGCTTTAAGTGCGGCATTGTCGGGCTGCCGAATGTCGGCAAATCGACGCTGTTCAACGCCCTGACGCGGGCGGCGGTTGCGGCTGAAAATTATCCGTTCTGCACGGTGGAACCCAATGTCGGTGTGGTGGTCGTGCCGGATGAGCGACTTGCGCGGGTGGCCGAGATCGCCAGGCCCGGGCGGGTGGTGCCCACCGCCATCGAGTTCGTGGACATCGCGGGCCTGGTCGCCGGTGCGGCCAAAGGAGAGGGGCTGGGTAACCGCTTTCTCGCCCACATACGGGAAATGGATGCCATCGCCCATGTGGTGCGCTGCTTTGAGGACGAGAATGTGGCGCATGTGCCGGGACCCGTGGACCCGCGGGCAGACATCGAAACGGTCAACATGGAGTTGATACTGGCTGACTTGCAGACGCTGGAAGCGGCGCTCGCACGCGCAGAGAAGGCGGGCAGAGCAGGTGACAAGGACAGCATCAGGCTGGGCGACGTGTTGGCACGTGCGCAGCGCCACCTCAATGAGGCGCGGCCGGTTCGCACCCTGGAGTACGATCCGGCGGCGGCGGAGCTGCTCGGCTCATTGCACCTGCTGACCTGCAAGCCGGTGCTGTATGTCGCCAACGTCAGCGACACGGGTTTTGAAGACAACCCGCACGTGCAGACGGTCAGACAAGTGGCGCGCGCGGAGGGGGCCGAGGTCGTGGTGCTGTGCGCGGCACTCGAAGCGGAGCTGGTCGACATGAACGCGGAGGAAAAAGAGATTTTCCTGGCGGACATGGGACTGGAAGAGCCCGGGCTCAATCGGGTGGCCCGCGCGGGTTACCGGCTACTGGGGCTGCGCACTTTTTTCAGCGCGCAGCCCAACGAGGTGCGCGCGTGGACCATCCCGGCAGGAACCCGTGCAGTCGAAGCCGCGGGGGTGATTCACAGCGATTTCCAGCGTGGATTCATTCGCGCCGAGGTCGTTAGCTACGACGACTATGTGAAATTCAACGGGGAGCAGGGAGCGCGGGAGGCCGGCCGGCTAAAGCTGGAAGGCAAGGATTATGTAGTGCAAGACGGAGATGTAATCCACTTTCGGTTTAACGTTTAAAGCGAGTGCGAAGTGACAAGTTGCAAGTGGCAAGTAAATAGTAGAAGCTTTGGTTTTCCGTGCTACTTGGAACTTGCGCCTGGAGCCTTGACTTTAAGTACGCCAGAAATTCAAAATCCGCGTTTTTCGTCAGACAGGGCATAGACCCTATTTAGCCGAAGGCTACGTAGCTCAGGCGGTTAGAGCACGGCACTCATAATGCCGGTGTCGGTGGTTCGAGTCCACCCGTAGCCACCGTATAAATCAAGGGGATTCGTTGAGTCAGCTGCGATTCAGCTAAATGGTCGTGTAGTGATAAGTCCTCGATAAGTCCAGAAAAGCTGTTCTGAAGCGCTCAGGGCGTTTCTAGGGATGGGGGGGGCCTCATCAGCAACGAGGAGTTGCCAGCCTCAAGCGTGCCCCTGAGGGGTGGTGCCGACTAAGCCCTGGCGCAGCGGTGGGCTGGCTGACATCTTGATTGATTTCACAGTGAGGACGGGCAAGTGCATAAAGTATAGTGCGAACGGTAAGTAGACCACCTGCATGACTACGAGGGCATTCGGCACGGGCGGCGTCGCGGTGCGCACGTTCTGGATAACAAACCAAGCGCCTGCGCCAAACGCGAGGAGGAAGTAAGCCAGCAGTTCTGGCGGCCAAATCGGATAGTCCAACCAATCCACCAGTAGGACAAGAAAAAGCCAGCAGGTTGCGATCAAGGCGAGCGCATAGCCTGCACCTGCTTCCCAGCGTGAGAGCCGTTCCGCCAGTAACCAGCGCACGTAACCGGCGGAGATCGCAAACGGCAATAGCACGCACGGGGCGAGTAG
>JBHHZP010000049.1:0-22567 GCA_046758085.1 Acidiferrobacterales bacterium
GGGTAAACAGCGGAGCGACAAAGAACTGCGCAAAGCGGTCCAGCGCAGGTTCGAGATAATCTTTGTCTATGTCAAAAAAATAATTAGTGTGCTCGAAGCCGGTATAAGCGTTGTGACGACCACCATGGGTAGAGATGTATTCCTGATACTCACCAGGCTTCGGGTATTTTTTCGTGCCGAGGAACAGCATATGCTCAAGGAAATGAGCCAGACCCTGGCGGTTTTCGGGGTCGCTGCTGGTGCCGACAAAAACGTCCAACGCGGCGGCGGCCTTGTCCGTAGTGGGATCGGATACGACCAGCACCTTTAGCTTATTGGGGAGCTCGAAGCTTGCGTATTCTCGCTGATCGTTCGCACTTTTGACGATGGTATTGTCGGCATAGGCGGTCGCGCCCAGCAAGAATGCGCCGATGATAGCGGCTACTAATGCCTGGTATCTGTGGCGGGTACGTGGCTCCATTCAATGCTCCGTGTTGTTATGTATCGTGAGTCAGACACAACGAACCTGCGGCTACGACGCCATTTGACTCGAATCCCAGTCAACAGTTCAGTGCCCGGGCCAGGCACCCACTGCTCGAAGTACGTGGCGCACCTCTTCACGCGCCTCGCCGGTCAGTGGTGCCTGCGGCGCCGGCGGGTCACCGACCGGCAATCCCTGCAGCTCCAGTCCTGCTTTGATGCAAGCGGCGAGCAAGTATTTGACAAGGATCTGGTTGACGTGCCACAGCTCCAAGCGATGCACCGGCCGCCTACACTTCGGCATGCCGACGTTGGCAACGGGCCTATTTCGGAAGACTGCGCTTGCTATTGAGCCAATTGATCAACGGTTGCCATAATTCCAGATCATAGGCCACCAGCGATGGGGCAAGTTCAAACAGGCCCAACCCGCGCTCAGCCGCCTGGATGTAGTGCTGCGTGTCGCGCAGGGTGGTGAGAAACGGCACCTTGAGCCTGTCGAGAAACTCGTAGAGCGCGTCGTAGGCGAGCGTGTTTTCCCGCACGCGGTTCGCCACCACCGCCACCCGCGGGGCCGACGATGTATCGCTGGTCGCGAGCAACCTGCCGAGAAAAGCCATAATGCTGTCGAGGTCAAGCCCTTTATCTTCTATCACGGGTCTGGCAACGGGTCCAACCCGGCGAATCTCATCGATGAATTGAGTGGCCGCACGGATATCCATGGGTGAGGGCAGCACCGGGACGATAATGGTCTGCGCGTAGCGAACCAGCGAGATGAGGTGAGTGCCGTGGCGCCCGGACGGGGCATCCATAATGACGTAGTCGGTGTCTGGTGCCACGCGCGGCGATTCACGAAAGGCTGCGACACCCCGAATCCGCGGGCGCTCCTGCGGTCGCACCCCGAGCCAGGCCAGACTTGAGCCCTGAGGATCGAAATCGGCCAGCACCACGGATCTGCTCTGGGCGGCGTAGTATGCCGCCAGGTTCGTTGCCAACGTGCTCTTGCCCGAGCCTCCCTTCGCGTTAAGCAGCATGATGGTGCGCATTTGTTTCTCCTCGGGTACCGGCCTTCAGACTGCATATATGGCCTGCTCAGCGACAGCCCTGCCGACGGTTGCATCTATGTCATCACGCCTCGCGGAGCGTACACGGGTCGTGAGTTTTTTCAAGAACAGCCGGGTACCTGCAACATCGAACGCTGGTGCGCCAGCGCTCTGGTTTCCTTGAGATGGGGCGATAGTGATCACTGGCAGGGCACACGTACATTCCGTATAGTTGATATTGAATTGGGCATTGAAGGATCGAGGCACGGTGCACCACCCTATGGCACACCATTGCAAGAACAGACACCGGCGCCCAGGCGAAAAAACCAAGGTGTGCCGTTCGGGCCACCTTCTCTTCGTATTATTGATTTTATTGGCGCTCGGCGGTGTTGGCTGCCGGAGCTATGAGTATTACTCGGGTCAGCAACTGGTTAAATCAGGCTCGTCTAAGAATCGTGGTGCCGCAGCCATATTGTCACTCCCCTCGTACGACGGTGGCTATCCTAATCTCGCCCTAGAGCGAGTCGATAATCGTTTTACGCCCACACTGGAAAAAAAGTTCCAAATTCCACCAGGCATGCATGAAATCGTGGTCACGTGCGAGTACACGGGAGCGTTCGGAACCAAGCACTACTTCGGTCGTCAACGCTTGAAGTTCACTGCAGAGGCGGGGCGCACCTACAAGGCCCAGGTCCATAAGGAAAAGCGTGACAAACGGCGTTGTGTGGTGAAGCTTGTAGATTCCTCAACAAAGACGGTTGTCAGCAAGACAATGCCCGGCTATGTGTCACTGGACGAAAACACTGCGCATCGTTAATGCCGTCGCCGGAAATGGTCGATCACGCCAAAGGTGTCGGGTTCAAGGTTTTCTGCTGTGCTCCAACGCTTCCACGATTGCCGCGAACTTGCGATTGTGACTGTGCACGTAACCGGTCTTCACGGCGCTTAATAAAAAGGCGTCTTGTGGCGCGCCTGGCGGGCCGAAGCGGATCCGGGTCCATGCGACTCCGGCGGTCCCAATTTTCTCGAACGACACCTGCTGAATCTGCTCCACGGGTATCTCTACGATGATCTTGCAGGATTTCCAGCGAACCATGTGCTCATTGACTGTAAGCTTGCCGCGACGGCTCAGCCATGGCCAGTTGTACCACCTGAGCTTGCCTTTATAGACAACATTCCCAAGATCTAGTGGTAACATCTCAGCGCTGGACTGCCCTGCCCGTTTGAGCGCGTTGTCAAAGATGGCCCGGCTCTTTTGTCTTTGCTTCCAATAGGCACCCAGACGGGTGTGTCGCAGCACCGCGAGACCCCCTTCGTTCGTGGTTACGTAAGCGAGCTTGTGATCGCCGACCAACTGGCGAATCTTTGCCGTGTCATCGAGAAACCAATCCGGTACGCCCTGGTCGGCGCGAAGCAGGTATGTCTTGCCGGCACGGAAGTTAAACCAGTGATAGGTGATGGTCCAGACGTTGCGCAACCCCGGCTCGACAAAGGCGGTGGTGTAAGAGTTCTTTGGTAAAAATCCGATCGGATTCGCATCGACAAAAACGTCGTCATCACGCAGTGCCACCGTAGGCCCAACCTTGGCGAAGTAAATCAGCGCGCGATCCGATTGCGGTTGCGGGAACACCGGCGACCCACGCGTGACGTAATTTTCGCCCGCGTGTGCCATCGCACCAACGGCAAGGAACAACAAGGCAAATTTAACGTTCTTCATCCAAATCCTTTCCAGTGCCGCGACAAGAGCGCCCGCGTGAGGCTGGACGCTTTGTTTATGTCGTGTGGTCTGACGGTGTACTGGATAATTAATGAGTGTGCGTTGTCACTGGCCAAAGTGCAAGTCAGCGTATTCGGGTAAACGACGGGTGTGGCCGTGCGGCGTTCCCGGGGGGTCAACGTTGCGGCCCCGGTAACCAGCAGGCACCAGCAGCGCTGGTGACAACAAGGGCGGGACGGTGCGCAGCCCCCGGCGTGTGCATTGCTGTCTAGCCGGCATACACATTTTCATTCTTGTAAATCACCTGAGTATCGGGCATGGTCTGGAATGCCAGCTTTACCCAGGAAGGTCGGTGCCACTCTATAGGGGATCGCTTCGCGATGCGCATTGAAAAGGTAGACATCGAGCTGCTGCGTTTGCCATTGCCGCGTGCGATGATGTCGGGCTCGTCCTCCGATGCGAAGGGCGGGCCGGTGACGCATATCAATATGCCCGTGGTTGTGATCACGACCGACGAGGGCATCCGCGGCCTGGGATATGCCTGGAGCCTGCTCGGTGGTGCCACGGCCACCAAACGGGTGCTGCAGGACGATTTCGCGCCGCTGCTCCTGGGTCAAGACCCGCTGGATCACGAGCGCTTATGGTGGCAGCTCTACCGGCGGCTGCAGTCGGTGGGCCGGCACGGGCTCGTCATCCAGGCGCAGGCTGCCATCGATCTCGCGCTGTGGGACATCAAGGGCAAGGCTGCGAATATGCCGGTTTACAAGCTGCTCGGTGGAGCGCGTGAGCGCGCACCGGTGTACGGCTCCGACGGCGGCTGGCTTTACATGAGCGTGAGCGAGATGGTGTCGGAGTTCGAGGCCTATCTGGAGCAGGGGATGGCGGGCATCAAGATGAAGGTGGGGCACGACGATCCACGGGTGGATATCGAGCGCGTGCGCCAGGTACGCGTGGCGTTGGGGGATGAGGCGTGGATCGCCGTAGACGCCAACCAGAAATGGGACTACCCCACCGCTTTACGTGTCGGCCGCGAACTCGAGCAGCTCGGCATCGCCTGGTTCGAGGAGCCATTGTTGTGCGAAGACATCCCCGGTCACGCACGGCTTGCGGCTGATCTCGATATCCCGGTCGCACTGGGCGAGACGCTTGGCTCGCGTTTCGAGTTCGCTGCCTACCTGCGTGCCGACGCCGTCGATATCGTACAACCCGACGTGATACGTGTCGGCGGTCTCACGGAAACACTCAAGGTTATCGCCCTGGCAGACGCTGCGCAAAGACCGATTGCCCCGCATCATATGATGGAGGTGTCGATCCATGTCGCCTGCGGAGTTATGCACGCGGGACCCATAGAGTACATGCCGTGGATCGCCGCTGCCTTCACCCAGCCCGCGATCATTGAGGACGGTCACATGTTGCCGCCCCCGAAGCCGGGCCTCGGTCTGGAGCTTGCCGAGGACGTTGTCGCACGCCATCGGGCTGAATAACCTCCGCCGAACGCGAAGCATACTGTTATGCTGATACTGTTCCTCGCCTGCAGCGCCGGTCATAGGATGTGGTGAACCCGGTGTCACGGGGTCTCGGCGAGCGCATGTGGCGCCCGGCTTTATCGAACAAAAACATCGAGCACGCCCCATAATGCGCAGAATACCGGTTCTGCTTATAGTCGCTGCCGTTATCATTTTGCTGTTGAGCTTCGGTATTCGACAGAGCTTCGGGCTGTTTCTTGAGCCGATGACCGATGAGCTCGACTGGAGCCGGTCTGTTTTTGCGTTCGCCATCGCACTGCAAAATTTACTGTGGGGATTGAGCCAACCTGCCTTTGGCGCGTTTGCCGATCGCTTTGGTATCGTGCGCACGTTGCTACTCGGCAGCGTGCTCTACATCGCCGGCCTCCTGATCATGGCTCTGAGCGGCTCTCCCAATGGGCTTTATCTTGGGGCCGGTCTGCTTGTGGGATTCGGCACCAGCGGCACCTCGTTCTCGCTCGTGCTGGCCGCAGTGGCGCGGGCTGTACCGCCTGACCGCGTCAGCCTGGCGCTCGGTCTGGTAACGGCGGGTGGCTCGTTCGGGCAGTTCGCCGTGCCGTTGTTTGCGCAGGGTTTGATTAATCATCTCGGCTGGCTCACGGCATTGCTTATGCTCTCGGCGTGCGCGGGTGTTATGATCCCTTTCGCCTTCGGCCTTCGCCGCGCGGATCGGGCGGCGCAACATTCCATCAGCACCCAGCGCCTCGGTGAGGCGTTGCGCGAGGCGATCGTACACAGGGGTTACCTGTTGCTGAATGCGGGGTTTTTCGTTTGCGGTTTCCATGTCGCATTTATTGCCACCCACCTGCCGGCCTACCTGATCGGGTTGAGCTTCGCACCGATGCTCGGGGCATGGGCACTGGCGACCATAGGGTTTTTCAATATCATTGGCAGCTTTGCCGCGGGATTTCTCGGCGGGCGCTATCGCAAGAAGCTTGTCCTCAGCGGCCTGTACTTCTGCCGCAGCATGGTGTTTGCACTCTTCCTTATTGTGCCGGCATCGCAGCTGTCGGTGCTGGTGGCGTCGGCGGCGATCGGCTTACTGTGGCTCGGTACGGTACCGCTTACCGGTGGGATTGTCGGACAGATTTTCGGCCCGCGCTACATGGCGACGCTCTTTAGCATCGTCATGATGAGTCATCAGCTGGGCGCGTTCTTCGGTGCCTGGATTGGGGGTTATATATTTGATATCACGGGTTCCTACCAGTCGGCCTGGCTCATCGCAATCGTGCTTGGGCTCGTCTCGGCGGCGCTGCATCTGCCGATTGCCGACAAGCCGCTACGCCCGCAGGAGGTGAGCGCGCGATGACAGAGCTTGTCGTCACTCTCAGCTTCAAATTTCGTCTGCTCGCGACGGTAACTATGCTGGCAGTCATAGTTGTGCCCGGCATGTCAGGAGCGGCGCTGACGTCCGCGCCCGCGGAGTTAACGCTCAGCGCCGGCGATGGGGAGAAGCTCTTCGCCACTTATGTGCGTGCGGGTGCCGGCCACGACAAGATCGCCCTTTTGTTTCATCAAGCCGGCTCTAACCGTCATGAGTATGATCCGATAATGCCGACGCTCAACGAGCTAGGGTTCGATACGCTGGCGACAGACCAGCGCTCGGGCGGACAACGCTGGGGTTATGCCAACCGCACCGTTAGCGAAAAGGGTCAGTCCGGATCCTATGCGGAGGCGTATGCCGATCTACAAGGTGCGTTGGATTGGGCCGTCGCCCGCGGGTACCGTACAATTATTGTGATCGGCAGCTCGTACTCCGCCTCACTCGTCATAGTGCTGGCGAGCTCGAACCCGGGCAGGTTGACGGCGCTTGCTAGCTTCTCGCCGGGCGAGTATTTCCCCCAAAAAGACCGCATAAAAAAGGCCGCCGCCAGCGTGACGATCCCGTTTTACATCACTGCAGGCTCGCAACGACAAGAGGAGTCACGCGTCGATGAGGTTCTCAGCCGCACGAGCAGTGCCAACATCAAGCGCCACCGCGCGCGGGCCGGTGTGCACGGCGTATCGACCATGAGAAAGGATCGAAACCCGGGCGGGTACCAGGAAAACCTGGAGCATTTCAAGGCCTTCTTGATAGGGATCGTGTCGGGCTAAGGACAGACGCGAGCTTATTGTCCTTACGGTACGCCCGTCTGTTTGTCGAAGTTGGACGCGGGTCCTTAAAGGAACATATGTCAATGGCGGAGCTGCGTGTTACACAGATAAACATCTACCCTATCAAGTCGACGGCTCGGATTTCCTTGTCTGCGAGTCGCGTGCTGCAAGAGGGCCTTGAGCTGGACCGCCGTTGGTTACTGGTGCGTCCGGACGGGGAGGCCATCACCGCAAGGGAGTATCCGCGGCTCACTCTGGTACGTACACAACTCGACGATGGTGCGCTGGTGGTGTCGGCGGCGGGCATGCCGGAGCTGCGGATTCGGTATCAACAGACGACCGCGGCGTTGAGAGCGGTGCGCATCTGGGGCGAGGAGTGCTCAGCCGGCACTGTGGGTGCGCAGGCCGAACGCTGGTTCTCTGATTACTTGCACGTGGCCTGCGAACTGGAGCGGATGAGCGATACTCACCCCAGGCCGGTTGACCCGGATTACGCACGGCCGGGTGATTATGTCAGTTTTGCCGATGGGTTTCCGCTGCTTTTGATAACCGAGGCGTCGCTTGCGGACTTGGACAAACGTGTTCCACGCCGTGTATCCATGCGCCGGTTTCGCCCCAACTTTGTGGTCATCGGTGCGCAGCCGTATGCGGAGGATCACTGGAAAAAGATCCGGATTGGCACCGTCGTGTTTGACGGCGTGAAGAATTGTTCACGTTGCGTGTTTACTACCATCGATCCCGAGACGGGCACCAAGGACAGCGACCTGCAGCCGCTACGCACGCTGGGTTCCTATCGTCGGCGACCCGGGGGCGGCGTGTTTTTCGGCCAGAACCTGATCCCGCGCACGCGAGGTACTGTGCAGTTGAACGACGCGGTGGAAATACTGGCCTGATCGTCGGACAATGTGTCGACCTTGATATCATGTAGCCGAGGGCGTCTAGAACAAGGAACAGACTATGAGATTCACTGCAGCAATCGTGGTGGCCCTTACCATGCTCAGCGGCTGTGCCGGCGGTCCGGCCGAGAATGCCGGCGTGGGTCCACCGTATGAGACGATCGAGTCGCCGGCAGAGGGGACCGCGCCGGTCAAGAACTGCATTCCGGTCTTTTGTCGCGTCGATGGGGATGCTTTCTACGACTCACGTTTTTGCTGTGTCGACGGTCCGCAGGACTGAGAGCGCCGTTCGACCTGCGCGTCGCGAGATTATTGCCCTAAGCACCCGCTGGCGCAGCGCTTGCCCCCCGGACCCGCCCCCTGGCCGGTGCCGCGGCACGGTTCATCCTCGAAACCCTGGGTGCCTATCTCCGCCTTCATGAGAGACCAGTAGCGGCTCGTGCAAGCTCGCGAGCGCGGTCCCGATGCAGCTCGCTTGGTCCAGCCGGTCGGGTTGCCGATGCCCCCGAGTTGCGTGTGACCGCGATAACGTCTAGCTTTTAGAAGGCATCGCAAGAAATTTCCATCTCTAAGTGCTTGATTTTAATGCATGCGCGTGATCGCTCGAGCGCTGCTGGGAAAATGGCAACTCAAAGTCCTGACAATGCGTTACCGCCGGCCTACCGGCTGGGCGAGTACATCATCGAGTCCGTGCTCGGTCACGGGGGATTCGGTATTACTTACCTTGCCCGGGACACCAAGCTCAGCTCACGCGTCGCGATCAAGGAGTACTTCCCGCAGGCATTCGCTATTCGCGATAAACAGTCTACGATCATCCCCAGGCCCGAGGGTACGGATACCTATCAATGGGGCTTGCGGGAGTTCCTAAAAGAAGGCCGGGCGCTGGCCAAGTTCAAGCACAACCACATCGTGCGCGTGCTGCGTTTCCTGGAGGCCAACGGCACCGCCTACATGGTGATGGAGTACGAGGAGGGAGAGAGTCTCGCCCGCTATTTGCGCCGGAGTGGGGGTTTTTTGAATGAGTCAATGCTGTTGAGCGTGTTTTTGCCGATCCTGGGAGGTTTGCAGGCGGTGCATGATACAGGGTTGTTACATCTGGATATCAAGCCTGAAAATATTTATCTGCGCAGCAATGGGCAGCCGATGCTGATCGATTTCGGCTCCGCGCGCCAGGCGAAAAGCCGTGACACGAAGGATCAAAACATTACGCTCACACCCGCCTATGCTGCGTTGGAGCAATATCCGGATCACGGCAAGCAAGGACCGTGGACCGACGTTTATTCGATCGGGGCGACCCTCTACCGTTGTGTCACGGGTAAGATACCGGTTGATGCCATGGATCGTTACAAGCTTTTGAGAGAGAAAAAGCAAGACCCGTTGACGCTTGCAACCGCATATCAGCGGCCTTTGTATACATCCTATATTCGTGAGAGCGTGGACTGGGCCATGAAGCTCTCTCCAAAGGAGCGCCCGCATACCGCGTTCGCCCTGCAACGAGCCCTGATGGGCCACGGGATGAGCAACGACAAACCCACTGCGCAATCGAGCGTTAATTACAAATCCGGCTATATAGGCATTGCCAAGGTGGTGAGGCCGGAAGATCTCCCGAAAAAAATCAAGCAAGGTGTTCTGGGTAAAGTTCTGGTCGGCATGCTGCTTTTGATCGGCGCCGGGATATTTACCCTGAAGTACTTACTCGAGAACGAGTTCGTTACAGAGACGCAGGTGTATGAAAATATCGCCTACGTCGAGAATGTCGTCAAAGATGTGATGAACCCGGGACAGCGTGCCCGCGAGAGCGCACCGGCCGCACGCAGCCAGCCCCGGACGAGCACACCAGCGGTACACACCCGCCCAAGCAATCCGGCTAGGCGCAAACACAACGCACCCTTCGATGCTGCCAAGGTGCTGGTCAAGAATCTAAACGGTCATGGGGACTGGGTCCAGTCACTGGCGTTCCTCCAAGACGGTCGCATGCTTGCCTCGGCATCTACCGACGGCGTGGTGAAACTGTGGAACCTGGAAACGGGGAACGTGGAGCGCACATTTTCCAGCAACAATGATATGGGCAGTTCGGTCGCTGTGTCGCCCGACGGCAGGTGGCTGGCGACCACGGGCGATAACAATATTATCAGGCTCTGGAATGTCAGGACGAATAGCCTTGAAGGCCAGCTCGAGGGTCATTCCGGAGGTATTAACGATATGGCCTTCTCGCCGGATAGCAAGATCCTGGCGTCGACCAGCATGGATCAGTCGCTAATTCTCTGGGACGTCAAAGCCAAACGTATCGCTCGCCACATTTCCGGGTACAAGCATAATGTGTTGACGGTCGCATTTTCGCCCAATGGCCGGCGGCTTGCGACCGGTGACGCCCGTGGCGAGATCAGGTACTGGCAGACCTCCACCGGGAACCTGGCGGGGTATTTGCAGGGGCACGACGGGAAAATCACGTCGATCGCATTTTCGCCTGACGGTCGATGGTTGGCCTCAGGCGGAACGGACCAGTTTCTCAAGTTGTGGGACACCGGGCTCGAACGTCACGATCGGACCTTTAGTGGTGCGCCGGAGACGGTGTACACGGTCATCTTCTCGCCGGACAGCAGATGGTTGATCGTGGGCGGTACGGGTGACGCTATCCAACTATGGAGCATCGAGTCAGGCGAGCTCGTCCATCAGTTATTCGGTCACAACACTAATATCTTCGCCGTTGCACTTTCGCCCGATGGCAGCTTGTTGGCCGCAGGCGGGGACGACGAAACGGTGAGAGTATGGAGATAACGCGTCTATGCATGGTCCAGACCGACCTTGCGACAGTGAACAGGGTGCTGAAAAAGTCCTTCGGTGTTACTTCCGTTGTCCCATAAACTCGCACCATAGCCCGGTAAATCAATTGAGCATTTATTTCTAAGCCCGTTGCAAGCCCGGGAAGCCGGCACCGAGCCGACAGGGGGTATTCGCGGCGTGTCTCGGAAATAAATGTTCGCCATGTCTTGACCGGGGCCCATTTTAAAAAAAACCCTCACTGTTAACGAGTTCCAGGGAGTCATGGCAAAATATGTGGGGCAGCGGTACCTTCCATGCACCGCTCTAAACTGAAAGCATTCTGATGCCCGGCACTGCATGTCCGAATGCTTGCCCCTTGCGCCGAATCGTCGTACGATAATTGAGATCTAATGTTCGGCTTCCTTTCCGGCATTCACCACATGTTCCCTTAGCACGTCGTTGGAAAAGAGAAACGAGCCTGCCGTATGAATGCTCAGAGAAAACATCTTTTCATTGAAGATCCCGGTCCAGGCCCCTGGCGACTTATCAGCAGGATAGGGCCAAAGGGATTGATATTGATTGTTATCATGGCGGCTGTCCTTGTTGCTGCCGTAATCGCCTATGCTGTCTCCGCCGGCCATCCCGTGGAGTTTTTTGGCTTGAGCATCGGGCAAAGCAATGAAGAACTGGTTTCAGAGATCGGTGATCTGAAGAAACAGCTGAGCGAGCGACCAACGGTTGCTGACATGGAGACGCTTAAAATAGAGATCGCCAAATCATTGACACCTTCTGACCTGCCTGGCATCTGGAGCCCGGGCGCATCGAAGGAAGACATGATCTACAAGGTCCAGGAGCTGAAAAAGAACGCCGATGATTACCGCGAGCTCTCGGTCAGCATCGACGTATTGTTTCTGAGGCTCGAGCGGAAGATAGCAAACTCCGGGGCTCGATCAATACGAATATAAATGCGAATGGCGAACAGGAGACCTTTCAACTGATACAAGCTGTGCTCCGATCGATCAACGCGTTCGAGGGTGTGCCGGACGGTAACCAGGCCTCGACCAACAGGGCCTTGGTCGCGTTTCAACAGGCTTACAATGATGATGCTCCGCGGAAACTGGAGCTAAAACCACTCGGCTTCTTCGGCCGGCGCACCTTGTCCATCATCCGCGACGAGTACTGGAGGATCATTCGGGAATCGTAAGACGCGCGCACCATCATTCGGCGCCATTTCCGCGCTAGGCAGCGATCACCATGGTACGGAGGTGCGGCAGCGTCGCACGAAATGGTGGGCATGCGCCGAAGGCAGGGGCTCAAGCGGGTGTTGGATGTGCGCGGACACTGCGCGCGTCCGGACGTCTTCGAGTTGCGGGTGTATACAGACGCGTGCCCGTTGATTGAAACTATGGCTATGCCCTCGGGATCCGTGGGCGCGGGACCCGAGGTGCACAAGCCGGGCCAGACCTGACTGCTCGGTCCTAGGCTGTCCCAATGACAGCGCGGTAGCGATGGCGTCACCCGATTGCCTATACCAGCGGTAACCGAGGCCCTCATCCAACGCCCGCCCTTCCTCCCCGGAAAATTGCTCTGACTCCAGGCTCGGCACTCTTTCGGATGCTAGGCCGACACGTGGACGTGCGGATCCGGTATGCGCCAGCCGTTTTGCGCGCGTCTCACAGCTCGGTGGACGCGAGCGATATTGGCGCGATTGTTGCTAGATAAGAAGGCGGTAGCCGGAACTGAACGAGGCCAATTTTGCAGACTATTCAGTGCACGAGGCGGTCGCACGCCGTATCCGTGAGATAGATGCGTGGTGAATATTTTTGTATGGGCGGGCCGGGACCCACCCGGAGTACGTGCGCGTGGGGATAACAATCTGGCAGTCAATGACCAAAGACTTCGGTACTTTTCGCCGTATCTTCAACACCGCGCACGATGGGAAAGCAGAGCATGGCAGTAGCGCGGGAGATACAAACGCAAACTGCCGAAAAGGTGCGACGGGCCGCGTGGCCCAGAAATTGCCTACCGCGTTGGTGGGAGAGGGGGTGTAATGCCAGGTTTTTCTAAGACTGCTCACGAGTCGCTCAAGGTCACGCTGGGGCAGGATTTCGACCACGTGCGGCAGCTTATCATAGATACCGAGGAGTCGATCCGCGCGTTCGAAGGAACTCTGGATGAGAAAACCCTGAAGGCGATTGCCGAGTTTTGCCGCGAGTTGGTGCTTACCATGCCACGCGGCGACACGGGCGTCGCAAAACTTAATCATCTTGATCAAAGACTGCGTTCAGAGCGCGATCCGAGGCACCATGCCGCATGGATCGCGGCCAATCTGCTCATTGCAGATCGTGCGCGAGAACAAGGAGACTGCGACGGCCTGATGGCATCGTTCGCGGTCGCTACCTTGCAAGTCGAGATCGAGACATTCCTTGAGCGTCATGGTGTTGACGCCTGGGGCGTTGCCTACACGGACGTGCCGAGATTCGAGCAGGTCCGTTAAAGACGATTTCTGAAAATCCCGGGCTATCGACAGCGCACGCCGTGATGAACGGGCAGCGCACGGTCCAATGTCGCCCCAAGGCTCAGATGCGCCATCCTGGCCGGACGACAGATCTCCCGCTATATAAACGTGTGCAATGTGCCGCCACCCAATGTTGTGCGTTGCGAAGCGACATGCAAGGCGCCACATCATGATCGGCTCGTTTATTGTGATAATCCTTGTCTTCCTCGTCCATTGTTCCGGCAATGACTAACAAGCTTATGTCCGGTGCAAAATGACGTACAATATAGCGTTGCGGGCTCCTCCGCACGATAGCCAGGGTATTCGTCAACGGATGTGGTTCTGGCAGAGCGGTTAACTATAGGTAATTCAACGATATCGAGCACCCAGATCATGCTCGTCCGGATTCGGAGGCCGGTGAAAGAAGGATGAGTAACGTGGTCACGACGTTCGCACAGCGGCTTGGCCCATTGCGGCTCCTGTTGATATTGCTCGGAGTTATCATCATTGTATTTACGCCTGCGGCAGGCACTCCCGCGATTTACACAGGTTGGAGCTTCGTCCCCACAGTGCTTGTTCCCGTGCTGGCACCGTTGGTGTTCGTGATTTTCTTGTTGGATACGCTAATGAGCTGGGTATTCATGAGTGGAAAGGACGATACTGAGCGAAGCCACTATAAGACGATCTTGATCACAGATGCCGTATTTGCCGCGGTAATCGCGGTCTCCTGGGTGCCGTACTACCTGGCGCTCGGCGAGTAGATCGCGTCCGGATACGAAGAGTAGGTATCGTCGAATCAGCCGATCATTCTTGTAATGGACCAAGGCAAGACGGACTCGCGTGGTGTTCTGAGCATTTGCGCTGTTTCACTCGAACGTGAACTAACCGCGAGCGGTGTAGGACATGCGCGATATTCAGTGCAGTCAACGGATTTAGGTTATGACGCGCACGCACTGTCTGGACGACACCGGTTAATCTTCGCCCGCACGGCCCGCCTGTTGTCCGGCGTTGCCACAGAACCATCTCTTGGGCGTGACAGTCTACAGGGGTAGACTGATCTTTGAAGGTTCGTTATATAGACATAGCGCATGCAGATCGCGCATATTGGTCACCCGGCAGAGGAATCGGTACTTGTGTCGTTCAGAAATCTGTTAGCAGCGTCAGCATTATTCTTCCAGCTTATGTCGTTGCCGGCGCTGGCGGAAATCTGGCTCGGCATGGAGGTTGGTCGCGTGCCCCCCAACACCGCCGCGGTCCACGATCTGGCCCCGGGTGCCGGAGCGCACATTGCTAAGATAATCCCAAGGAGTCCAGCTGACCAGGCCGGCCTAGAGTCCGGCGATATCATTCTTCGAATGGACTACCGACCGGTAAGCGGACCGGGGAGCATTTTGAGAATTGCACAAAACCTGCAAGCGGGGCAGTCCGTACCTGTCCAGATTTTGCGCTACGGGAAAATCATGCAAATCTACATAGTGCCGCGGCCTCGGGGTGAGGGCCCCGTGGAATGACGCTTCTGACCCCCGCCTGGTAAGGATCTCTAGGTGAGGCGCGCAAGGTCGATGGACGGAAATAACGGCTGCAAAGCATTGCGGCGTAGAGTTCCCGAGTAATAGCCTTTTGGCGCCACCAATCGTCACAGGAATCACATAGGGTATCTCCGTGCTGGAACTGCATCGTCTCCTCGACGCTGTACCGAAAGGACTCTTGAGAGAGGGCAAGAAGGGCATCGAGAAGGAGAGCCTGCGTGTTACGGGCGACGGCAGGATCGCACGCTCACCACATCCCCGCGTACTGGGTTCGGCGCTCACACATCCTTATATTACTACGGATTACTCCGAGGCCCTGCTGGAGTTCATAACTCCGCCATTCCCAGAAGTGCGCGAGTCGCTGGATTTCCTATGTCAGATTCACCGGTTCGTGTACAAAAATCTTGACGACGAATTGCTGTGGGCGACTAGCATGCCTTGCGCACTAGCGAGCGAAAACAGCATTCCTATTGCCACCTATGGCCGCTCCAACGTGGGTATGATGAAGCACGTATATCGAAGGGGCCTTATGTATCGTTACGGTGGCGCAATGCAGGCGATTGCCGGTGTTCACTTTAACTACTCTCTCCCCAATGATCTCTGGCCGGTGTTGAAAGATTTCGTGAACGACCCGAGCCCGCTGCAAGAGTTCGTATCTAACTACTACTTTCATCTGATCCGCAACTTTCAGCGTCTAGGCTGGTTGATTCCATATTTGTTTGGGACCTCACCCGCCGTGTGCAAGTCATTTTTGCCTAACCGGCCGACAGGATTGGCCGAGTTCGATGCACACACTTTGTTCCTTCCGTATGCTACGTCATTACGCATGAGCGATATCGGCTACAAGAACACAACTCAAGCTAGTCTCAATATTTCCTACAACGATCTGGATGAGTATGTCACCAGTCTTACGCATGCGATCGAAACACCGTTTCCCGAATACGAGAAAATCGGGGTTGTCGTGAACGGCGAGTACCGTCAGCTTAATGCGAACATCTTGCAAATTGAGAACGAGTACTACAGTTTCATGCGCCCGAAACAGATTGCGCGTTCTGGTGAAAAGCCGACGCTGGCCCTTAAACGCAGAGGCGTGCAATACGTCGAGCTGCGGGCATTGGATGTGAGTGCCTACGATCCGGTCGGCGTGAACGAGAACCAACTTCGCTTTCTCGAGGCATTCCTCGTGCTATGCGTGGTGTACGGCAGTCCACCGATGAGCGCGGAGGAGAGAGGGCGGATCGACTACAACCAACGTATGGTCGTGGGCTACGGGCGCGATCCCTCTATAAGGCTGCAGCGGCAGGAACATACGACATCTCTAAGAGATTGGGCGCGAGAGATCTATGACCACATGCAAGGGGTGTGCGAGCTGTTCGATGGAGGCACGAGTGAACGGTTGTACTCGGCCGCGCTTGAGGCGCAACTCCCGGCCATCAACGATCCCGAGCGCACCCCTTCGGCCCGGTTGCTTGCTGATATGCGGGCCAACAAAGAACCGTTTTCCGAGTTTGCGATGCGCATGTCCATGCAACACGAGCGATATTTCAAGCAGCTAACGCTCCCCGAAGCGCGAGCGAAGCAATTCAAGCAGGTTGCAGAAGAGTCGCTGCAACGGCAGCGTGAGATCGAGGCGGCCGATAAGGTGTCCTTCGAAGAGTACCTGAAACGCTACTTCGCGCAGTCATGAGTGAGGCTGGGAGGACCGCATCCCCCACACGTGTTCTGGAGGGTGTTGCATCGCGCTTAACCCCCGATTTTGTCGGGTTTATTGCGTTCCGTCTGATGTTATCCTTCCAAACATGGATACAGGATCAGTTAGGCCGCAGTCATGATGACCCAAGCCGTTATTGAGA
This sequence comes from Acidiferrobacterales bacterium, assembly GCA_046758085.1. GTDB lineage: Bacteria > Pseudomonadota > Gammaproteobacteria > Acidiferrobacterales > SPGG2 > VRUB01. Next base: position 16,375 of record JBHHZP010000049.1, read on the forward strand.
GCAAGCTCAGACAGGGTTTAGACCCGGTCCACCTCGAGGTGGTCAACGAAAGTCCCATGCACAATGTGCCACCCGGCTCCGAGTCTCATTTCAAAGTGACGGTGGTAGCGGAGCAGTTCGAAGGCAAAATGCTCGTTGCGCGCCATCGTCTTGTCAATGAGCTTCTGGCCGAGGAGCTTGCGGGTCCGGTACATGCGCTGGCGTTGCACACGCTGACGCCAGACGAGTGGTTCGAAGCAAGCGGCCAGTCAGCCGACTCACCGCCTTGCATGGGCGGTTCCAAGGCGGAGGGGTGATCGGGCTGTGGTACCGGTGCAACGAGAATGAGAGGAGTACGCAATGGACGATAAAACGCGAGTAGAACTCGAAGCGGCTGCCTTTAGGCGCTTGCTGCAACATCTGGACGAGCGCAAGGATGTGCAAAACATAGAGTTGATGAATCTCGCGGGGTTTTGCCGCAACTGCCTGTCGAAGTGGTACCGCGCAGCTGCCGAGGCGCGCGGGCTGGAGATGTCCTACGAGGACGCACGCGAGATCATCTACGGTATGCCTTACGGTGAGTGGAAGGTAAAGTACCAGAATGAAGCAACGCCGGAGCAGCAGGCCGCATTCGACAGGGTACCCAAAGAGCAATAGGTTGTTGCACCAGCTCTGCCATCTCAGCACTAGCCGTGCGCGAGTACGAATCCGAAGGCTGCCACTATTATAATGATGGTATGTGGGCCCGGCGCGAGCTCTTCCAAACGCGTTAACACTGCAAGGTGTTTCCCCCCATGGGTTCCCCTAACGACGTGAATGGAGCCGTTAATTCCGAGATCCGCCGTCAATATTTTCCCCTAGGCTGGCCGCGCGCAGAACCAGATTATTCGCAGCCAGTGACGCCGTGAATGTCGGTACCAGGCCCTGACAGGCGTGTCGCGACCGGGTCCCCAGCGAAGTCGGATCCTGTAGGGCCCGGGATAGCAGAACTCCCTGGTACCGCTTGAAAATCTCTGCGGCGTCCCCAATTTTAATTCCGCCTATACCATCGATGCGGGCTAAAGGCGCAGCAATGTGCGTGGGCGCTTTGTCGGTGCGAGGTCCCGCCACAGGCGGGGCGCTGTGTGGCCACAGTTCCCCAAGGGTGGTGGAAGTGATCCACGCCGCATGAGCCCAATGGCACGTGTTGCCGTCTCCCGCTAGAGGTTTCTCAAGCTCTGTCCCCGGGGAAAGCGAGGGCCGGAGAGCGCCGGCCTGCCCCGGGGCTGGAAACACCGGTTTTGGGACTGGGAGGAATCAAGCGATGAAAATTGCACAGGTATCGCCGCTTTTTGAAAGCGTGCCACCTCGGTACTACGGCGGCACCGAGCGGGTAGTGTCCTATCTGACCGAGGAACTGGTGCGGCAGGGGCACGATGTGACTCTCTTTGCCAGTGGTGACTCTGTCACCAGTGCCCGTCTCAGTGCTGTGGGCAAGACCGCCATGCGACTCGACAAGTCATGTGTCGACCCGTGGGCTCGGCATATTGTGTTGGTAGACCAGGTGTTCGAGCGCGCGGCCGACTTCGATGTGATCCACTTCCACGTGGACTATCTGCACTTTCCAATGGCACGGCGGCATAATACCCCGACAGTTACCACCCTCCATGGAAGACTGGATATCCCCGATCTCGTGCCGCTATATCGCCAGTTCCACAATATACCCGTGGTGTCGATATCGAATGCGCAGCGCACGCCGCTTCCGTGGGTGAACTGGCAGGGCACGGTCTATCATGGGTTGCCGCCGGATCTATACCAATTGCACCCGGAGCCTGGGCACTATCTGGCGTTTCTCGGCAGGATTTGCCGTGAGAAGCGCGTTGACCGTGCCATCGAAATCGCTCACCGGACTGGGATGAGGCTCAAAATCGCGGCCAAGATAGACAAGGCCGATGAGTTGTATTACCAAACCGCAATCGCGCCGTTACTCAATGACCCGTTGGTGGAGTTCATTGGCGAGATCGGGGAGGCGGAAAAAGAGGAGTTCCTGGGCAACGCCTACGCGGCGCTGTTTCCCATCGACTGGCCGGAGCCCTTCGGGTTGGTCATGATTGAGGCGATGGCGTGCGGCACGCCGGTTATCGCCTATCGCTGTGGCTCGGTGCCGGAGGTAACGGTAGATGGCGTGACCGGGTTCGTGGTGGACAACCTGGAGGCCGCGGTGGCAGCAGTTGCAAAGATCGGAAGTCTTCATCGCCCCAGGATCCGGCGCGTGTTCGAGCAACGGTTTTCCGTATCTCGTATGGCACACGATTACCTCTTGGTTTACGAGCGGCAGTTACAGCGCGAGGTCGTCAGCATGTCGCGGGCGAGCTAAAATAGGCTCGTCTGTGGACGATATCATTCGCGTTAACAACGAGTACTTCATCCGGACGACGTCATCCCGCGTGGATGACCGCACCCGGGTGCTGAAGCATGGGGACACCTTTGCCGTATTCGACCGCTTTGGTGATATCCAGGTCTTCGGCCAGGGTGAGCAGGGTATCTATTACGAAGGGACGCGTTTTCTCTCACGTTACGAGCTCCTCTTGGGTGAGCAGCGACCACTGCTGCTCAACTCCACCGTAACCCAGGGGAACATCTTTCTGACCGTGGATCTCACGAACCCGGAACTGTTTGCTGGCGGCCCGGTAACGATACACCACGGGGAGTTACACCTGTTCCGTTCCAAGCTACTTTGGCACAACGTCTGTTACGAGCATATCAGGGTATCGAACTTTGCCGACCATCACGTGGACGTGCCCATCGTCGTCGTGTTCCAGGCGGACTTTGCAGACGTGTTCGAGGTGCGCGGAACGTGTCGGCGGCGAAAAGGGCAGCATCTCGAGCATCAGGCAATAGCGGGCGGAATTCTGATTGGCTATGAAGGGCTCGACGGGGTCAGACGGCACACGCGACTAGTCTCCACCCTCAAGCCTGCCCATGTAAGCGGTTCGGACCTTCGGCTGGAACTATCGCTTGCACCCGGAGAGGTCAAAGAGTTTTTCCTGAATGTCGTTTGTGAGCTGCCTGGACACACAACTCGCTACCTCGCGTATGGTAGTGCCGTGAAGCGGGCGCGCAAGTGGCAAGAACGTGCACGCGAGGGCGAATGCCGGATCTACACTGCGAACGAGCAGTTCAATGACTGGATCAACCGCTCGTATGCAGATTTGCACATGCTAATCACTGATACGGATCACGGCCCGTACCCCTACGCCGGGGTGCCTTGGTATAGCACGGTCTTCGGGCGCGACGGTATCCTCACTGCGTTGCACTGCTTGTGGGTTAATCCCAAGATTGCGCGTGGCGTGTTGGGCCATCTGGCGGCGACGCAGGCACGAGAAAAAGATCCAGAAAAAGATGCGGAGCCAGGCAAGATACTGCATGAGACCCGCAAAGGCGAGATGGCTGCACTGGGCGAGATACCGTTCGGTAATTATTATGGTACCGTAGACGCCACGCCACTGTTCGTCATGTTGGCAGGCGCGTATTACGAAAGATCGGGAGACCGGGAGTTCGTCGAAGGCATCTGGCCGAACTTAGAACAGGCGCTGGCATGGATGGACCGAGACGGTGACAAGGACAGGGACGGATTTGTGGAGTACCTGTGCACGACACCTCGCGGCCTCGCCAACCAAGGCTGGAAAGACTCTCACGACAGCGTGTTCCACGCCGACGGAAAACTCGCGGTTGGCGCGATCGCATTGTGCGAGGTGCAAGGTTATGTCTATGCCGCCAAGCATGCCGCTGCCCGATTGGCCCGATTATTTGGGGAAAACCGGACCGCCGATGCACTGGAGACATCGGCGGAAGCGCTGAAGATCAATTTTAACAATGTCTTCTGGTGCCCGGAGATCTCGACCTATGCGATCGCCCTGGACGGGCGTAAACAGCCATGTCAGGTTCGCACCTCGAATGCGGGGCACGCCCTGTTCACGGGGATTGCCAGCGACGAATATGCGAAGCGGACGGCGAAAACGCTGTTGAATGAAGACTCATTTTCTGGTTGGGGCGTGCGCACCGTCTCCGCGCAGGAGCGCCGGTATAACCCTATGTCATACCACAACGGGTCGGTATGGCCGCACGACAATGCAATGATAGCGCATGGGCTAGCACGGTACGGATTCAAGGAGGCCAGTGTAGAGATTTTGCGGGGCTTGTTCGATGCCAGTATCTTTCTGGACTTGCATCGGTTGCCCGAGCTGTTCTGTGGCTTTGCGCGCCGTTCAGATCAAGGGCCGACGCTTTATCCGGTAGCCTGTTTGCCACAGGCATGGACGAGCACCACGGTGTTCTTCCTGCTCCAGGCTTGTCTCGGTTTGTCGTTCAGCCGCGAGAAACCGCAAGTTCGCTTCACCCACCCAGTTTTGCCTCAGTTTCTCGAATGGATCGAGATCAAGAATCTGCGCGTGGACAGCGGGTCTGTGGATCTCATCCTGCGCCGCCACCCGCAGGATGTCAGTATCAACATCTTGCGCAGCGACGGTGACATCGAGGTAGTTGTAGTGCTTTAGCCGAAGACAGGCAAGACTGAACAGCTGGAGGCTCAGGCTTTGCAAATAGTGATCTGCTTGAATTGCCGTTCCTATATCGTCCCGGCGCCTGTATGAGCCGAAGGTTTGCAGCCACTGACCAACATTAGAGTGAGTGCTTTGGTTTGCGTTATGCTGTCCTCGAGGCTTTAGTCTCGAGGCCGAATGGGGCGTTCTGCGCCTGACATGTGAGCTTCTCGCCGTTTCACCACTTGCAACGCCCCACTCTCATTGACACACTGATATCTTATAGTCGGCTGGTATGTGGCAATACCAACCTACATAAATAGTGATGCTTTTGTGAAGATATCTGATATTTATCTAAGCCTGCAGGGTGAGGGGCATTTGGCTGGAAAGGCAACCTGCTTTGTTCGTGTTGCGGGATGTGCTGTGAAATGCCCAATAAGAGATGTTTGCGATGAACCAGGTTCATTGCGTTTTGACGGTAAAGATATGTCATTAGAGCAAATCCGAAAAAAGGTACGGCACATCATCAAGAATGGGTGGGTTTGTGTCACAGGCGGGGAACCTACCGATCATCAAGAACTAGAAGAATTGGCGAAAATGCTCCGACGACAAAATTATCTTCTATCACTGCAAACCAGTGGCACTCGACGTGTGCCTGGACAATGGGATTGGCTGGCAGTTTCGCCAAAATGCAAAGCCGATAAATTAAGACAGAAATTTGGTAATGAATTAAAGCTAGTCTATACAGGTCAATCTCTCACCGAGATTCTTGAGTATTATCGACAGACCAGATTCTGGAATTATTATTTGATGCCTTTATGGGTTGACGGCAAAGAGAAGAATCTGGAAGAGACAAGAGATTTAGTGATACATCTCAATACTGAATGTAATCAACCTTGGGAGTTGACTTTACAATACCACAAATATTATGGTCTGCCATGAACACCCTCAGCCAAGAACAACGCGAACAAATATGGCAGAGCTGGAAGAAGACTCGTCATGGGTTACTCATGATAATCACCAGACTAGGGCGCACAGGCACGCACACGCGCTAAAGCGCCCAGCCGTGTGGCGAGCTATACAATGCCCGCCAGATGTCGCGTCAGCCTTACACCAGTTCGAACTAAACGAGTGGGTTACCAACAAGCCAGCGAAGGACAATTACCGCATACCGTTTCAGGCACCATCTTGTTCTGGCTACCCCAGTTCCTACCCAAGGACAGTGACGCCGTGTGTTACCGCCGTAAGTCTTGCATAGTTGGCGCGCCCGGAGGGACTCGAACCCCCGACCACCTGGTTCGTAGTCACACGGGATAAATTAACATCTTAACTGAAACAGTCACTTGCGACGCTTGCCTTATTCTAAAAGCCGACGTAACTCGTTGATTTTCTATTCTAGCATATCTAACTTTGGCACAAATTTGACACACCGATGGAGGAGACCTTACAACATACGTCCCCAAGGAGGTTTGCACGTGATGCTAGTGGCTTGGTCCTGCCGTTTGAAGCTGCCGCCCAGCTGTCCGCTTGCGCAAGAAACATTCCCTTTTCGGAGATTGCCGGGAGGGCCGCTTAGGCCCAAAAGCGGAAGTTCGTGAACTACATACTTTCGATGCGACGCCAATTCTAAGAATGACTGCTTCCGCCTAGAAGCGGCCAGTCATCTGATAGAATGTTGAAGGGCAGAAAACGAC
>JBHHZP010000050.1:0-22456 GCA_046758085.1 Acidiferrobacterales bacterium
GGGGTCACGTAGCGTTCCACCGGAAGATGATGCTCGCTCGGTGCCAGGTACTGACCGAGGGTCAACATGTCGCAGTCGTGTGCGCGCAGCTCGCGCATCACCTGCTCGACCTCTTCGAGCTCCTCGCCCAGCCCCAGCATCAGACCCGATTTGGTGGGGATCGCGGGATGCCGTTGCTTGAATTGCTGGATCAGGCGAAGCGACCACTGATAGTCGGCGCCCGGGCGTGCCTGCTTGTACAGTCGCGGCACTGTCTCGAGATTGTGATTGAACACATCGGGCGGCTCCCGCTCCAGGATATCAAGCGCCCGCTCCATGCGGCCGCGGAAATCGGGCACCAGTATCTCGATGCGGATTCCAGGGCTGCGCGCACGCACGGCGCGTACGCACTCAGCGAAGTGACCGGCGCCACCGTCGCGCAGGTCGTCGCGATCGACCGAGGTGATTACGACATAACGCAATCGCATTGCGCTCACCGTCTGCGCCAGACTGGCCGGCTCGTTGGGATCGAGTGGCAGCGGACGTCCGTGGGCGACGTCGCAGAACGGGCAGCGTCGCGTGCATAGATCGCCCATAATCATGAAGGTCGCGGTACCGTGTCCGAAGCACTCCGGCAGATTTGGACAGGAGGCCTCTTCGCACACGGTATACAACCGGTTCTGGCGCAGCATGTCTTTCACACGTTGCACCGCAGGACCGGTGGGCAGCTTGACCCGGATCCAGGATGGCTTTGGTAAGCGTTCGCTGCGCGGAACGATCTTGACAGGAATTCGTGCCGTCTTGGCGGCGCCCTTCTCGCGTCGGCGCGCCGATGGCCGAGATCGTTCTGCTGTGTGCTTGGACTCCGACATGATATGTTCTGATCAAGATCGAAACAGGTTTCAGACGCTCGCGCTGCCAATAATAAAAGGATATCCCTTGCGGCGCGCCATTGCACCCATTCAGCCGCTATGGTTGTCAAGAAACCGGCGGATCTCCGCGGTCAAGCGCTCGGGCTGATCCACATGCAACCAATGCCCGGCCCCCGGAATCACCACGATCTCGGCGTTGGGAAACAATCGGCGCACCTCCTGGTCGTGCGCGGCCTGGCGGTACGGCGAGCGCTCACCGTACAAGAAAAGCGCCTGGCCATCGAAGCCGTGCGCGGGCGCGATCGTGGGGAAATCCGCCAGCTCGCCCGTGTGTGCAGCCAGCACGGGAAGATTGATGCGCCAATCGAAGCGCCGATCACGGTATACGAGGTTTTGCAACAAAAACGCGCGCACCCCGGAATCGGGGATACGGGTACGTAGCACCCGGTCGACCTCGTCGCGGCGCCTCATGCCACCGAGATTGACGCCCTGCATCGCCTCGACGTACGACGACAGGCTGTGCTCGTAGCGCACCGGCGCGATGTCTAGGACGATCAGCGCGTCGAGCAGCCGTGGTTGCTCCAGTGCCAATACCATTGCCGCCTTGCCGCCCATACTGTGACCGAGCACGACGGTCTTGCCCAGGCCGTGCCGCTCGATGACGCTGGCAACATCGCCCGCAAGCTCACGGTAGGACATGGACTCCGTCCAGGGCGAGCCGCCGTGATTGCGCAGATCCAGGGTATACACGTGATGCGTCGTCGCCAGGCGGGTGGCGATGGCCTTCCAGTTTCTGCCTGAGCCGAATAGCCCGTGAAGGATCATGAGCGGTGGCCCGGCCCCTTGATCATCGTAGGAGAGTGTTACAGCCATTAACCGGACCAAACAATATTCGTTAACGCGCTCTCTTGCCGAGAGGCGCAGAGGACGCAAAGAAAGCTGATAAGAAAACTCCGTTATGTGCCTGCGCGAATCGTGTGCTGTCAACACAACTGCGGGGCAAACGACGTGCGCTTGTCATCGGTGAATCGAAACAATCTGTGTGTTCCTCGCAACTACTTCTTGCGGGGCATGTAGAGATCGGTAATCGTGCCCTCGAACGCTTCGGCAGCGAACGCGACCGTCTCCGACAGCGTGGGGTGCGGATGAATGGTGAGCCCAATGTCTTGGGCGTCGCAGCCCATTTCGATTGCAAGACCAACCTCGGCAATCAGATCACCAGCATTCGGACCCACGATGCCGGCACCGATGACGCGACCGCTGTCCGTCTCGAATAACAGCTTGGTTATACCCTCGTCGCGTGCCAGGCCGAGCGCACGGCCGCTCGCGGCCCACGGAAACACGCCCTTGCCGTAGTCGAGCTTCTGTTCCTTCGCCTCGGCCTCGGTCACGCCGGTCCACGCCACCTCGGGATCCGTGTACGCCACCGACGGTATAACGCGTGCATCAAAGGCACTCTTGAGCCCCGCGGCGACCTCCGCGGCTACCTTACCCTCGTGGGTCGCCTTGTGCGCGAGCATCGGCTGCCCGACGACGTCGCCGATAGCAAAGATATGCGCCACGTTCGTGCGTTGTTGATTGTCCACGGGAATGAAACCGCGTTCATCGACTGCCACGCCCGCGCGCTCCGCGCCGATCGACGTGCCGTTGGGTATGCGGCCGACCGCCACCAGCACGCGATCAAACACCTGTGACGCCGGCGCCTTGTCGCCCTCAAAGAAAACCTTTAGCCCCTTAGATTGGGGCTCAACACGGGTGACCTTGGTTTTGAGATAAATATTCTCGTATTGCTTGTCGATGCGCCTTTGCAGCGGGCGCACGATATCCTTATCCACACCTACCATCAGTGAGTCCAGGAGCTCGACCACGGTAACCTTAGCACCGAGCTCGTAGTAAACCGTGGCCACCTCCAACCCGATAATTCCGCCACCGATCACTAGCAGGTGCTTGGGAATATCAGACAGCTCCAGCGCCCCGGTAGAGTCGATCACGCGCGGGTCGTCGTGCGGGATGCCGGGAATGGTGCTCGCCTGCGAGCCGGCCGCGATGATCGCCTGATCGAACGAAACGGCCAGCTTGCCGTCAGCGGTTTCCACCTCGAGCACCTTGGGCGAGACAAACGAACCGCGACCCTGGATCACCTTGACCTTGCGCTGCTTGGCAAGCCCGGCAAGCCCCGTCGTTAGCCGCCCGACGACCCGGTCCTTCCAGCCGCGCAGCTTGTCCAAATCGATACGCGGCGCGCCGAATCTGACGCCGTGTTGCGCCATATCCCGGGCCTCGGCGATGACCTTGGCGGTGTGCAGCAGTGCCTTGGACGGGATGCAACCGACATTAAGACACACGCCGCCAAGCTTGGGGTAACGTTCGACCAGCACGGTCTGCTTGCCGAGGTCAGCGGCACGAAACGCCGCCGTGTACCCGCCGGGACCGGCCCCGAGCACGAGGACCTCCGCATGCACATCGCCGCTGGCGGCAGCCGCCGGGGTTTTGGCCAGTGCCGGCGCAGGCGGCGCCGGGCTAGCGTCTTGGGTCGCGCCAGGCGTACCGGTCCCGGCGGTTTTCGCTTCCGCCTTCAGCGTCAAGATCACCGAGCCTTCGGAGACCTTGCCACCCACCTTGACCTTGACCGCGTCGACCACCCCGGCCAGCGGCGCCGGGACATCCATGGTCGCCTTGTCGCTCTCTAGCGTAATCAGCGGATCCTCGATATTTACGGTATCGCCCGGCGCGACATGCACTTCGATGATGCCCACATCCTTGAATTCACCAATGTCCGGGACCTTCACCTCAGTGATCTGGCTCATCGATAGACCTCTTAAGTTTGTTTATGAGCGACCGCGCAGGAGCGCTGGCCGCATTCTCTTATAGCAGCAAGCGCCGGACATCCGTCAGCACGCGGCCGAGAAAACCGGTGAAACGCGCCGCCTGCGCACCGTCGATCACTCGATGATCGTAGGAAAGCGACAACGGCAAGATCAATCGCGGCACAAACTCGCCATTGCGAAAAACCGATTGCATCCGTGAGCGCGACACGCCTAGGATTGAGACTTCCGGGGCGTTGATGATCGGGGTAAACGCGGTCCCGCCGATTCCCCCGAGGCTCGAGATGGTAAAGCAACCGCCCTGCAGGTCCGTGGGGGTGAGTGCCTTATCACGGGCACGGGCACTGACCTCGCCCAGTTCTGCCGCAAGGTCATATACACCCTTCTTGTCCACGTCGCGAATCACGGGCACCACCAGCCCGTCCGGCGTGTCGACCGCTACACCGATATGGTAGTACTTCTTGAGAATCAGGTTCTCCCCGCCCGGTTCGAGCGAGGCGTTGAACTGTGGGTACGCCTTCAGCGCCGCGACCGATGCCTTCAGCAAAAAGGCGAGCAACGTTAATCTTACTCCCCTGTTTTTCGCATCTTCCTTGAGCTCCTGGCGAAACGCCTCAAGCTCGGTGATGTCGGCCTCGTCGTGCTGTGTGACATGCGGCAGCAGTACCCAACTGCGATGAAGGTGGGGGCCCGCGATCTTCTTGATCCGGCTGAGCGGCTGCAGCTCGATAGCGCCGAACTTGGAGAAATCAATCTCCGGCATTGCGGGCAGCACATATCCCGCCGCCGGCGCCGCTGCCCCCGGGTGCGTCAGCCGCTGCTTGACAAATGCCTGCACGTCCTGCTGCAAGATGCGTCCCTTCTGGCCCGTACCTTGCACCTGCAGAAGGTCGACTCCGAGCTCACGCGCGAACGCGCGCACCGAGGGGCTGGCATGCGCGAGCGGGCCACCCGGTCTCTCCAGCACCGGCGGGGGAAGCGTGGCGGGCGGCGTGGGACGAGCGGCGGCAGATGGCGCCGCTGCGGGTGCGGGTGGTATCGGTGTAGCGGCGCGTGGCGCCGGCGCTTCGTCCGCGGGACCCTCTGCGACGGCGCTCGCCTCAGTCTCATTGGCACCGGCCTGCGGCTGGGCCGCTGGTTCTGCCTCCGAGACCGACTCGTCGGCCTCCAGCAATGCCACCGCCACGCCCTGCGATATCTTGTCCCCGACCTTTATCTTCACCTCTTTGACAATACCGGCGGACGGTGAAGGCACATCCATGGTGGCCTTGTCGCTTTCCAACGTGATGAGCGGATCTTCCGCCTTGATTTGATCGCCAGGCGAGACCAGTACCTCTATGACGTCGACATCCTTGAAGTCACCGATATCCGGTACCACAACTTCTTTCAGGCTAGTCACGATTCCACGCCCCTTGCTTTTTTTCTTCCCGTCTCGTCGTAACCTTGACGCTACACGGTGACCGGGTCCGGTCGATCCGGATCGATATCATACTTCTTGATCGCCTCGTTGACCTTCGCTATGGGTATCTTCCCCTCGGCCGCTAGCGCCTTAAGCGCAGCGACGCCGATGTAGTATCGATCGACCTCGAAGAACTTGCGTAGTTGCTTGCGTGTGTCACTACGCCCGAACCCATCGGTCCCGAGGACCACATAGCGCTGCGGCACAAACGGCCGGATCTGATCGGCGAAGGACTTCATGTAATCGGAAGCGGCGATGACCGGGCCTTCCCGCCCGGCCAGGCTTTGCTCGATGTAGCTGACCCTGGGCTTTGCATCGGGATGCAGCATATTCCATCTCTCGAGCGCCAGCCCTTCGCGACGAAGCTCGGTAAAGCTCGTCGCACTCCATATGTCTGCAGTGACGCCAAAGTCCTTCTGCAGCAGCTCGGCTGCCGCAATGACCTCGCGTAGTATTGTACCGCTACCGAGCAGCTGCACGTGCGGCGTCTTTTTCTTGCCGCCTGCGGACCCGCGAAACAGGTACATGCCCTTGAGGATGCCGGGCTCCGCGCCTTTCGGCATTGCCGGGTGCGGGTAGTTCTCGTTCATGGTCGTGATGTAGTAATACACGTTCTCCTGTTCCTGGAACATTCGCCGCAGCCCATCCTGGATAATCACCGCAAGCTCGTAAGCGAATGTCGGGTCATAGGCCACGCAGTTCGGGATCGTGGCAGCGATCAGGTGACTGTGGCCATCCTGGTGCTGCAGCCCCTCGCCCGCGAGCGTCGTGCGCCCGGCGGTGCCGCCGATGAGAAAGCCGCGCGCCTGCATGTCACCGGCGGCCCAGGCCAGGTCACCCACGCGCTGAAAGCCGAACATGGAGTAGAAGACATAGAACGGAACCATGCTCACGCCATGATTGCTGTAAGCGGTGCCGGCAGCCATCCACGAGCACAGCGAGCCCGCCTCGCTGATTCCTTCCTCGATCACCTGGCCCTTCCGGTCCTCACGGTAATACATCAGTTGATCGGCGTCCTCCGGCTTGTACAGCTGGCCGACGGGTGAATAGATCCCGAGCTGCCGGAACAGCCCTTCCATGCCGAAGGTACGCGCCTCGTCCGGGACGATGGGGACGATGTACTGGCCGATGTGCTTGTCGCGGGTGAGCGCGGTGAGGATGCGAACGAACGCCATCGTAGTGGAGATCTCGCGATCGCCCGTGCCCTTGAGCTGGGTATCGAACGCCGACAGGTCAGGTACCTTATGAGACTGGGCGCGCCGGCGCCGGTGCGGCAGGTAGCCGCCGAGCGCCTGGCGCCGTTCCTTGAGGTAGCGGATCTCCGGGCTGTCCTCCGGCGGCCGGTAGAACGGCGCCTCGGCGATCTTGTCGTCGGAGATCGGGATGTTGAAACGATCGCGAAAGGCCTTCAGCGCCTCCTCCCCCATCTTCTTCTGCTGATGGGTGATGTTCTGCCCCTCGCCGGCCTCGCCCATGCCATAACCCTTCACCGTCTTCGCAAGGATCACTGTCGGCTGGCCTTCGTGCTTGACCGCCGCGGCATAGGCCGCGTAGATCTTGTGCGGGTCATGACCGCCCCGGTTCAGGCGCCAAACGTCGTCATCGGTCATGTTGGCGACCATGGCCTTGAGCTCGGGGTACCTTCCGAAGAACTTCTCGCGCACGTAGGCACCGTCCCTGGCCTTGAATGCCTGGTACTCGCCATCGACGCACTCTTCGAAACGTTGACGCAGCAGTCCCTGGGTGTCGCGCATGATCAGGGGATCCCAGTAGGACCCCCAGATCACCTTGATGACGTTCCATCCGGCCCCGCGGAAATCCGCCTCCAGCTCTTGGATGATCTTGCCATTGCCGCGCACCGGGCCATCGAGGCGCTGCAGGTTACAGTTCACCACGAAAATGAGGTTGTCGAGTCGTTCCCTGGCGGCCATGGAGATGGCGCCAAGGGCCTCGGGCTCGTCGGTCTCACCGTCGCCGATGAACACCCAGACCTTGCGACCCTCGGTGTCGAGAATACCGCGGTTGTGCAGGTACTTCATAAAGCGCGCCTGATAGATACCCATGATCGGCCCCAGACCCATGGACACGGTAGGAAACTGCCAGAACTTCGGCATCAACCAGGGATGGGGATACGACGACAGGCCTTCGCCATCCACTTCCTGACGGAACTTATGCAACCGCTCTTCCGATAGGCGTCCTTCGAGAAAGGCGCGTGCATAGATCCCCGGCGCCGAATGGCCTTGAATAAAAATCAAGTCGCCGCCGTGGGTCTCGCTGGGCGCATGCCAGAAGTGATTAAAACCCACATCGTAGAGCGTGGCGGCCGAACCAAAGCTCGCGATGTGACCGCCGAGCTCGGTACTGATGCGGTTCGCGCGCACGACCATGGCCATGGCGTTCCAACGGATGAACGATCGAAGCCGCCACTCGATCGCCGGATCGCCCGGGCTGCGCTCCTCCTGCGCGGCGGGGATGGTGTTGAGATAGGCAGTGTTCGCGCTGAACGGCAGGTACGCGCCGGAGCGCCGTGCTGTGTCGATCAGCTGCTCGAGCAAAAAGTGTGCGCGCTCGGGCCCCTCGCGCGCTAGCACCGCCTCCAGCGCCTCGAGCCATTCTTGCGTCTCGATCGGATCGAGATCCTGCCCTTTTGCCACGTCTAACATCTTACCCTCCGTCACATACGGCGCGGTTGCGCCGCGATTTAGAGGCTATTTGAATCCATACCAGCACCGCTGCGCCCTGCCCCTACTGCCCGATCATACCAGCATAGCGAGCGATTGACTTTCAAGGACGCGTCGCGCTGAACGCGCGGGGCGGGGCGTAATCAGGCACCGGGCCGCGATCGTTTTTCCGCGCTCACGCGCGGCTCTTTTTCGCTGCCGGCCGGCGCCCCAATCTGTGCCTGCACCACCGACATCGCGCTCATGTTGAGCAGGCCGCGTACTGTGACCGCGTGCGTCATCACATGCGCCGGGCGCGCCGCCCCAATAAGAATGGGCCCCACCGAGACGCCACCCCCCAACCCCCGCAGTAACCCGTAGGCGATGCGCGCGGCATCCACATTCGGCATGATCAGCAGGTTCGCTTGACCATGCAGGCACGACCCCGGTAACGCGCGCCGGCGTATCTCGTCGGACAGCGCCGCCTCCGGGTGCATCTCGCCGTCGACCTCCAAGTCCGGCACGCGTGCCCGCAGGATCGCCAGCGCCACCCGCATCTTACATGCCGAAGGTGTGTCATGGGTGCCGAAGTCGGAGTGGGACACCAGCGCGACCTTCGGCGTTAGGCCGAACCGGCTTACCTCCTCGGCCGCGAGAACAGTCATCTCCGCGATCTCCTCCGCCGCAGGCTCCGGTGTCACGTGCGTATCGCAAATGAAAAAGGTCCCATTGGGGAGGATCAGCGTGGAAAGCGTAGACACCTCGCGAATGCCTTCGCCCTTTCCGACAATGTCGAGAATATTTTGCAGATGGCGCCGGAACGGACCCACGGTGCCGCACAGCAACCCATCGGCCTCGCCGCGTGCGACCATCAGCGCCGCGATCACGGTGTTGTGCGAGCGCACCACGGTCTGCGCTTCGCGCGGGGACACGCCGCGGCGGCCCATGATCTCATGGTACTGGGCCGCGTAGCTACGGTTACGCTTGTCATCGAGCGGATTGACCAGCTCGAAGTCCACCCCCGCGCGCATGCGCAAGGCCAGATCCTGCAGTCGCCGTGCCACTACATCCGGGCGGCCCACCAGGATGGGAACAGCGATGCCCGCATCGATCACTTGCTGCACGGCTTGCAGCACGCGGCTCTCCTCGCCCTCGGCATAGATTATCCGTCTGGGATCGTTGCGTGCACGCTCGAAGATCGGTCTCATGAGCAGGCCCGAGCGCACGACATGCTGCGTCAAGCGCTCGCGGTATGCCGCGAGGTCATCGATCGGCCGCGTGGCCACGCCGCTGTCTATGGCGGCACGGGCCACCGCCAGCGGCACCTCGGTAATCAGCCTCGGGTCGAAGGGCTTGGGCAGGATGTACTCGGGACCGAAACAGAGGGTCTGACCGCCGTAGGCCGCGGCGACCACGTCCGAGGCCTCGGCCCGCGCGAGATCGGCAATCGCGTGCACACAGGCGATCTTCATCTCCTCGTTAATCGCGCTGGCGCCGACATCGAGCGCACCCCGAAAGATAAAAGGAAAGCACAGGACATTGTTGACCTGGTTCGGGTAATCGGAGCGTCCGGTGGCGATCACCGCGTCCGCGCGCGCGGCCTTGGCCTTATCGGGCAGGATCTCGGGGAACGGATTGGCAAGCGCGAGGATCAACGGCCGCTCGGCCATTGTCCGCACCATTTCCCCGGTCAAGACACCTCCAACCGACAGCCCCAGAAAAACATCGGCGTCCTGGATCGCATCCACGAGCGTACGCACGGTCGTCGCTTGCGCATAACGCGCCTTGTACGGATCCATCTCCTCGGTTCGCCCCTGGTACACCACGCCTGCAATGTCCGTAACGATAATATGCTCGCGCGGCAGACCCACGCGTACAAGCAGATCGAGACACGCGAGCGCCGCCGCGCCGGCCCCCGAGGTCACGAGCTTGACCTCGGCGATGTCCTTGCCGGTTACGCGCAGCCCGTTGAGAACCGCAGCGGTAACCGTGATAGCGGTGCCGTGCTGATCATCGTGGAACACGGGGATACGCAGGCGTTCCCTCAGCTTGCGTTCCACCTCGAAGCACTCGGGCGCCCGGATATCTTCCAGGTTGATACCGCCGAAGGTGGCTTCCAGACCGGCGATGATTTCCACCAGCTTGTCCGGATCGCGCTCCTCGATCTCGATATCGAACACATTGATATCGGCGAATTTCTTGAATAAGACTGCCTTGCCTTCCATCACCGGCTTCGACGCCAGCGCGCCGATGGCGCCCAGGCCCAGAACCGCAGTGCCGTTACTGACTACCGCCAGCAGATTGCCACGACCGGTGAGTTGGAAGGACTCCGTCGGATCGCGCGCGATGTTCTCGCACGCTGCGGCTACGCCCGGTGAGTAGGCGAGTGCCAGCTCGCGCTGATTGGCCATCGGCTTGGTGGCAACGATGGCGAGCTTGCCCGGCGGCGGGCCGCGATGGTAGGCAAGTGCGGCCTGCGCAAGCTCGCTCTCGTCCACTGTGGCGTCATAGGTTTTTTGTGACATCGCACCCTCCGGGCGTTACCTGCAACACGAACCCTTGCGCGGCCCTATCTTGATGACCGTGTGGATTGCTTCGCGGTTACATTATTTTCTACCACGGACGACGCTGCTGCTGCCGCCTCAACACCCGTCATCGCCGTCTTGCGCGTCGAACGTTATTCGCCGCCCGCGATCGTTTCGGACGGCGGCTCCCAGTGGACGCACGCACGACCCGATGCTACGCCGCGTTTTGATCTTCTGGTTTGGCAAGCAACTGACGCAGCACAAACTGCAGGATCCCGCCGTTCTTGTAGTACTCGATCTCGTCCATGGTATCGATGCGGCACTTGAGCCGGACCGTATCCCGCGATCCGTCGGCTCGGGTGATGCGCATCTCCATATCCATGCCGGGTTTGAGTTCGTTTTGCACATCGGCGATATCGTAGGACTCGCTGCCGTCGAGCTTGAGCGTGTTACGGTCGGTACCCTCGTGAAATTCCAGCGGCAGAATGCCCATACCCACCAGATTGGATCTATGAATACGCTCGTACGTCTCCGCCACCACCGCACGCACGCCCAACAGCCGTGGACCCTTGGCGGCCCAATCACGCGATGAGCCGGTACCGTATGCCTTGCCCGCAACCACGATGAGCGTAACGCCTTCCTGTTGATACCGCACGGCCGCGTCATAGACCGACATCCGCTCACCGTCCGGCATATGTTGCGTGATGCCGCCTGATGTTCCAGGCACCATCTCGTTACGCAGCCGAATATTGGCGAACGTCCCGCGCATCATGATCTCGTGATTGCCACGACGCGCGCCGTAGGAGTTGAACTGCGCCGGCGGGACATCGTGTGCAATCAGATACTTGCCCGCCGGACTGTCTGCCTTGATGGTGCCGGCCGGCGAGATGTGATCGGTCGTCACGCTATCGCCCACGATGACCAGCGCCCGCGCGCCCAAGATATCTCGCATGACCTCGGGTCGATTCGCCATATTTTCGAAAAACGGCGGGTTACGGACGTAGGTACTATCCTCCTGCCAGCGGTAGGTCAGGCTGGGTGGCGTTTGTATCCGCTGCCACTTCTCGTCCCCCTCGAAGACCTTGGCATAGCGCATGCGGTACATCGCGGGCGTCAATGAATGGTGGATGACCTCTTCTATTTCGCGTTTCGTCGGCCATAGGTCCTTGAAATACACCGGCTTGCCGCTTGCGTCTGACCCGAGCGGGTCCTTGTAGAGGTCAACGCGCATCGAGCCGGCAAGTGCATACGCGACCACAAGCGGGGGCGAGGCAAGATAGCTGGCCTTGACCTGCGGATGGATGCGTCCCTCGAAATTGCGATTGCCCGACAGCACCGCGCAGACTACCAGATCGTTTCCTTCAATCGCTGCCGCGATGTCTTTGTCGAGCGGGCCTGAGTTGCCGATACACGTAGTGCAGCCGTAGCCCACGAGCTGAAAACCCAGATCATCAAGGGCCTCCTGCAGCCCGGCAGTCTGCAGGTAGTCCGTTACCACCTGCGAGCCGGGTGCAAGCGAGGTCTTCACCCAGGGTTTCTTCGTAAGGCCGCGGCGCAGCGCATTGCGTGCCAGCAGACCAGCGGCGATCATCACCGACGGGTTGGATGTATTGGTACAACTGGTGATGGCCGCGATGACGACATCGCCATCAGACAGTTTATGGTCTGCCTTGCCGACCGGCACTTGGCGAACCCCGCCTTTTTGTCCGAATACCCGGCCCAACGCCTGATCGAACGCCCCCGCTGCGCTCGACAGCGAGACGCGATCTTGCGGGCGCGATGGCCCGGCCAGGCTTGGCTCCACCGTGGACAGATCCAGCTCCAGCGTATCTGAGTACACCGGGTCATCGGCGTCGGCGTGCCGCCACATGCCCTGGGCCTTAGCATAGGCCTCCACCAACGCCACCCGCTGCGGGTCGCGGCCGGTGAACTCGAGGTAGCGCGTGGTTTCCTGGTCGATCGGAAAGATGCCGCACGTTGCCCCGTACTCCGGCGCCATGTTCGCGATCGTGGCGCGATCGGCCAGGCTTAGATGCCCCAGACCAGAGCCATAGAATTCGACGAACTTGCCCACCACGCCCCTGGCACGCAACATCTGCACCACCGTCAACACCAGATCGGTCGCGGTAGCACCTTCTTTCAGCGCACCCGTCAGCTTGAACCCAACGACCTCGGGTATCAGCATGGAGATAGGCTGACCGAGCATGCCCGCTTCGGCCTCGATGCCGCCGACCCCCCAGCCGAGCACGGAAAGACCGTTGATCATGGTCGTGTGGCTGTCGGCGCCGATCACGGTGTCCGGGTAGGCAATCGTGTCCTCGCCATCGCGCTCGGTCCATACCACCTGCGCCAGGTACTCGAGATTGACCTGGTGGCAGATGCCGGTCCCGGGCGGTACCACGCGGAGGTTCTGAAAGGCGGTCTGGCCCCAACGCAAGAACTCGTAGCGCTCGCGATTGCGCTCGAACTCCATGGCGACGTTCTTAGCGAACGCACCACCACTGCCTGCATAGTCGACCATGACCGAGTGATCGATGACCAGGTCCACCGGCGAGAGCGGATTGATCTTTTCAGGGTCACCGCCCATAGAGACCATGGCATCGCGCATGGCCGCCAGGTCGGCCACACCCGGTACTCCGGTGAAGTCCTGCAGCAGCACGCGCGCCGGGCGGTAGGCGATCTCACGATCCGAGCGCCGCTGCTCGCGCCACGCCACCAGTGCGTTGACGTCATCAACGCTGACGGAGCGCCCGTCTTCATTTCGCAGCAGGTTCTCGAGCAGCACCCTGAGAGAAAACGGGAGCCGCGATATATCGCCCAGACCGGCATCCTGCACCGCTTGCAGGCAATAATATATGTAGCGCTTGCCACCCACCTCCAGTGTGCGGCGGGCCCCGAGAGAATTCCGGCTGTTTGCCCCCATGCTGCTCTCCTTCAAGACGTGCTGGCAAGTGTTGCGGGGCGATCGTGAATATGCGCCTGCGCGCGCGCAATGCACCCGGCTGTTACTAGCATACCATTTCTAAAGCAAACCACCGTCGTTCGCAATGGCTTGCGAGTAAACCAGCGAAGTATCTAGGGGCACGCCGGGTATCGTTTCACGCCTACGTCCCGATAGCGGCCCCCGGCATTACTGCAGATTACGGTCGCCGCGCAAAGACCTCGTCAAAAACAGCATCGAGCCTGCGATTGGTACCCCGGATCTGCTCCACCACCTGCCTGGCCCAGTCGAAATACTCGCGCCTGCGGCCCAGGTCCCAGGAAGCCGGCGGGCTGTTCAGTATATCGCGCAGATTGCAGATCTTGTCTGCAAGCTTGACCAATCGCGCGCTGTGACTGGCATCAGCCGAGCGCTCGACTTGCAATCGTCTGCGATCTGCCTTGTCGAGCCGGGTGTCGTCGGTGACCTCGAGCACGATGTCGCAAATTCCCTTGCCAAACTCGCGCTCGATCTCGCTCGCGTGCGTCTCGGTATCTTCGATCGTATCGTGCAGCAGTGCCGCCGCGATGACGCGGGCATCGCTCACACCGCCCTCGTTGTACAGCACATGCGCTACGGCTATCGGATGGTTAATGTAGGGCGATGCCTTGACGTCTTTGCGACGTTGGTCCCGATGCTTGTGGGCGGCAAAGGCAAGGGCCTGGATGATAAGACCGATGTCGTCTGCGCCGACCACGAACGTGCTCGGGTGCGAGATGTGTTGTGTGCTCATCGACTCCTTTTAATATATTTAGGTGAACGCGCCGCTGCGGACCGGCAGTGACCAGCATGCACCCTGCCCCGGGGTGCTCAGGCGCGCGGGAGCGAGGAAAATGGCCTGACCTTGGCGGACTGGCAGCTGCCTGCGGGTACAGAAAACTTGTTGGTGGCCGGCTGACCGGCGCTAGATGGCCCTCACCCTGAACCGGTGCTGGATCGGAAAGCACAATATGCCTTGCTGCCTACGCAGTTCGCGCCCATAGAGTTTGGCCGCGCGGTAGCCCAGTCTAAAGGAACGTCGCAAGTATTCAACCTTGCTCAGCTGGCCACCCTTCAGCGCATGCTCAAAACCGGCACAAAAGCGGTCCTGTCGTAGAAATACAGGCACCTCAATGCCCACATCTTGTGGTTTGGGATAGAAATAGGACATCACACCTCTCTCCACTTATGTCGATTTCGCTTTCTTGACCGCCCTACAATTATTTTGTAGCAAAGATCTCCCCAGCCTGCAGGAGGCGGCCATAATTAACCTCAAATTAAATACTGCTCGTCGTGGCTAGCCGGAGAACGCCGGGTGAGTGCAAACGACCGTGGCGTGCGCCCTTCGGGTGTCGCCGCGGCGCCGATGTTGTACCTATGTTCCCGACAACGGTCTTTCTTTACATGTAATTAGCAGCTAAAGTTAGCTTTAGAGATGGCTTGGTGGCCCCGTGTGGCGCAAGCGCGGTTTCCTGCAAGTTGAACCTCAGCGCGAGTCCTTTGCTCCCTGCCCGACCCCCCGGTCCGCTCGATTGAAGACGCGCCAAAGCCGTATGACCACCTTGAAGAGGACGACAACCATGGGCATTAGAGCACTGCTGGGTTTTTCTCTGCTCTCACTTGCTATTTCCACCTGGGGAGCGGAGCAGACGACGATTAAGACCGATCACGAGAAGTTCAGCTACGCCATCGGCTACCAGATCGCCGAGAGCGTGAAACGACAGGGTCTGGAAGTGGATGTGAATGCGCTGGTGCAGGCAATACGCGACGATCTTGGCGGAACCCCGCTCAAGGTTTCGCTCGACGAGATGCGGGCCGCAGTGGTGGCCTATCAGCAAAAAGTCACACTGGAGCTCGCGCAAAAAAATCAGCAGGCCGGAGACGCGTTCCTGGCCGAAAACAAGAAAAAGGATGGGATCGTGGAGACGGCAAGCGGCTTACAGTATCAGGTCATGGAGCCGGGCAAAGGCAAGAAACCGGCGGCGACTGATACTGTCGTGGTCCATTATCGCGGTTACACGATCTCCGGTAACGAGTTCGACAGCTCGTACGCACGAGGCGAGCCGGCAACCTTCCAGGTCACCAGTATCATCGAGGGCTGGCAAGAGGCACTCCAACTGATGCCGGAGGGGGCGAAGTGGAAGGTGTTCATCCCGCCGACACTGGCGTACGGCACCAATGGGGCGGGCGACAGCATTGGTCCGAATGAGACCTTGATCTTTGAGATCGAGCTGGTGCAGATCAAGCAATAAGCCGTCCCATCGCCGGCGGTGTGTGCGGCTCACGCTGCATCATCAACTCCGACCAGACTCGGGCCGTGTTTGCTGCGCCATTCGTTCGCGCCGATCGAGCCACGCCTCCAGCCCTTGCGTGTTGAGCTCGACATCGGTCGCGAGCAGTTCCCCGCAGCGCTCGGTCGTCAGAGCGCAGCCATGGGCGCGCAGCCCGTATAGAAGCTGATCCAGCATGCGTTGTTGAATGCGTACGCGGCGCTCGGGACCGTCGCCCGCCGCTGCTACGGCGATGTCGACAAAGGCGCGGATACTCTCGCGTAATTTCTGCGCCAGCGGAGCCACGTTTGCCACCCCACCGAAGTGCGTGAGATACATCCGTTGCGGGCTGTAGGAAAGCAAGCGATCGAGCGTGTGGAACCACGCATCGGGGTCAAACTGCGGGGGGGTGGTGGTGGCAAAGATAAATGACCCGTTGTCGGTGTCGAACTCGCGGTAGGAGATACCGAAGGTGTCGCCAACAAAGAACCCACGGCTCTCCGCATCATAAATGCAGAAGTGATGTCGCGCATGCCCAGGGCTGTCGACAAACTCCAGTGGCCGGCCGTGTAGCTCCAGCTTGGACCCATCCGCGGCCTCGACCACGCGTTGCGCCGGGACCGGCACCACCTCGCCGAAGCGCTGACGGAATCCCGCCTCGCCGTACACTGCGCTCGTGCCTGCGATAAGCCGCGTGGGGTCAATGAGATGCGGTGCGGCGCGCGGATGGGCGACCAGGCGTGTGTCGGGAAGCTGGCGCATAAGCTCACCGGCGCCGCCGGCGTGGTCAAGGTGGGCATGAGTGGGGATCACATAGTCAACGTTGGCACGCGCGATCCCATAGTGATCAAGAGCTTGCAAGAAGCGCGGCACGCTATGATAGGTCCCGGTATCTACAAAGGCAGCGTGACCGCCGGCATGGATCAGGTACACCGCCGCCAGATTAGGGCGGTCGTAACCCGTGTCCACGCGAACAATATTGTGGTCAAGCTGTTGGCAGAAATCCAGGCTCATGGCTGACGCCGTTGGCGGCGAAAAGGTATCGGAGAATCGCTATGGTAACAGAGATTCACAACCGGGAAGTTAGCAGGCCGCTTTTCCGAAGCAGCCTGCTGGAGTAGTGCCGGGTGGCATCGGACATCCGACCACTAACCCCAGTCGGGCACCCTGGGCGCTAAAAACTGTGCACTCAAGCACAGGTTGCTGGGTAATGCGAGGTCTACGCAGGGTTAGTGGTCGGGTGATGCAAAGCAAGAGTCCTGCTTTTTGCTTTGTGAACCGAAAAAACCATGGTAGACACTGCCCCATAAACTCCGACCATAACCCAGTACATGCCGAGCATTTATATCTGCGACCGTTGCCAGCAGGGATGCTGACACCGAGCCTACAGGAAGGTTTTCACGGCGTGTCTCAGAAATAGATGCTCGGCATGTCTGGACCGGAGCCCATAAGAAAATACCCGCAGTGCTGAGGGGTGTCAGGAGGGCAGGCCGAAATTTGTGGGACAGCACAAGGATGCAATTATTCAGCATGCTGTTAGACCGCGTCACGGGCGAGAAAGCACGGCGCAGTAAGCCATTCCTGAGCGACGCGCTGCGTTATTGCCGCAGATTCGACACGCCGGGGACTGGCGAGGTGGCTTGGTCGCATGTCATAGTATCGACCTTTCCGCAACGAGGACTGAAATAAGAAGGGGAATGAGCCGATGAAGCCACCCGCACGAGTCGCTCTTACCGGGGCCGCCGGCCAGATCGGGTATTCGCTGGGAACGCGCGTCGCGGCCGGCGAGATGCTGGGGCAGGACCAGCCCGTGATCTTGCAGCTCCTAGAAATCAGCCCGGCTTTGGGTGCGCTGGAAGGCGTCGTGATGGAGCTGCGCGACTGTGCCCTACCGCTGCTGGAGGACGTAATCACCACGGACGAGCCGGCAACAGCGTTTCGTGACGCCGATTTTGCGTTGCTGGTTGGCGCGCGTCCGCGCGGACCCGGTATGGAGCGCGGGGATTTGTTGCAGGCGAATGCGGCGATTTTTTCCGCCCAGGGCAGGGCCCTCAATGAGTGCGCCAGCCGGAATGTGAAGGTGCTTGTCGTGGGGAATCCGGCAAATACCAATGCATTGATCACCATGCATAATGCGCCAGATCTGAAGCCCGAGCAATTCACCGCCATGACCCGGTTGGATCACAATCGCGCGCTTTGGCAGCTTGCCGAGAAAACCGGATCCCGTGTTACCGACATCCGGAAAATGACCATCTGGGGTAATCACTCGGCCACGCAGTATCCCGACCTGCGACACGCAACGGTACGCGGAGAACCGGCCCTCGAGCTGGTCGGCGAGAGCTGGGTACGCGAGCAATTTATTCCCACGGTACAGCAACGTGGCGCTGTCATCATCAAGGCACGCGGCCAATCGAGCGCGGCGTCGGCCGCCAATGGCGCCATCGATCACGTCAGGGACTGGGTAAACGGCACGCCAAGCGACGACTGGGTCAGCATGGCGATTGTGTCGGAGGGGAGCTACGGCGTCGAGCAGGACCTGATCTACTCCTTCCCCGTGACCGTGCGTGATAACGGCTACGAAATTGTACAAGGGCTGGAAATCGACGCGTTCAGTCGCGAGCGGATGGACACCACCATGCGCGAGCTGATCGAAGAACGCGACGCGGTACGACAATTGCTGTAGGGCGCAGCGAATCGCATGCCCGCGCGATCCCTGTGCTAAGTCTTGCTGCAAGTCGCGGTACTGTCTGTTCTAGGTAGCCCTTTACGCCGACACCGAGAAGGAGGAAAAATGGACTGGGCGAAGCAAAGCCAAGAGTTGGTACGGACGTGGGCAGAAACGCAGCACAAGATGTGGGATGCCTGGCTGCAGTCTATGCAAGCTGCCGGGGCGGGTGCGCTGGCCGACACCTGGCAGAAAACGCTCGAGACCTGGCAACAGTCCGCCACCTACACACTCGAGGCGCAGGCAAATCTGAGCAAGATGTGGGCCGAGAGCCTGGCGCAAGTGCCCGGGACACCTGAGAACTTCGCGCAATGGGCGAAGCAGGCCGAGACCATGATCGCGGGTATGAACGAGACGCAGAAACAGCTCTGGGACAGCTGCTTCACCGCCATGAAAAAAGCGGATCTGCAAAAAACAGCGGGCGCGTGGGAGCAAGAGGGCCAGAAGCTCTTCCAGAGCTGGCAGGCCTCCGCGCGAAAGGCAATGGATACCCAGATGGAGCTGGCATCGAAGTGGATGAAGCCGTGAACCGAAGACCGCCGACAAGTCGATACGGGCTCCCGATGGGCTTGGCGGCGTCGCGAAGGCTCAATCCAGCAGCGGCTCGCCCGAAACGATTACACCGTCTTCATCTGCATAGACATAGTGTCCGGGCGTAAAGGTCACGTCGGCGAAATGCACCGGGATATCGCGCTCACCCTGCCCTTTCTTGCGGCTGCGGCGCGGATGGGCAGCAAGTGCCTTGAGCCCAACCTCGACGCTCGCCACGTCGGCGGAATCGCGAATACAGCCGTTGACAATGGCACCCGCCCAACCGTTCTTCGCGGCCAGCGCCGCAAGCTGGTCACCGATGAGGGCGCAGCGCAACGAGCCGCCGCCATCGACGACGAGCACGCGGCCCGCGCCGTGCGTCTCGAAGGCCGCCCGGACCAAGGAGTTGTCTTCGAAGCACCTCACGGTGCTGGTCTGACCATGAAAAGCGACCTTGCCCCCGAAGTCGCCAAACACGGGTTCGGCGATCTGAACCTGATCGCCGTGGGCATCACAAAGATCGGCGGTTTTGAATGTCATGGTCATTATTCCTCTCGGTTCTGGGCGTGGAGGAGATGATGCATGAGTCTGTGTAAATCCGGTAGCCGGTCGGCAACGAACGGCTATCCCAACTCTTTGCAGGAGGCCTTCGCATGAACGAGCGTCGAGAGGTGGTTGTACTGAGCGGTGTCAGAACCGCGATCGGGGAATACGG
Source organism: Acidiferrobacterales bacterium (assembly GCA_046758085.1). Classification (GTDB taxonomy): domain Bacteria; phylum Pseudomonadota; class Gammaproteobacteria; order Acidiferrobacterales; family SPGG2; genus VRUB01. The sequence goes on from JBHHZP010000050.1 coordinate 19,521, forward strand.
GGGCGCGTTGAAGGACGTCCCGCCCACCGAGCTCGGTGCCATGGTGCTACGGGAAGCGGTCGCACGCGCCGGCATCGCGCCCGATGAGGTCGGCCATTGCGTATTCGGCAATGTTATTCATACGGAGCCGCGTGACATGTACCTGTCCCGCGTCGCCGCAATCAACGGCGGATTGCGGGTGGAAACGCCGGCATTCACGCTCAACCGGCTTTGCGGTAGCGGCCTGCAGGCGGTCATCAGTGCGGCGCAGACCATACAGCTGGGTGATGTGGATGTGGCGGTTGCCGGCGGTGCCGAGAGTATGAGTCGTGCGCCTTATTGGTTGCCGGACACACGCTGGGGGCAGCGCATGGGTGATGGCAAGACGCTCGACGTGATGGTCGGCGCATTGACCGACCCGTTCGACAACTGTCATATGGGAATCACCGCCGAGAACATTGCAGCGAGATGGGGCATCAGTCGTAGTGAGCAGGATGCGTTGGCGGCCGAAAGCCACGCGCGCGCCGCGCGCGCGATTGCACAGGAGCACTTCAAGCCGCAGATCCTGCCGGTCGAGCTGAAAACGCGCAAGCAGATGCAGATTTTCGACACCGACGAGCACGTGCGTGCGGATACAACCGCAGAAGGGCTGGCAAAACTGCGTCCGGTTTTCCAGAAGGACGGCACGGTCACCGCCGGTAACGCCTCCGGAATCAACGACGCGGCCGCGGCGGTGGTCCTCATGGAGGCCAACGCAGCCACACAGCGTAAGCTCGAGCCGGTGGCGCGGCTGCTGGCCTATACGCACGCGGGAGTCGAGCCACGATATATGGGCATCGGGCCGGTACCGGCCATCAAACAGCTGCTCGAAACAACGGGATTGCAGGTCGGCGATCTGGACGTGATCGAGCTGAACGAGGCCTTTGCCGCCCAAGCGCTCGCGGTGATGCGTGATCTGGATTTGCCGCCAGCGCGCACGAACCCCAACGGCAGCGGGATCTCGTTGGGTCATCCCATCGGTGCCACGGGATGCATTCTGGTGATCAAGGCATTACATGAGCTGCAGCGCACAGGGGGTCGCTATGCACTCGTGTCCATGTGCATCGGCGGCGGGCAGGGGATCGCGGCAATGTTCGAGCGCGCTTAGGCTTTCTTAAACGACAGCGGCGCACCAAGTAGTCCACACACTGCAGCTCGCACGTAGCCGACAGTCGTTGATGCTGCAAGTAACAATAAGCCAACGTGCGCCTCCCGGTAGCGCTGGCCGCGTAAGCAGAAAACCCCGCACCCTCATGCGGCTGCGGGTTTTCATCGGGTCCGGTGCGGCCGCGCTTAGAAGCTGGTAGAGGCGGCGCGATAAAAACCCCCTATCCCTGCGCGACGACTCAGGGAAGGGCTAGGGGGGTGAGAGAGGTTTAGGCGAACTGCTTGGTGGCCGCCTTGACGCTGGCGCTGGCAGTCTCTGCGCCCTTCTTGGCAGCGGCCTTGACGCTGGTGCTGGCGGTCTCGACGCCCTTCTCGACCACCGCATTGAGCTCGTCGCGCACACCCGTGATTACGCCCACGGTCTCACGTGCCGTGGCGAGCACCTTGTGTGCAGCCTCTTGCGCGAGCTCCGCCTGGGCGGCGAAGTAGTCCTTGTAGTCCTTGGCATCGCGCAACAGCTCGAGCTGCTTGACCCCGCCGGTCAGCGCGAGCTCGACCAGGCCCAGCTGATACTCGGCAAGCTTATCAACGGCGCGGGTATTGATCGCCGCCACGTCCTTGGCTGCTCTGAGGGCTTCGGTATTGGCCTTGTTGATAACGTCTACTACCTGTTGAATTTCCGGTTGCATGATTATGGCCTCCTGTAGATTAACAGTATGATTTCGTGAATTTGTGCGCTGCATCATTGTTGCGGCGCAACAATATCTCAACATGGTGCCGCTGTCAACACTTTTCAAGCACGGATTGCTAGGTTACTGCAAAGACTATTTTCAGCGACCTCGTAGAGCGCTCCATGGACGCTTCCATGGCGTTCCAACACGATAAGTGTTTGAATATTAAAAGAAACAAATCGCGCTTTTTGAATTTCGAGCCGAAAGGGCCACGGGCGGACTTTCGCAGCAGCATTCTCGTGCGGTCCGGGACAGCGCCAGATTGGCAAAAAAAACCGCATCCCTTCGGAGGATGCGGTGAGGTCCGCACGCGCGAGGCGCACGGGAGGGGACTTATCAATCGGACGCTATTCAGGCCGTCTTCTTCGCCGGGGCGGGTTTCACCGGGGCGACAGCTTCCTTGGCCTGGGCGTTGGCCGCCTTGACCTGGGCGGTCGCATCCTTGACCCCCTGCTCCACCAGCGTATTCAACTCATCGCGTGCCGCCGCCAGCGCTCCGAGGGTTTCGCGTGTCGTCGCCAGTACTTTCCCGGTTGCTTCCTTGGCGAGCTCGGCCTGGCCAGCAAAGTACTGCTGGTAGCCGTTGGACTCCTGCAGCAGATTGAGCTGCCTGACACCGCTCTCGAGCGCCTGGCCCATCAGCGCCAGCTGCTGTTGCACGATCCTGTCGACCGCGCGCTTGTTGATCTCGCCAACCGATTTGGCAGCCGCGACAGCCGTCGCGTTGACCTTGCTGACGACATCTACCACGTTCCCGAACTCCGCTTGCATGTTCTTATCTCCTGGCCATATGCCATTGAATTTATTGCTAATCTGTAACCTATACTAAATGCTGCACTGCAATAGTGCAGTGCAACAATAACGCAACCAGGCGGGGCTGTCAACACAGCGTGAGTTCCTTTGGCCGAGGGGGTCGCTGGGGCTGACTCATTGCAGGGTCGCGGGCAGGGTCAGCCACCTCCCGCGCTCGCCCAGAACCTGGCATGAGTACCACTGCTGTGCCACAACCACGCGATACATGGACCGCACCTTTGTTTCCGAGACCGTCGCAAGCCCGGGATGCTGGCACCGAGCCTACAG
>JBHHZP010000051.1:0-22084 GCA_046758085.1 Acidiferrobacterales bacterium
CGCATCCACTTAAGGTTTGATATCTATTGTTCAGTTAAACGGGGCCACCTCTAATCACTTCGGGCCGTCGCCATTAGGCGATGCGCTAGACTGGTGTTATATGTCTCTAGCTTTATAGTAGCTGCGTGCCCCCAGCTGCTGAGTGGTGAACGGCAAAGTGTCAGCAACTCCCGGTCGCTCTACGATCAAAGTAAGGTAGCGAGTATACATTGGAAGGGAGGTTGACGATGGCCAAAAAAACACCGCAGTACAGCAATGCCGGCGAGCGATGGTGGCAGCGGTGCGTGCAGACAACGCGCAGCGGGCCGTGGATCGCCGGTTTAAAGTGAGTTTGTCAACCGTCCAATTGTGGTTGACCCGGACCGTGGATCGCCGCCTTGACCGCGTGGAATGGTTGGCGGGGCGCAGCGGCCCGGTGGTCTCCGCCAACCGCGCCGCGCCGGAGATCGAAGAGGCGGTGTTGGCGATGCGCGCGCAGCTGTATCGACACAGTGCGTTGGGCGAGCACGGTGCCGCAATGATCCGCCGAGCCCTCGTGGCGTGTGCGGGCGTGCCGGCGCCCAGTGAGCGTACGATTGGCCGGATCCTGACACGCGGGGGTGCGTTGGATGGGCGCTATCGGGTGCGCCGTGCGCCACTGCCGCGGGGCTGGTACGTACCCGAGGTCGCCGCTCAGCGTGCGGCACTCGATCAGTTCGATGTGGTGGAGGGGCTGAAGATCAAGGATGGACCGCTGGTGGAAGTGCTGAACGGGTTATCGCTCCATGGGGGGCCTGGTGGTGTTCTGGCCGTGCGAGCAAACAGTCTCTGCGCGCTTTGTCTGCCAGGCACTGCCGGCGCACTGGTGCGCCGTGGGCTTGCCCGGCTACGCGCACTTTGACAACGACACGGTGTTCCAGGGTGTGCATCAGCATCGCGAAGTCATCGGCACAGTGATGCGGTTGTGCTTGTCGCTCAAGGTCGTTCCCGTGTTCGCACCGCCACGTGAATCCGGTTTTCAGGCAGCCGTGGAGAACTACAACGGGCAATGGCAAGCCAAGGTATGGACCCGGTTCGTCCATGGCTGCGTGCAGGCGCTGCAGGCCCGCTCAGCGAAGTATGTGACGGCCAATCGCCAGCGCACCGCCGTGCGCCGTGAGAGCGCCCCAGCGCGACGGGCGTTTCCCGCGGAGTGGGAAATGGACTGGGATGCTCCTCCCCCAAGGGCGCGTTGTGTTTCTGCGTCGCACCAGCGAGCAGGGCCGCCTGTACCTGCTGGGGCGCCATTCTAGCGTTGACAAGCATTGGCTGCACTGGTTGGTGCGCTGCGAAGTTGAAATGCGCAATAGCCGGATCCGTTTCTATCAGCTCCGTCGACGCGCACCGAGCGAGCAACCGTTGCTTAACGAGGTGCCTTATGAATTACTTAGAAGATCGTTTAGACGGTGACCTATAGCTGTTGACACTTTGCCACGAGGCGTACTTTTGAGTGACCTATAAATACTGTCATGTGGCCGGTGAACCGTAAGAATTACTTGTTTAACATACAATTAAGTACAAATTAGACGGCGCCCCTATACGCAGGTCTATCCCAACATCACGCGAGGGCGCAGACACGAACGCATTACTGCTCTTCGCCAACGTTGGGAACGCCGTGCTCACCGCATACTTGGCCGGCACTTTCAATGAACGGACAATCGTCTTACAGATGGTGTGGTCTCCTGCAGGTGATGATCGTGGATTGCTCGTGCTCCGGAACATTAGGCCTTTCAGTGCGCGACGAACGCGACCAATCCGGACTCCTGAGCAGTTCGTATCTTCCCCACGTGTCGGTTCCGACTCGCAGTGACCGGCCACGACCGCCCTTTGAGCCTTGTTTACGGGTCCACTATGCTTGGAACCACCCAATCGACGCATTGCCAGGCTACGGGTTTCTTTCGTGCACGGCAACCAGGCGCCTGCTTTACAGCGCTGACCTCACTAACAAGGCCGCGTTGTGGCGTTTGGTGCGACCGGAGTCCCGGGGTCCGCCGGAGCGGGGCAGAATAATCGTTAGCGGGCATTATCGCGAATTGCCAAGACGACAGTGAGGCCTCATTGTGAGTGTACACCGGTTAACCAACGTCACAAGTTGCTCTGCCAAGATATTCCAAACTGTCATTCGGGATAATCGTGTCGTCGATTACCAACATCGGGGTCGCGGGCAACCGGGCCGACTTCGTGCAGCGGCGTCACCGCCTATACTAGAAAGCAGGGCCAATGTTACGGATATCCTGAACGGGCGCGCGGCCTGGAATCGCAACTCTGCCTACTTGTCGTGACACACGAAACGAACAACAAGCAGGAGCTTGCCGTGTTAACGGATAGCGCCACTACTAGACACCTGAGTCGCCGACAGCCAGGGGTCCATAACCGCGATGATTCCAGGGCACCGACTAGGTTGTTCCTGCCGCCCAATCCGGGCCGCCGGGGTGAGGGCGGGCTACGGCTTAAAGGTCTGTTCAGTCGGTCGATAGCGGGCAAGCCGCTAATTAGCATCGTCACCATCGTGTTCAACGGCGCGGCCTATCTCGAACAGACCATTGCCAGCGTTATCAATCAGACCTATAACAATATCGAGTACATCATAATCGACGGCGCCTCGACTGACGGATCACAAGAAATCATCAAAAAATACGAATCCTGCATATCTTATTGGTTGTCCGAGCCCGACCAGGGAATTGCCGACGCCATGAATAAGGGTGTTCAGCTATCTGTCGGCGATTACGTGCTCTTGTTACACGCAGATGACTATCTGCTGGCGTCGGATGTAATCGCAAGTGCTGTTCAATATCTTGAGGGACGACCGTTGATTGCAGCTTATAGCCTTTATTACGAGCATGATGGACAACGGCAGCCAGCCCACCCGAAACCCTGGAACTGGCGCATGAATTTCAAGACCAGCTTGCTGCACCAGGCCGTAATCTGTCACCGAGAACTGTTCGAGCAGATTGGAGGATTCGACATTAAGTTCCGGATCGCGATGGACTATGATTTTTTCCTGCGGGCATACCGGCAAGACATCGATGTTAAATATGTTGATATTCCACTGTCCGTCATGCGCAGGACCGGGGTTAGCTCACAAACCGACAAGGTGTCGTTACGCAAACGATTCCTTGAGGAAAGGGCCGTGCATCGAAAAAACTCGTTAGGTATGTGGCTGAGCTTGATATATATGGTCTACTGGGTTGCTTATCCTCTTTATCGTATGTGCAAGTGACAGCCGGGTATCTTCGATGCAAATCCTGAGTCCAATGCCCACCGGGAGCGGTGCCATCGTCGTTCATCGACAGCTCGAGGCACACCTCGCTGGTTACAAGGTCATCGGATATAACCCAATGTGGGAGTATGCGCCATTTTTCCTGGGGCGTTTCTCCAAGGGCAGCGCGGATCTGATTCACACAGTAGCTGACTATGCGTACTTCCTGGGCCGGCGGGACATTCCGCTGCTTATCAGCTTTCAGAACTATGTGCTCGACTCATTCATGCGCCCCTACAGCTCGTTTGCCCAACGACTGCATTACCGCACGGACCTGAGAGTGTTCACGCGCAAGGCGCTCGAGCGAGCGGCCGCCGTCATCGCGGCCAGCAAGTTTACAGCCGATCTCATGAGGCAGGACATGTCATTCTCCGGAACCGTGCGCGTGATTCCCAACGCAATTGATGCGGACATGTTTTGTCCAGCTAACAGCGCGAGAAATACCCAAGTACGCGTTTTATTTAGCGGCAACATGACCATCAGGAAGGGCGCGCCTTTGTTGCCGGCGATAGCGCGACGTTTGGGATCGGGTGTGAAGATTATCTGTGCCACCGGTCTTCGTTCCGGTAGCGCCGCCTTGGTTGGAGACAACATCGAGTGTATCGGTCCGGTACCGTACCGTGAGATGCCTGGCCTCTACAATAGCGTCGATATTCTATTGATGCCCACCGTGCGTGAAGGATTGAGCCTGGCCGTGCTCGAGGCAATGGCGTGCGGGCTTCCGGTTATCGCGACAGATTGCTCCTCCATGCCAGAGCTCGTTCATCACGAGAAGGGCGGGTTTTTGTGCAGCCTCGGCAATGCTGAGGACCACGCGCGGAGGATTAACCTACTTGCGGAGTCGCCGGAGTTGCGCCGCACCATGGGCGAATATAATCGTGCCTGCATCGAAGCTCACTATCGACTCGAGACGATGCTTGAGGCTTACCGTAATCTTTTCGAGGAAGTGCTGTCGAGCAAATGATCGCAACGACTGCGGGTGCTACCGCCGATGGATCGCGTAACGGTCCAACGACCGGGGGCGTTGCATTTGGTCTCACAATTTAGACCTCAGTCTTCCTAACACTTGCAAAGTGCTTTAGAATTCCATAGTGCGTGCGTCGGGGCGGTAGCTCAGCTGGGAGAGCGTCGCGTTCGCAATGCGAAGGTCGGGAGTTCGATCCTCCTCCGCTCCACCAATACCCTGGCCGATGGCCCCCGCCCGGCCATTCCCGCGTGTATCCTGACCGACACTTTCCGTTACAATCGACATAGCCCCGGTAGCTCAGCCGGATAGAGCAGCCGCCTCCTAAGCGGCAGGTCGGACGTTCGAGTCGTCTCCGGGGCGCCAGACAAGGCGGCGTGTGTCTGCCCGCAGGGATGCAAGCTATGATTGCGGCGGGGTATGCGCCGATTGGTGGCGCCGGGAGGATTTATGTAAGATGCTGAAAAAGGCCTTCCTGCGCTACGCCCCCGCGCTGCGCACTCCCTGCTGCGCTTGGGCACCGGCCCGAGCCTTTCCTGGCTCGGGCGTTCGCCGGGACGAAGGTTCACTGGACCCTCGCCTTTTTCCGGCTCACCCCCCGGAGCCTCGTCTGCGACCGCCTCGCCCCTGCGGCGTCCCATTGCGCGCCCCCGGCGCAATGGGTCAACGCGCAGAGCAAAAAGCGCGGTTTTTGCTCTGCTCCATTTTCCAAACACTTGCGTGTTTGAAAAATGCGCGGCGCATCCCTGCACCGCTCTAGCAGGCTGCTAGTTCTCCGCGCGTTGTAGCACGAGTGCAGCGTTGTGACCGCCGAAGGCGAAGGACTGGGACAGTGCGGCGGAGATCTGCCGCGGGCCGGGCGATCTCACAAAATCGAGATCGGAGATCGGTTGCTCAAGATTCTTGCACACATGGGTCGTCTGGTGTTGCAAGCTCAGCGCGGTGACAGCGGCCTCCAGCGCCCCGCTCGCCCCTATGGTGTGCCCCAACAGTGACTTGGTCGCGTTCACAAGCAGGTCTTTGCCGAACACTCTTTCAATAACCATTGCTTCGGTCATGTCATTGAGTTGTGTTCCCGTGCCGTGCGCGTTGATGTAGTCGATATCTGCGGGCGCGAGCTGCGCATCCGCCAGCGCCAGCCTCATCATGCGTTCGATCTCGGCACCCTCCGGCGCAATACTCATCATGCTGTAGGCATCGAAGGTCTCCGCATAGCCCGAGATCTCGGCAATGACCGGCGCACCGCGTCTGCGCGCGCCCTCATACTCCTCGAGCACCAGGATCGCCGCACCGCCCTGGCTGAACAGGAACCCTGATCGTTTTTCATCGAACGGGCGGTTTGCGGTCTGCGGATCCTCGCAGTCCTGCACCAGGGTGTTGGCAATATCGAATCCCCTGAATATTCCGCCGCAATCGTTATCGAGATACTCGCTTCCGCCGCTCAGCGCGATGTCGATGTGGCCCGAGCGTATGGCGCGAAATGCCTGTCCGATGGATACGGTGCCCGAGGCGCACGCCATGGCATAGGTCGTATTCGGACCGGAAATGGAGAACTTGATGCCGAGAATCGCCGAGACAGCGTTCGGCATCAACATGGACACCACAAATGGGTTGAAGCGCAAGATATGGTTCCAACGCTTCAGAATATCCTGAAGTGCCGATGCCTGTTCCTCGGTGAGCGGGAGCTCTTGCGCCAGTTGCCTGAGCGCACTTTTCGGGCGCGCGAGCACATTGTAGGCATCGTTTTCGTGAAAACTCTTGACCCCGCCTGTGCCGGTGCCCATGAAAACCCCTGCACGACTGATGTCGATCCCTTCAATCGCGTAAGTGTTGGCGCGCTTGTTTTTCAAAGAGATCGACAGGCCGGCGTTCTCGATCGCCTCGCGCGCGGCGCACATCGCAATCAGACTGATGGGGTCGGTTTGCATGCGCTCGACCCGCGTCAGGCCATACGCCCCATAATCGATCTCGGGCAAAGGTGACCAGATAGCCGATTTAAAGTCGGCGTATTGACGCCATTGGTCCGGTATGGGTGAGACTGCGGATTGGGCTTGCAGACAGTTGGCCCAGAACTGCTCCGTTGAGGTTCCGATCGGACTGATGACTCCAATCCCGGTAACCGCTACCCGTCGAGCTGCCATTCCGGTCAAGCGGCTTCCATTCGACCTTTGATATAGTCAACGATGTTTCTGATGGTCTTGAACTGCTCCAGTTCTTCTTCGGGGATGGTATCGTTGAACTCGTCCTCAAGCGCCAGGAACAAGGTCACCTGGTCCAATGAGTTGACGGCCAGATCGTCCGTGATGGAGGCATCGAGATTGACGGTGTCCGCCTCAAGGGCCAATACCTCCTTGACCACTTTGAGCACACGCTCCTGAACCTCACCCCCTGCGGCTTGTTCGCCCATTACGCTCTCTCTCCACGTCTAATGCGCCGGCGCCGGCCTCTGCGACACGCCAGCTGTGCCGGCGCTGCGACTCCGTGGGGGCCGTCGCCCGCCCCGGAGAATAAAGAAAATCGCCCCTTCCTTCAACACGCCACATGGCAGTACCGAGAGCCGATCCGATCCGGTGGGGCACCATTTTCCGCCTTGCCCTCGGACCGGCGTGGCACCGCCCGCAGCAGCGAGATGGTGATGAGGCCGATGTTCCCGATATAATTCACGGATCTTGCGGCTGCACGGTCGATGCCGCGGTTTTCGGCGTATCGGTCGCTCGCAACATCGGTTCGGGGAGGAACATGCTCGAAGTCATTAATCTGGAATGTACTCGTGGTGATCGAGCACTTATCAGCCGGATGTCGTTTAGCCTCGCTGAAGGCGAGCTGCTGCATGTGATCGGAAGCAACGGCAGTGGCAAGACGACGCTCTTGCGTACCCTGTGTGGTCTGTCCCGGCCCAGCGCGGGTGAGATCCGGTGGGGCGGCACGGACATACGCGCCCTGGGAGATGAGTATCGGAGCTGCCTGAGCTATGTCGGCCACAACAACGGGATCCAAGGTGAGTTGACGCCCGCGGAGAATCTTCGAGCGGCAGCCCGACTGCAAACCCACACCGATGCCGCGTTATTCGAGCGTGCACTGGACCACGTCGACTTGACACGTTTTGCGCACCTGCCCACGAAGGTGCTCTCTCAAGGGCAGAAACGGCGCCTGGCGCTGGCACGGCTGTTGGTGCTCATCAAGGCACTGTGGATCCTGGACGAGCCGGTGAGCGGCCTGGACGCGCGCTCGATCGAGGTGATCGAGCACCTGCTCGCCGAGCACCTTGCACGGGGGGGCTTGCTGGTCATCACCTCACACCAGCAGCTTGCTTGGAGGGCCAAGACCGTACATCGCATTGGTCTTGATTCGTGAGCACGCCGAGCCTGTTTGCGGCCGCACGCGGTGTTTTCATGCGCGACGTCACGGTCGCCTTGCGTCGCAGTACTGACATCCTGACGCCCCTCGTTTTCTTCATCATCGTTGTCACCCTGTTTCCGTTGGGCGTAGGCCCCGGACCTAACCTGCTGCGCATCATGGCGCCCGGCGTCATCTGGGTGGCCGCGCTGCTCGCGACGATGTTGTCGCTGGGCCGCCTGTTCTCTAACGACTATGCCGACGGCACATTGGAGCAGCTCGCCCTGGCTCCCCACCCGCTGTCGATCCTGATTCTATCCAAGGTCCTCGCGCACTGGGTGTTGACCGGGCTGCCGCTTGTGATCATCTCGCCCTTGCTCGCACTGCAGCTGAACTTTGAGGACCAACATATGTGGATTTTGGTGATATCGCTGCTTCTGGGGACCCCTGTCCTGAGCCTGGTGGGCAGTATCGGGGCAGCCCTGACCCTGGGTCTGCGCGGTGGCGGTGTGTTGGTTTCACTGCTGGTTCTGCCATTGTATACTCCCGTGCTTATTTTTGGCGCCGGTGCCGTGTCCGCGCGCGCGCTGGGCCTGGACACAGACGCATACCTGTCGCTGTTGGCAGCATTCCTAGTGCTGGCTACTATGTTTGCCCCGCTGGCGGCTGCGGCTGGCCTGCGGATCTCCCTTGACTGAACAAAAGGCAACTGATGTACAAGTACGCCTCGCCTAAGTACTTCTACCCGCTTGCCGGCTGGTTGATGCCCTGGGCAGCGGCCCTCACCGCCGTATTGCTGGCGGTGGGTATATACCTGGGCTTGTTCGTTGCGCCTGCCGACTACCAGCAGGGCGAGAGCTACCGCATCATGTTTATTCATGTCCCGAGCGCGTGGATGTCCATGTTCGTATACGTGGTTATGGCAACTGCCGGTGCGGCCGGCCTTGCATGGCACACAAAGCTCGCTGAGGTGCTGGCGAGCGCGTGCGCACCGGTGGGTGCCTCGTTCACCCTGATCACGCTGGTAACGGGCTCCCTGTGGGGCAAGCCGATGTGGGGAACCTGGTGGGCCTGGGATGCGCGCTTGACCTCGGAACTGATTCTGTTGTTTCTGTATATCGGATTCATGGCACTGCAGGCGAGTATCGACGAGCCGCGCCGTGCCGCGCGTGCGGCGGCCGTGCTGGCGTTGGTCGGCGTGGTGAATATTCCGATCATTCATTTTTCCGTCGAGTGGTGGAACACGTTGCACCAGCCGGCATCGGTGACCAAGGTAGGAACGCCGTCCATCCACCCGAGCATGCTCGTGCCGCTGTTGTTAGTGGCATTGGGATTGAAGTCTTATTTTTTCACAGTGGTCCTGATGCGCATGCGCTATCAGATTCTCGAGCGCGAAAAATACAGCCATTGGGTCGCCGAGGTACTGGCAACCGAGAAATGAGCTGGTCGGAATTCATCGCTATGGGCGGCTACGGGCATTACGTGTGGAGTGCGTACGGCTTCACCGCCGTTGTTCTGGCGCTTAATATCGTTATTCCCCTACGCAGGCGCCACAACGTCATGCGGACATTGCGGCGACTGTCCCGTGCGGACGCAGGACAAGCCGAGTGAAAGCGCGCCATAAGAGATTGGCCATTGTCGTGGTCGGTGTAGTGGGGTTAACCATTGCCGCTTTGTTCGTGCTCAATGCATTCCGCAGCAATCTGGTCTTTTTCTACAGTCCCACGGAGGTCCTGGAAGGCAAGGCGCCGCTCGACCGGCGCTTCCGCATAGGCGGCCTGGTAGAACAGGGCAGCGTGCGAAAGGATGGCACGCAGGTCGAGTTCATCGTGACCGACCTCACGACCCGGATCGCGGTGCATTTCGATGGGATCCTGCCCGACCTCTTTCGCGAGGGCCAGGGTGTGGTGGCGCAGGGTAGAATAACGACAGATCAACGATTCATTGCCGACGAGGTGCTGGCCAAGCACGACGAGAACTACATGCCGCCGGAGGTGGCCGATGCGCTGGCGCAGCAGCGGTCCAAACCGTGACGGAATTCCCAATCCCGCCGGTTCGCCCCCGATCCATTAAGGTGCAGTGCCCCTGCTTTGCCCGGTTTCGAGCCCGGCGGGCGACATTGCCTACGAGCCCGCGGGCGATCTTCGGCCAACACCGGGCATACAAACAGGCGTCCTGCCGCGGCCCGGTTACTCACAGTTCCTGTGGATAACTGTGTGCAAAACATATCGCACAAACGCGCCCGGGTCGCCTGCGAAGGCATCCTGCTTAAATTGAACATTTTTTGTTCAAAGAAATATTAACGTAAGTTCAATGGCTTATAATTTATCACCCATAACACTGTGCTTTACGGGGGTTTCTGCGCGATGGGCCTCCCGGGCTGTGCAAAAATCCTGCCTCGGGCACAGATTCACGCTTAAATCAAGCCTTCGTGAGGCGCTGTCGCCGCGCCCGTTCCCGGCCAACGACCCAGCAGCCGCCCGGGTCCTCACCAGGCACCTGTAAGCACGATTGGGGTGCACCGCCGGTCTGTCGTGATGGCGTCAGGCCGCGCGGCGCAGCAGGTAGAGCGCCAGGGCCAGGAACAGCACGATCGGAGCCGAGGCCCCCAGCAGCGGCGGCAAGCCCACGAGCACGACATAGTGACCGAACGCCTGGCCTAGCGCTACGAACGCCAACGCCAGCATGATCCCGAGCAGGATCTTCTTACCCATACCACCGCTGCGGTCCTGCCCGATCACGAACGGCACCGCCAGCAAGACCATTAGCGCGGTCGCCAGCGGCAAAAGCAGCTTGTTCCAGAACGCCAGCCGGTACCGGTCCGTCTGCTGGTGATTCCGGCGCAGATGGTCGATATAGCGATAGAGCTGCCAGCTGGACAAGGCCTCCGGGCGTATGGTGAACACGTCGACCACGTCCGGTGTCAGACTGGCACGCCAGACATAGCGCGCGGCTTTGCGCGTGCTCACGCCACGCTTGTCGAGCCAGCTGGATGTTACGTCTTCCAGCTCCCAATAGGGCTCGTCTGACCCCGGCTCGCGCCCCTGGTAGCGAGCGCGCGCCGCCATGATGTTATCGCGTAGCCGCACATCGTTGTCGAAGCGGTAGATAGTTACCCGCAGCAGGCTGTGATCGGGCAGTACTTCGCCTATGTTCACGAAACTGTCGCCTTCGCGCAGCCACAGGCCCATCTTCTCCCTGTGCAGCCCGACCTCGAGCGCCTCCGCCCGATTGCGTTGGGCCCCGGTCTCGCTCACGGGCACGACCGTCTCCCCGATCAGGATTCCCAAGGCGACCAATACCACCCCTGTCTTCATCACCGACCCCACAAGACGGGACAGCGAGACCCCGGCCGCACGCATCGCCGTGATCTCAGAGCCGGCTGTCAGCCACGATAGCCCCAGGATAGAGCCCAGCAGCGCGGTGATGGGAAAAAGCGCGTAGATCCATCCAGGTATGGTCAACACGACGTACTTGAGGACTTCATACAGGCCGAACCGCCCCTTGCCGTAGTCGTCCACCGCGGCCACGAAGCTGAAAAAGGCGAACAGGGCGACAAGAATGCTGAGCACCAGTAACGTACTCTGCATAATCGTGCTTCCCACATACCGATCGAGGCGAGTAATAAGGATCATTGGCTGGCCGCTCGCAACCGCGGCAGCAGCGGCTTGTTACCGGCCCGGCGCAGCAGCAAACACCCTGCAACGATCGCGAAGCCGGCGTGCACCCACCACAGGCCGAGCGCCAGCGGCACCCGCCCATCGTGCAGCAATGTCTCGCCGACGCCGAGCGCGTTGGTATAGACGACATACACCAATATGGCCGCGAGAACATTGCCCATCCTGCCTTTGCGTGGATCCGTGTGTGCCATCACCAGCGCAAACAGCGCCAACACCAGTACCATCACGGGCCTGGATATGCGCTTATTCAAGTTGGCGATATGGCTACGGCTGCCTGCCCGTAACAGCTCCCGGTTTGACAGCCCCTTGATAGGCGTCGCGCGCTCCTTCGACTGCGCAGGCTCGAGCCGAATCTTGTAGGTTTCGAAATCGACCACCTCGTAATCGGGCTCGCCGGGTGTTCCCTCGTAAAGAGAACCATTCTCGAGCACGATGAACTCCTCGCCCGTCGTCAAATCGGTAACCTGACGAGCAGTCCGGGCGACCACGATGTTCTGCCGCTGTGACCGCCGATCGTGAACAAATACATTTCGCAGAACTGCGCCGGCACCGATTCGTTCCACATAGAAGATTCGGCCACTGTTGTGCAGCTCGGTAAATACGCCCGGGGGAATCGCGCTCAGCTCTGCCTGGTCCCTGCTCTCGTTCTTGATACGCTCGGCTGTAGCATGGGCCCACGGCGACACATAGAGCGCGAGCGCGGCGACCACCACCGAGAACACCAGTGCGAGTTGCATCACCGGGCGGGACATGGACGCCATCCCCACACCGCATGCGGCCAACACGGTCATCTCGCTGTCGCGATACCAGCGTCCAAGAGTCATGAGCACACCCAGATACAGCGCGAGCGGCACCAGAATAGCAAGCGATCGCACGAGCTCGAGCCCCAGCAGCCACAGTACAAGGTCGCCGCCGTAGCGGCCACCCGCGGCCCGGCCAAGCAGCTTCGTGAGCCCCAGGACCAGGAACAGGACCGCCAGGATCAGGGCAACCGCCAACGTGGTCTGGGTCGCCTCGCGATAAAATGCCCGTCTGATAATCAACTCGTTACCCGCAAGCTTGCTGCTTTTGACAATGGCCGGGGAAACAGTGGAGAATGCTGCTTATAAGGCCATTCATGGACAAGCGTTCGAATTCATTGCCTGTTTCACTTATTTGATAGGTAAACGTTTGATTCTTAATATTAAATAAAGAATCGCGTTCGCTGGAATATATCATATCCTGGACCACTCCGCCTGACGGCCACGGAGATTCTAAATGGAATATATAGCCAAGAGCGGCAGCCCGGCAAAACAGCGCACCGCCTGCATCGTGCTCGGGGTGTACGAGTCGCGCAAACTCTCGGCGCGGGCACGGCAGGTCGACCAAGCCAGCGGCGGCACGCTGGCGGGATTCTTGCGCCGGGGAGACATGGACGGACGCGCGGGGCAGACGTTGCTGTTGCACCACATACCCAATCTGCCGGCGGAACGGGTGCTCCTGATCGGATGCGGCAAGGAGCGTGAGTTCAATGAGCAGCGCTATATCGAGACCAATGCGACCGCCGCCCGCCTGCTCGACAACACCGGTTCGACCGAGATGACAACCTATCTGGCAGAGCTCGAGATCAAAGGACGCGATATCGCGTGGAAGGCCCGTCAAGCGGTACTTGCCACCGAGGCAGCGCTCTATCGCTTCGACCAGCTCAAAAGCAAGCCCGGCGGCCCGCGGCGGCCGTTGCGCAAGGTCGTGCTCGCGGTGCCGAAGCGCAGCGACATCGGCGCAGCGGAACAGGCCATTAGCCAAGGCAAAGCCATCAGCGCAGGCCTGACAGTAGCCAAGAATCTGGGTAACCTGCCTGGCAACATCTGCACACCTACCTACCTTACGGAGCAGGCACAAAAGCTCGGTGAGCAGTATGGCATCAAGACCACCGTGCTGGAGACCGCCGACTTGGAAAATTTGGGCATGGGTTCGTTCCTGTCGGTCGCACGCGGGAGCCGCGAGCCGCCAAAGCTGATCGTGCTCGAATACACGCAAGGTCGCGACAGTGAACCGCCTATTTCTTTGGTCGGCAAAGGCATCACGTTCGATTCGGGTGGTATCTCCATCAAGCCCGCAGCGCAGATGGACGAGATGAAGTTCGACATGTGCGGTGCCGCCAGCGTGCTGGGGGTATTGACGGCCGTCGCCGAGCTGCGGCTACCACTCAATTTGGTCGGGATCGTGCCCAGCTGCGAGAATATGCCCAGTGGGAACGCGAACAAACCAGGCGATATCGTTACCAGCATGTCGGGGCAGACCATCGAGGTGCTTAACACGGATGCGGAGGGCCGTCTCATCCTCTGTGACGCTTTGACCTATGCCGAGCGTTTCAAGCCTGCGGCCGTAGTGGATATTGCCACGCTCACAGGCGCCTGCGTCATCGCACTTGGCGCCCAAGCGACGGGGCTTATGAGTAACCACGAGGGGCTCGCGCGTGAATTACTCAATGCCGGCAAGGAGAGTTACGATCGAGCCTGGCAGCTGCCACTGTGGCAGGAATACCAGAAATCGCTCGACAGCAATTTTGCCGATATCGCCAATATCGGGGGACGTGAAGCCGGTACGATTACCGCTGCCTGTTTTCTTTCGCGCTTCGCCAAAAAGTTCAGGTGGGCGCACCTTGATATCGCCGGCACTGCCTGGAAAAGCGGCAAGGAAAAGGGGGCAACCGGGCGCCCGGTGTCTCTGCTGACGCAGTTTCTGATTGGCCGGTGTCAGGACAAGGCCTAACGCTGGCGCAGACCACGGTATGACGCGCATCGACTTCTACCTGACCAGCGGCTCGGGCCGGGCCGACAAGGGCCTGGCGGTCTGCCGATTATCGAACAAGGCCTTCCGTCTAGGACACCAAGTCTATATCCTCACGGCCAGCCCGGAGGAGTCAGCACAACTCGATCGACTGCTGTGGACATTCAGCGCGGGCAGCTTTATTCCCCATGGAATGAACACAGCGGATCGCGAAACGAAGCTGCCCGTCATAATCGGGAACGACGAACCACCGGAAATTTGCCATGATGTGCTAATCTCGTTGACAGTGGTAATACCCAGTTGCTTCAGCCGCTTCGAACGCGTGGCAGACATCGTGAGCCCTACCAAGGAGGCGAAAGAACGGGCACGTGAACGATTTCGTTTTTATCGCGAGCGAGGATACCCGCTACAGACCCACGACCTCTAACGCGAGTTGGAGCGCCAGCGTAACGGGAGGTGCCGTCGGCTTGCCCGGGGGGCTTTCATGACAGATGCGAGCGACAAGCGCCAGCATAAACCGTCAGCGAAGCACACGCTTGAAGAGGTCCGAAAATCCCTCGAAGATCTGGTGCGAATCGAGTTTGAAGGCCCTCGCGACGCGGCAGCGCCGGCCGAGTCGGGCTCGTCCGCAGGCAGCAAACCTGAGACATCGAGTAGTCCCGCGCCGCATCAGGGTCGAGCGCGGCGGGGCCTGCACCCCCCACACGGGCTTGACACCAACGAGCTGGCACAGGGACTAAAGGACTTGCTCGGTAACGAGCTTGCCGACGAGGGCGCCGCTAAGGGCCTGGAAGCGGATTCTGGCGAGCAGCCTATGCCGGATTCGCCGGCCAGCACCGAGGTGGACGATACAGCCTCGAAAAACCGGCAACAAGCAGCGGCACAACCTGAGTTGTTGGCCGATATCCCAGAGCCAAGCCTCCCTGACGATGTCGAGGCTATGCCCGCGCGCGACGAGACGATGCCGGATGTCAAACCGCGCACTCCCGAGCCAACCCCCACGGGGGCGGTGTCTACACCTACCCACAGCGCCGGCGATTCCGACGTCACGCCCGCGTTAGACACGGGCCTGGATACTGAGGCGGAAGAAATCACACTCGAGGAGCTCGCCGCAGAGCTAGCGGCCCAAGAAGATTCGCTCGATCAGCCTGAGTCCGCGGCCACCGCCGGCGAGGAGGCGACCGCGCCAGACACGATCGGCGAGGACGCCATGAAATTGCCCGAGCCACCGCGAGTGGCGGTCGATACCGCGACCCGCGAGCCCGAGCGCGATAAAACTGCGGCGAGCGATGAAAACGACCGTGAGGCTGTGAAACCAGACGTCGGGATGCTCGAGGTTATCGATCTCCCGTCGATGGTCGGGAAGCAGGAGGTGTTCGCATTTGAGGACCCGGCTCTTGGGCTGGTAATACAAACCCGCAAGATTGACACGGACAGCGGCGAGAGCGTCGTGCCGGAGACCGAGACCACGAAACCCGAGGCGACCGCAGGCTCCCAGCGCGCGGCCACAGCTCGTCAAGGTGCGCAATCCGGGCTAGTCTTAGATGAGGACGAGATTTCCCCCGTAGACGAGGCCGCCGTGGATGATCGAGCGATCCGCGATGACGTGCAGGAGATTTCGCTTGATGCGCCCGATGGGCTCGATGCGCAAGCGCAGCGCGCTGACAGCCCCGCAGCACCGGAAGGTGCTGATTTGGAAATTGAAGGCTTGAGCGAGCCTGTTTTTGATAGTGCCGATGCGTCTTCGACAGCAGAGCCAATTCTAGCAAAATCTGACGTCTCGGACGCATTCCAAATTCCCGGCGGAGATCACCTGTCGGAGGAAATCACGCAAAAACCGCCTCCGCCGGCATCTGACTTGGAGGTCGAGGAAGATGAGAGCATGGTGACGGCTTCGAGGCACGAAACCGAGACGGAAGATATCCTGGTGCCAAGCTTCGATACTGAAGACACGAGCACAGACGACGCCGAATCGACAGCGACGACAAGCGCAGAGAAATCGGCTCACGAAAAGACACCCCGGCGCGCCCATCAAGTCGTCGCCGCAATCTCGCACGACGATGCCGGTGCGTTGTCGATGCCCGGTGTCGAGTTTGATGCGGAAGCTCGTAGTGGCGATGCCGAGGAGAACGCGCCCGAACGTGAGGACAGTGGCGATACTGCACAAACCCCGTTGACGTTGGCCGATAGCGGCGCGCTGCTCGGGAGCGATGAGAGCCAAGGCTCCCCGGATTCCGACTTCGTCGAGCTCGGAGAAGCCATTCCTGAAACACCATTGCCACGACGCCCCGAGGACCTGACTATCGGCGATGAATTCGACCTGACCGCAGACGACAACAAACCCACGACGAGTGCCTCCGAGCACGCAGGTTCAGCCAAATTCAAACCTGATGCCAAAGGCATTGCCAAGCCGTCGCTGTCGGCACGAAGGACCGCCACCGAGGCCCCAGAGACGGGCCTCGACTTGGCGCCATCGCGCGACACGCGTTCGCGCATGCGCAACACGGAGTCCCGTGCGGAGTCCCGCACCGGGGCGGGGTTCGGGAGAATTCCGGTCCTGGACGAGGTCGTTGGACGTCCTGCGCCCGCGTCAAAACGCCCGCAGCCCGCAAAAGAACCAGCATCGGTGGCGCAGCCAAAACCCGAAAGCTCCCCGGCACGTGCCAAGAAGGCCGCCGAGCAGAAATCGCGCAAACGGCGAAAGGCTCCACGGACCGCGATGGGTCGCGACCCGCGGGCGCGCAACCTCGCCGTGCGGGTAGTGGCCAAGCTAAATATGGAACTGCGAAAATGCGGCGAGCGCGCCTTGAGCCCCGCGACGATCGACCGCCTGCAGTATTTGCTTAGCGAGGCGTTGGCACAGAAACCGTCAAATGTGGACCCTAGTCGCGGCCAAAAGAACAGAGACTGATGCAAGCGTGCGCAGCACCCGGGGCGGGAAAGGTGGTTGACCTTTCCCGCTCTTCATTGCTGAGCGAGCAAAAACCATGAACCAAAGCCCGTTCGATAAGACCTACGATCCGCACGCGCTGGAAGAACGCATTTACAACGCCTGGGAGACCGGCGGCTACTTTGCGCCCACAGGCAAAGGGGCGCCCTATTGCATCATGATACCGCCCCCGAACGTCACCGGCAGCCTGCACATGGGCCATGCATTTCAGGACACGTTGATGGACGCGCTGACGCGCTACCACCGTATGCAGGGTGACAACACATTATGGCAGGCGGGCACGGACCATGCCGGCATTGCCACGCAGATGGTCGTCGAGCGCATGCTCCAGAGCGAGGGCAAATCACGTCACGATCTAGGTCGCGAGGGCTTCATCAAGCGCGTGTGGCAGTGGAAAGAACAGTCCGGCGGCAGGATTACGCAGCAACTGCGGCGCATGGGCGCCTCGCTCGACTGGTCACGCGAACGGTTCACCATGGATGAGGGCCTATCGCGGGCCGTTACCGAAGTCTTTGTACGACTGTATGAGGAGGGCTTGATCTATCGCGGCAAACGCCTGGTGAACTGGGATCCAGTGCTGCACACGGCCGTATCCGATCTGGAGGTGATCTCGGAGGAAGAGGATGGACACCTGTGGCATATCCGTTACCCCCTCGTCGATGGTTCCGGCCATCTGGTGGTGGCGACGACTCGCCCCGAGACTATGTTGGGTGACGCGGCTGTGGCCGTACATTCGGGCGACGAGCGCTATAAACATCTGATCGGCCAGCTGGTCGAGCTGCCGCTCACCGGCCGTAATGTCCCCATCATCGCCGATGACTATGTCGATCCCGAGTTCGGTACAGGTTGTCTGAAAATCACGCCGGCCCATGACTTCAACGACTATGCAGTGTGGCAGCGGCACCGGGATCACACACAACTGCAGGCCGTACCGTTCGACGGCCTGATCAATATCTTCACCATCAATGCCCGCATCAAGGCGAGCAAATCGGATGATCGCGCAGCGGACCGGGGCCGCGCAGATATAGCCAACGTCACCCAAGCGCAGGAGGCCCGCCAGGAAACTACCGCCACCTCCGACCTAATGCCCGAAGCCTACCGTGGTCTGGACCGATTCGAGGCGCGCAAGCGTATTGTCGAGGATCTGCGCTCCGCGGGGCTGCTGGAGAAGACCGAGGAACATAAGCTCACGGTGCCTCGTGGCGACCGCACCGGTGCCATCATCGAGCCTTATCTCACCGATCAGTGGTACGTCCGCGTCGAGCCGTTGGCGCGGCCCGCCATCGAGGCGGTGGAAAACGGCGACATCAAGTTCGTACCGGACAGCTGGGCCAAGACCTACTTCGAGTGGATGCACAACATCAAGGACTGGTGTGTATCGCGCCAGATCTGGTGGGGTCACCGCATACCGGCCTGGTACGACAATGCCGGGAACATTTTCGTGGGGCACGACGAAGTCGATGTGCGCCGAAGACATAGCCTGGGCGCTGAGGTCGTGCTTAGCCAGGACCCCGATGTGCTTGACACCTGGTTCTCGTCTGCGCTGTGGCCATTCTCAACCCTGGGCTGGCCGGAAAAAACACCGGAACTCAAGACATTCTACCCGACCAGCGTGCTGGTGACGGGTTTTGACATCATCTTCTTCTGGGTCGCGCGCATGATCATGTTGGGGATCAAGTTCAACGTCCAGGCCCCGTTTCGCGAAGTCTACGTACACGGGCTGGTACGCGATGCCGATGGCCAGAAAATGTCGAAATCCAAGGGCAACATTTTGGACCCGTTAGATCTGATTGACGGGATTGACCTCGAGTCGCTAGTCAAGAAACGCACAACCGGTCTCATGCAGCCGCAACTGGCGGAGAAGATCGAAAAGGCCACTCGCAGACAGTTTCCGCACGGTATCCCCGCCTATGGCACCGATGCCCTGCGTTTCACATTTGCCAGCCTCGCGACGCAGGGACGTGACATCCGCTTCGATACCGGGCGCATCCAGGGACACCGCAACTTCTGCAATAAGCTGTGGAATGCAGCGCGTTACGTCTTGATGAACACACAAGGGCACGACTGTGGCAGCGACGGCGAGGATAACACGCCAACCGACGCCGAGCGCTGGATTGTCTCGCGCCTGCAGCGGGTCGAGGGCGAAGTCCACGCGGCTATCAAAGATTATCGCTTTGATCTCATGGCCAGCACGTTGCACGGCTTCGTCTGGGACGAGTACTGTAGCTGGTACCTGGAGCTTTCGAAGGTGACACTGACGAATCCCGCGAGCTCGAACGAGACCCTGCGCGCCACACGCCGTACTCTGGTACGGGTATTGGAGGCCGTGGTGCGTCTGCTGCATCCAATCATGCCCTTCATTACCGAGGAGATCTGGCAGGCAGTCGCCCTGCTGGCAGGCAAGCACGGCAAAACCATCATGTTGCAGCCCTACCCGCAGCCGGACCCACACAAGATCAATGACAAAGCCATCGAACAAATGAGCTGGGTCATAGGTGTGATTACCGGGGTGCGCAATATTCGTGGCGAGATGGATATTTCCCCCGGCAAACGGCTGCCTGCCATGCTGCAAGACGGCACGAGCGAGGATCGCACGCGATTGCAACACGGTCGCGACTACATCATGGCATTAGCAGGCCTCGAGTCTCTCGGCTGGCTCGAGCCCGGTGATCCCGTACCCGAATCTGCGACCTCACTGGTGGGCAACATGAAGGTGCTGGTACCGCTGGGCTCATTGATCGACAAGAAGGCAGAAGCAAAAAGACTGGCACGAGAACGCGAAAGGGCACAGGAGAATCTGGAACGTGCTCGCAGTAAGCTTGACAACCCAAGTTTTCTCGAGCGCGCCCCGGAGAAGATCGTGCGCCAGGAGCGCCAGCGTGTCGGTGAGTTTGAGGCCGCGGTGAAAAAGCTGGATGCCCAGCTCGAAAAGATCCGCGCACTGTGATTTCAGTGCGCCATCCACCGCGGAGCACGAAGCGCACCTTCCCAGAGAGGGGCGCGCCAGATCGCCTGGCGCATAGGCGATGTAGGATGCATTGTTCCGGCATCACCTACCGCCGATTGTCTATTAACGGGCTTGCTGCGCTTCGCTCTCCCTCCTCCCACGGCTTGAGTAAGGGGGTTTACAAGCAAAAACACCCCAACCCCCGTCTGCACCGGGCACGGAGATCGGTTTTGACCTACAAGGAGGCCGAATACGTGAGCAGTCGTACCGCACCGCCACCAAACGGAATGCTTGCAAAACGAGGGGCAGCCCATATACGGACATTCGAGGTGTCGTAGGTTTTACTAAACATTAAGTTAAAAGAACTACGGCAGTGATTTAAGGTGTGTACCCATTGCTTGGAGCGCCAAGGTAACGTCGTCGTCGATTATCTCGCCACGGGCACTGGTATAGGACGACTGTTTGGCAATTACCATCTCAGCGGCAGGGTCGATGTAGATCCATTGTCCGTAAATACCGAGTGCCGTAAACGCGCCGTTTTCATTGTGGGTCACCCACCACTGATCCCGGTAGGACCATCCCTCCATGACTTCGCCCGGTTGTCCTTCGCTGCTGCGCGAGAACGCACTCCTGTTACCTCCGTTACGAAACCGTTCTACGACGATAGAGGGTACGATTTGCCGGCCGTTCGCGATCCCGCCTTGAAGGATCATCTGTCCAAAGCGCGCCATGTCTCTGGCGGTCCCATTGAAGCCACCGCCCCAACTCTCGGTCCCGTCGCGGCCATTGATTACATAGCCGTCCTTTTCTGCCCCAAGTTTGGACCAGATTCTCTCGCTGAATACCTCGGAAACCGGTTTGCCGGTCGCCCGATTGATGAGCCAGCCGAGGGCCTCTGTGTTCGCGCTGACATAGTGAAAGACATGCCCATGCTCGCCCTTCTTCTCGAGGGACGCCAGGAACGGATAAAGCGTTGTTGCACGGGTATACCCTTGAGGAATTGGGCGATAATTGGTTGCCACCATGTGGGCGACGACCTCGGAGTTCATATCAGCATAGCTTTCCGAATACTCAATACCCGTGGTCATATCCATGACAGTGCGAACAGTCGCATCACCAAATGCACTGTCTTTCAACTCTGGAATATAGTCGGTAACCATTTTTGCTGGATCGAGCAGACCGTCATGGGCAAGGACGGCGGCAACCGTGCCGGCGAGTGATTTGGTTGCTGAGAACATAATGTGTCGAGTCTCTGGAGTCTGGCCGTTGAAATACTTCTCGTATACGACGTCGCCCCGATAAAGAATGACAATCGCGTCGGTATAGGACGCCGCGAGAATGTCGCGGAAAGTGTGTGTCTCTCCTTTCTTATTCTTGTATGTCACCGCATCAAGGTCCAAAGGACGCTGTCTTAGATGCCAAACCGGTACATCGCCACGGTCGACGGTCGTGGTATGCAATATGCGATTAGTGTGTTGGAAACCCCATCGGTTGTTTGGGGGCACCAGCCAATTATTGATGTCGACGATTTTGTCTTTAGGTGGCGGGAACCCTTGCATCAAGCCAGCTTCGGCGGCTGTTTGAGGTTCTTCCGCTGAAAAGGCACCGGTAAAGCTTATAACGGTTACCAATGCCGCGACCCGACCAACACTTAGAATTCTCACTTGCTTCTCCTTACTGAATAACAAAAAAAAATTTTCTGTTCCATCTCGGCAACAGAAAAATTACTTCGCATGGGTGCCCTCCCAAAGGGCCGCCCCGTATAGATCGCAGTGGCTGCGGTCAGCACGGAAGCGTAAAGCTAAACACCCGCATGGGCGAACACCTGGGACTCGCCTAATTTGTTCTGATTGTTGACCTTATACGAACGCACCGCCCGGAGCAAAAAAACGCCGTGTACGTTACTGAGCACTATAACCTGTATGTGCGAGCCGAGTGAGGGGCACAATCGAAGCCCAGGCCTACGGGCGTTAGACGTGAATGGGCTGTTGTGAAGTGTTTTATTTCGGCCCCCTTGGTCAAGCCGAACACCCTCTCCCCAGCCCTCCCCCATTCAGGGGGAGGGGTTGCTTTGCTTTTTTTGGCGCCTTTCGCCGAGCCAAGCGCCGAGGGAGGCGAAGTTGGGCTCGAAGAGGCGCGGAAGGGATTCCGCGCGTCC
>JBHHZP010000052.1:0-22077 GCA_046758085.1 Acidiferrobacterales bacterium
GATTTAGGGAGACGAAGAAATGTACAAATTCCGGACACTTCTTTTCATGGTTTTCAGTCTTAGCTTTTGGGCGACGACCAATGCCGCCCAGCTCGTCGTGATCGCCTCCAACGCGCCGGCATTGAAGGCTGGTGCGATTGTCGACGGCGCAGCGTCGATAACGCTGTCGCCTGGAGTCACCGTCACCCTCATATCGCCGGAAGGCAAGACCATCAAGCTCAAGGGTCCCTACAAGGGCACACCGGAACCGTTACCGAGTGGCAAGACCAACAATCTTCTGAGTTCTTTGTCCCGGATTGTTACCGGCCCGCCCGAGAACGACCCATCGCTTGCGGTGTTTCGTGCGGCACCCGGCGCCGCTCGACCGGGTGTCTGGGCGATCAATGTGGGCCGCTCTGGTGTTTATTGCGTGCGTCCTGACGAGCCTGTGACCCTGTGGCGTGCGCACGCGGGTAAGAAGGTCGTCTTGACCGTCAAACAGGTTGGCGGCCAGCAACGCGAGACTAGAACGGAATGGTCACAAGGAAAGCGGACGATGATATGGCCGGCTGAGCTGCCGCTGGCAGATGGAGTAACTTATCTGGCGCGCCCTATAGGTGGTTATCGATGGGCAAACTTGACGATTCTCCTTGTCCCGACAGAACTCCCAACGCAAGCCCATCGTGCGGCGTGGATGGCGGAAAACGGTTGCGCACGTCAGGCCCGAATCCTGGTAGGCGCTATTGCCCGGCGTGGAAAGTGAGAACCTGCGCGTTGACTGCATTACATGTCTAACTACTCGCGCTTGGTGCCGAACGAGAACAGTGCCCAAGCGCGGTATCGATGCCAGGCTTACTTGTCCGTCATCGCGATGGTGCGTCCGGTTTGCCCAGATTCAAGACGTCGGGTGTGGAAGGCAATAAGCTGGTCGTCGGGGTATTTCTTCGCGAGATCATCGAAGGCGTGAGCGGATTGAGGATCTGAGCTCTCCATCAGACGATACGCTTCGACGTACTCGACGGTCTTGAGGCTAGCGGCTTCCGCCTCCGATAGCGGTTCCAGGACCTCGATTGCCTCCGTTTTGCCCTTGAGCACCAACCGGCCGACGGGACGGAAAACGATGCCGTTACACTTAGTAGCCGTCGCTGCGCTTATACAGATCCGGGTCCCCAGATACTTGTTCACGCCTTCCAATCGCGCCGCTGTGTTGATGGTATCGCCGTGAGCGGTGTAGTCGAAATGCTCTTTCCCACCGAAGTTACCTACTATAGCCGGTCCTGTGTTCACACCGATACGCGTCGCTCCGAACGTGATCCCACGCGTGTCCTGCTGCGAGCGGAAGGATTGGCAGAACCGGTCGAGCTCCATGGCACACCGGACTGCGCGTTCAGCATGGTCGGGTTGATCACCGGGTGCGTTAAACATGACGTGAAGTGCGTCGCCGACAAATTTATCGATCGTGCCGCCATAGCGGAGCACGATCTTGCAGGCCTGGTCGAAGTAGGCGTTTAGCAGTGGTACAAGAATCGTAGGTTCTATGTGCTCGGTGAGGGCGGTGAAGCCCGCGATGTCCGTGAACATAAAGGTGACTTCACGCTTCTCGCCACCCAGGGCAAGACGCTTGGGATCGGCCTCCAACTGCGCTATAACGGCCGGCGCAAGGAACTTCGAAAATGCGTGACGGATAAATCGCTTCTGCGCGCGCTCCTGTCGCCAGCGGTGCGCGCTGAAAAGACCGCCTGACGCAGTAAACGCAATCGTGGGAACTACCAGCGGCACCAACGGGCCGCTCTGCTGAAAAAGCACGAACCCCGCGACCCAAGCCAGGACAATGGTTAGAATGCCGACCGCCGCTTTGAGGGTGGCCGGTATATCGACAATGGCGATCAATACACCGGCCGTGGCAGACAAGAGGATAAGGAGTATCTCCTGCCATGTCACGAGCCGTTTTCCTTTGCGCCCATCCAATAGCTGTGACAAGGCCTGCGCGTGCAGCACGACGCCAGGCATGGCGCCGGCGATCGGCCCTTTTGTTACGGCGAAAGGCGTACGGTGGCGATCGCTCAATGCCAGGTCGACACCGATGAGCACGATCTTTCCGGCAAACCACGACGACGGCAGCAATGAAACCGTATGTGCCGGATATATGATAAACGCAGGCGTATCGACATCCGGTTGGCCGCGGTAGTCGAGTGGAATAGTGGCGGCGTCCGGCACCTTTACGTCAGCGAGATTGGCCAACGCTGCGGCGAGCCCAAGCACGCGTTGATTGCCTTGTCGTTTGCCCACGTATATCGAACGTACGGTGCCATCAACCGGGTCTTTGGTCACATAAGCGAGTCCATGCCGGGTGTTCTGGAGATAATTGGTCATAAAAGCGAATTGACGTTCGGTGAGCCCGGCCTCCGCGTCGACCCACACGACGATGACGGGGATCTCGAGGCTGCGCAAGGTCGCGCGAAGCTCTGCGTCTTTCTCCGCTTCGGTAGGCTGATCAAACAGGATATCCATACCGATCATCCTTGGCCCTTTCTGCTCCAGGGTACGCAGGAGATTGCTCAGAAAACGCCGGTCGAGCGGCGAGCGGTAAGGGAGCGTGGCAAGCGTGTCCTCGGTTATTGCAACGATCACGATTTCCTTTGATTGCGGCATGGCGGGGGTCAAAGCGGCAACCCGTAGGTCATACACCCAGTTCTCGGCTATCCGGCTGGGCGCAAGGAACCGCGCGCCCAGGGCACAAAGAAGAGTGACGACGAGGGCAATAACGGACGCATGGAGGAATTCCTTGCGCCGGTTGTGAGGCGTTGTAGACGGATCAGCCAAGGTGTGTCCGTTCGCAAACGCGATGGCTTAGCGTCGCGACAGCTCCGCGCAGCCATAACGCGCTCGACCATAAATTAAGAACGAGACAACGCATTCACGTCAACTACTGGTGCCAGCGCGTTACCGCACCGCTGCGTGAATCGCCGCAAAACCGCGATTGTTTCCGGGGCCTTGCCTAACTGACCTCGTGGTTGGCCAGCAGCTCTAACGCCCGGACCAGGGTGGAATGGTCCATGCTGGCCCATCCGTGCGCGGCGCAGGCATTGAACAGCTCCTGGGTCGCGGCCGTGTTGGGCAGGCTCATGTTGAGCGCCCGCGCCCCGGCCAGCGCCAGGTTCAGGTCTTTCTGGTGCAGCTCGATGCGAAAGCCGGGATCGAAGGTGCGCTTGATCATGCGCTTGCCGTGCACCTCGAGGATGCGCGATCCGGCGAAGCCGCCCATGAGCGCGTCGCGCACCCGTGCCGGGTCCACGCCAGCCTTAGCGGCGAACACGAGCGCCTCGCTCACCGCTTCGATGGTCAACGCCACCACAATCTGGTTTGCTACCTTGGCGGTCTGTCCGGCGCCGTTATCGCCGACCAGCGTGATATTCTTGCCCATGAGCTCGAACAACGGCTTGATCCTGTCGAACGTGGCCTGCGGCCCACCGACCATGATAGTAAGAGCGGCATTCTTGGCCCCGACCTCGCCGCCCGATACGGGCGCATCCAGATAATCGCAGCCCAGCTCGTTCATCCTGTTTGCAAAGCTCTTGGTTTCAATCGGCGAGATCGAGCTCATGTCGACCACCGTCTTGCCGGCGCTCAGCCCTTCGGCAGCGCCGTCCGGCCCGAACAGCACCGCCTCGACGTGTGGCGTGTCGGGCACCATGGTGATAACAATCTCGGCTTGCTGCGCGACTTCCTTGGGGCTCGCGCATTCTACCGCGCCGCCGTCAACGAGTTCCTTAGGCAGTGCGGAGCGATGCTTGACCAGAAACAGCTCGTGCCCGGCGGCCTGCAGGTGACCCGCCATTGGCCGGCCCATGATACCCACGCCAATAAAACCAATCTTGCTCATGGTGACAGTCTCCTAGTTATGACCCTATGCATTAAGTGCTTGCTATTCTTGGTTCGCCGACGTCAGCGATCGGTGAGCGGTGGAGCCCCGCCGCCCTGGCAAAGCCCGCACGAGGCTCCGGGACGCGGCAGAAAAAGGCGACACCCGGGAGCCGAGACCGGCGGAGCACACTGTACGAGCTATCTGGTGCCTCGGCCACCATTAACGGTGGTTTTTCAGATACGGACGGACCCAGCCCAGCCCCTCTTCGGTAGTCGTCTGTGGCTTGTACTCGCAGCCCACCCAGCCCGCATAGCCGATGCGATCGAGATGCGCGAACAGAAACGCATAGTTGATCTCCCCCGTGCCGGGTTCGTGGCGTCCCGGGTTGTCGGCCAGCTGCATGTGCTTGATGACGTCCACATGCTCCGCGATCGTGCGCGCGAGATCCCCTTCCATGATCTGCATGTGATAGATGTCATACTGCAACCGCAAGTTCTCGGACCCGACCTCCTCGATGATGGCAAGCGCCTGGTTGGTGTGGCACAGATAGAAGCCCGGTATGTCGCGGGTGTTGATCGGCTCGATCAACAACATGATACCGGCGTCCTTTAGCTTACTCGCCGCGAATTCGAGGTTGGCGACAAAGATCTCGCGCAGCTCTTCCGCCGGAACACTGGGGGGCGCGATCCCCGCCAGGCAATTTACCTGTGTACAGCTCAGCGCAGTCGCGTACTCGATGGCTCGACCTACCCCGTCCTGGAACTCGCCGACCCGATCGGGATGGCAGCCAATGCCGCGCTCGCCGGCGTCCCAGTCGCCCGCGGGCAAGTTGTGCAGCACCTGCACCAGGTTGTTTGCGTGCAGGTGCTCGGCCAAGGCGTCTTTTTCGTGCGCGTACGGGAAAAGGTACTCGACACCCTTAAAACCGGCTGTTGCGGCGGCCTCAAAGCGCTCGAGGAAGTCGACCTCGTTGAACATCATGGTCAGATTGGCGGCAAACTTCGGCATGTTATTCATATTATCCCTTTGCTAATCGATGATTGCCTAAGCGCTGACCTTGACCTTACCCGCTGGCCGAAACGCCGTTTCCATCTCACGGCGAACACGCACGGCCTCGGAGGTCTCGTCCATCTCGACATCGGTCCAGCGGATAGATTGTCCGACAGCGATGGCGTTCTTGAGTCTGACCCCGTGGGTAAGACCAATAGGCAGGCCACCGCGGGCGAGCGAATCGGCGGCAGGCAGCAGGCGTCCCCAGACCGTGTAGCCGCCTTCCCCATCCAGGATCTCGCCGCCGGCGAGATCGCGCTTGGCGCTCGCCACCACATCGCCCAGAAAGCCCTGCGCCGCGCCGGTGGGTTCCGCACGCAACCCGGCGGATGCGACGCTGATACCGAGCTCAAGGCCAATCAAATGAAACGGGCGGTACAGCGCCGAGTAACGCCCGCTGTCATCGGTGACCAGACCGTACTCGCTGAAGCAGCGGGCGGCGTAGTCCGAGGGTGCTTCGAACGTCACGTACACGCCCCAACGCAGATCACGCTCGACGTTGCTGCCATCGCGCTGCACCGACGAGACCACCTCTACGGTGCCGGCGTGTTGCAGCATCCCGCCTTCAGCCTGCGGCTTCAAATTCTGTGCGAGCGCGTCCACTCCGCATGGCGGAAACTCCAACCCCTGCGGTGCCGGCACCAATCCTGTTGCATTGGCGACGGCAGCCATCTCGATTGCCGACTTGGTGCCGTCGAGGAAGGAGTTGAACATCTTCGGGTTCATGCCGCCGGCTGCGGCCTGCTCCGGCGTCAGGCCGTAGTAGCGCCACACGGTATCCGGCGTGGAGGCGTGGTACTCGGGCAGGTACTTGGTGCCCTTGCCGGCGCACACGACGTCGAAGCCGGTGGCGCGCGCCCAGTCGACCAGCTCCACGATCAACGCGGGCTGATCGCCGTAGGCCATCGAGTACACGACGCCCGCCGCGCGCGCCCGCCGCGCGAGCAACGGTCCCGCCAACACGTCGGCCTCGACATTGACCATGATGATGTGGCGCTTCGCCTCGATGCAGGCCAGTGCATGCCGGATGCCGGCCGCCGGGTCGCCGGTGCAATCGATGACCACCTCCATGCTATCGGCGGTGATGAGTGCCAGCGCGTCTTCGGTAAGATGGATCGATCCCTGTTTGCGCGCCTGCTCGAAGGAGGCCGCTGCGGTTTGCTCATCGGGCCAGCCAGTGCGCTGCAGGGCTGCGCGCGCCCGGGCGAGGACGAGATCGCACACGGCCAGAATGTGCAGACCGGGCGTACGCCGGGCCTGCGCGAGGAACATGGATGCGAACTTGCCGGCGCCGATCACACCGACGCGCACCGGGCTCGCGCGTCGCTCACACAGCATGCGGTAGAGGTTCATATTCGCGATAGACGGGTTTTCGCTCGGGCGAAGGGCGAAGTTTAGCCTTCCTGGGTGGCGCGGACCAGCGCTGAGCGCGGGGGCCGGCGGGCCCCAGGTAGCAGCAACGGCCGGGCGCACGCCGCGGAGCATGAACGCGCGAGGACACGGGTGGCGTCAACCGCAGGAGCCGTTTACAACAAGCGGGTTTCCGCCGGAGCCGCTGTCGCCTGCACTGAGACGGTGTGGACGCCCCCGTCGAGGGAGGCGGGCCCGAACAGGGTCTCGAACACGCGGCGGTGCAGAGCGCCGTGCCGGACGCAATCTACGAAGGAATGGTGGGAACGCGAAAGCGTGCGGAAGGTGTAAGGTGTAGCCAGCCCGCGTGCGGCGGCTATTGTCTTGAGACCCCGGATCCAGCGCCTGCCCCGCTCCAGGCGTGTGGGACCCTGATCGCGGTCAACGCGGTAAGACTGTTTCAGTGCGGCATCGCGTTCGATATCCCACTCGCCGACCATGGCGGCAGTGGGGATTCGCAGGAAGGCCTCGAGGTCGAAACGGATGTCTGGCAACTCGGGCGTGGGCCCCATCCCATGGGGGAAGGGTCTCCCGGGATCCGGCAGCGTGTACCAACCGGCCGCACTGACGATCATGGCCGCCACTCGCCGCGGGTAGGCCATCGCGTAGCGATGCACAAACTGTGCGCCCCCGGAGTAGCCGAACAGGTAGAGCTTTTCGGTGCTCATACCGGTCAGGCACTGGACCTCGGCCAGGATCCGTTCGAGCGCGCGATCGGCGCGCGCGCCGCGTCCGGCACGCCCCAGACGCTGATAATCCGCATAGCGCCTTGCGTGAAACAGCGGGCACAGTAACCCCACGCCGTAGGCCTCAGCCAGCGCGGCGAATTGCTGCGCTATCTCTCTGGCACCTCGCGTCACCCCATGCACGCCCACCAGCAGCGGTGCCTCGGCCGCGGCCACACGGCGAGGCAGGAAAAGAAAGTAACGCTGATCAGCGTCGCCCATAAGTGTGCGCCTTACCACCTTACCGCGCGCCACACCCCCTCGGGCGCCCACACCGGTGGCACGCCCTGGTTGCGCCATTTCGATGTCGATCCTTCGCCGCTCCATCGCCGTCGATCTCGCTGTTACGCCGCCCGATCAGGAGGCCAGTGGCAGCACGTTTCGATAAGCCCGCCTCGTTGCCCCGTCTTGATTCAGCAACTCCCGCGGCTCGCCGCTCTCCACCAGCCGCCCGCGGTCTAGAAACCACACGAGGTCGGCGCGCGCGAGCTGCTCCGGGCGGTGGGTCACGAATAATACCGTGCCGTTGAAAGTGGCCAGCACCCGCTCCAGGGCCTGTGCCGCCAGATTGTCCAGATGGGCATCGGCCTCGTCGAGCAATAGAATGCGCGGGTTGCCGACGATAGCACGGGCCAGGCTGATACGCTGGCGCTGACCCAGCGAGAGGTTCGTAGCGCCTTGCAGCAGGCGCGTGTCGGCGCCATCGGGCAGCTCCTCAATCAATCGGTCGATGCCGCACAAGGTCTTGACACGGGCAATCTCTTTCGCCGGTGCATCGGGACAGCGATAGCGCAGATTTTTCTCGATGGTCCCGCGCAACAACGGCAGTTCCGGACTCACCATGCCGACGATGCGTCGCAGTGCACGGAGCCGGGCCGTGGCAATGTTCATACCGTCGATTCGCACCTCGCCGGCGTCGGCGTCGATGAAGCGCGCCGCGAGTGCCATCACGGTCGACTTGCCCGCCCCGTTGGGGCCGGCAATAGCAACGATCTTGCCCGGCTCCGCCACCGCGCTGAACTTGCGCAGCGCGCCGCTGACATCGACGTGAAGGAACTCGAGGCGGCCGGCACCATCGGGGGGTATCGGCTGTGCCACTCGCCGCGGCACGCCAAGCGCCGGGGTGGCGAGAAACTGCTCGAGCTTCCGACGCGATACCCGCGCTCCATGCCAATACTCGTAAACCCGCCCGAGATCGCGCAGCGGCGGCCCCAGCAGGGCGACGATGCTCATTGCTGCCACTACCGTGCCCGCTGTGGCATGGCCGGCGGCCACCTCGCCGGCACCGACGAGCAGCGCACCACCGGTGGCAATCGCCATGGTCGCTTCGGTCAGCGCGCGTAGCCTGCCGATGATGGTGGCGCGTGCCACCATCGCTCCCTTCAGTCTCCGGCCCTGGCGCGCGAGCCGCTCACGTTCGCGCTTTGCCTGACCGAATAGCTGCACGACTGCCATGGATACGATCTTCTCGGCCACGTTGGCCGCCAGCTTCGACCGACGCCGGCGTGCCTCGCGCACGGAATTTTCCATCCGCTTGCCGAGCAGTAAGCTCACGCTCACACCGGCGGCGAGCACCACGGCAACGGTCATGGCCAGCATTGTGTTGAGAGTTGCGAGTGCCACCAATGCACTAGTGGTGGTAATGCCGGCTACCGCAAGTCGCGCAAGGCCGAGGCTGACCCACTGCCGCAGTGCCGTGAGATCGCCGATGAAACGTAACAGCGTACCGCCCTGGCTACGTTTTTGCAGGGCGCGCGGCACCAGCACCGTCATGCGCTTGAACAGTGCTTCGCGCACATCGCAGACATAGTCCTGTCCCAGCGACTCCGCATCGATGCGTTCCCGCATCCGCAGCCAGGCGACAGCGGCGGCCATGCCAAGCAAACCGGCAGCGATGCCCGGCATCAACCACGATGTCACGCTCGCCGGCCCGGTAATCAAGCGATCAAAAGCGCTTTGCACCAGCAACGCGGTGCCGATTGTCGCGCCGCTCTGGCCGACGCCATTGCCGATCAGCCGGGCGAGCAGCCGCAGGCGCATGCGTCTGAACAGCTTCGGGAGTCTCATCCTGCCGCCTCGGCAGCGCGCCTCCAGAGCGACGATTGCACTACCAGTTGTGCAGCCACGCCCGGGTCGGATAGCTCATGGCGACCGAGAACGGGCAGATCGACGCCTTGCTCCGCTTCGCGCACCGCGAGTGGCGAGGATGTAAGCGCACCACTGACGGCCAGCACGTTCACGCCGTGACGCTGCAGCCACTGCACACCGGCGACGGCGCCCATGGCGTCACTCGCCGCAAACACGACCCCGTCGACGTGGGCCATGAAATCGGGTGAGCGCAGCAGCGTAGCGGTCTCATGCTGGAGCAGGCCATCGGCGACCTCCAGCACTATGGTCTCCACCTCGAGCGAGCCCAGGTAGCTCGCCAGGGTCGTGAGTATGTCCTGGGTTTGTCGGGCACCGGCACAGTACGTAGACGCATAGCCGGCGTCGGTGAAATCGACCGCCTCATACGCGCCCGCATCACTCATCATCCAGACGTCACCGCCTGCCCCCGTGCCCGTGACCTTGGCCGTGCCGACCCGTAGGCCGGAACGGGTCAGCCCTCTGACCAGGTGCGCCGCGGAAGTGGTCTTGCCGGCATTCATGGCGGTGCCGACCACCGCCACGGTGAACGGCCGTGCCCGCGTGGATAGCGGTTTGCGTACAGTGTAGTCACGCAAATTAAGACGGCGACCGTGTGTATCTGCCAGCATACCGAGCGGCGCGATCGCCGTGGGCGGCTTCAGACGGGTGTGCTTGCACAGCATGCGCGCAGCAACGCCACCAGCGGCGACCAGCTGACAGGGTTTCAGGCTATCCGGGACCACTGCTTCGAACTGGTCGGGTGCGTAGCGATTCCCGTAACACACAACGACCTCGTCGCCTATGTAAAGCGTCGCACGCCGCCCGCTGACGAGCTCGAGTTTGGTGTGTTGCCCGATCTCGGCCACGCGTGCAAGCACCAGGTCGCCGGGCTGCGGTCTGACCGCGCCGGTCACCAGGGTTCGGATCCGATCAAGCGGCACGCGGCGGGTTGTGTAAGCCGCCTTGGCTGCCCGTATGCGTAGGGGATCGAGCGTTGTTACGGGCGTGCGTTGCGAAGGGTTGCCGTCGTTATGAATAATCGTGAGTTCTTGTTTGTTGCCAGTCATGGTGTGACGTCCTCAATCTCCATCGATGGGCGGGATGCCGCTCGGGCACAACAGCCGCCGCGTTGTCTGCCATGTATACAATATTTGGGAAATTATTCCCAAATATTGATCAGGCGATTATAAAGAACCAGGCTGAGACGTCAAGAGAATATTTAGAAAGGGAGAAATCAGGCAAATTTATGGCGTTCTCGGCGCGTATAAGGGGATATACGAGTTCTACCACTCCTCACTGAGACACATAAAGAGCGGGAACGGTAGTCAGGCGCATGGTCGGAACAGCACACAGCCGGCGGGATAGCGTGGAACGAAAATATCCACCCAAGCCGTGCTTTCCCTCTTGTAACCAGGGCCAAGGGATGCCGCCGTGCCTGCGGCCACTGGTAATGCCGGTGCCCGGCGTACCCCACGGGGGTTGAAGATCAGGGCCGTACCTTGTTAATGGTAATCTCTACGGTGCCGGCGGAGCCCAGCTCGATCACGCCCGTGCGGCCCTCGAGGTCGCCGCTATGTGGAGTCGCCTGGCCGCTCCGGGAAATGCGGGCGCCGACCACCACCTGTTTGAATTGCGACAACTTCATGGCCGGCATCATGGCCATGGAGTCATCGAGCGTCACTATGGCCGGTAGCCCTTTCACTTGCGTGCGCACAATCGCCAACGGCATCTTCGGCCCCTGCGTGGCCTGTGCGAAAATAAACACCGTGTCATCGGGCGTTGCCCGCTGCGCCAAGGCGGGATCAAGCGCTACCCGCACACTGAGGCTTGCCACCGACGCCGCCGCGCTTTTCGTCTTCGGAGCGTTTGCAGGCGCAGACGCACGCTCGCCCTCGCTGGCTTGCACGTCAGCATTGTCGACCTGTTCGATATATTGTTGCAACAGCCGGGCCTCCTGGCTGTCCGCTGGCGCCAACTGCAGCAGGCGCGTCCAGTACGCTTTGGCCTGGGCGCGGTCACCGCGCTGGACGGCGACTATTCCCATGAGCCACAATGCTTTGCGGTTGTCGCCCTGCAGCTCGAGTGCGCGCGCGGCCAGCCGCGCCGCTTCGCCGTTGAACCGATTACCGTTGGCGAACGCGAGCGCTTCGGCGTAGTCAGCCAGCAGCTGGGGATCATCGCCGAGAAGTTGATGGGCCTTGGCGTAGGCCAGTACGGACTCGCCGTATCGTTCCAGAACCAGGTACGATCGCGCGAGCAGCACCCAACCCTCGGCGTTGTCGGGCTCGCGCTGCAGTCGCACGCGCAGTGCGTCCACCATATCCTCAACAGAGTCCACTCCGGCGGGTAGTCCACGCGGTGCCTGGGCAAGCGTCGCAGGCGACCTCGATACCAGGCGAGCGTCGCCGAGCGCAAAATACAGACCGATCGCGACCACGGGCAGGATTAAGGCGATTGCCAACGCCGTGCGCGCGCTGCGGGCCGGCCGATTGGCGGCGGTTCTCTCGTCGTCCTCGCCCTTTACGTCTTCGAGCAGGTTTCGTTCCAGCTCTCGCTGTGTCAGCTCGAGCTGCTCTTCGTTCAATGCGCCGCTCTTGACTTCTGTCTCGAGCTCCGCAAATCGTTCCTTATATATGGCGACGTTGATCGCCTGGCGCGGGTTACCACCGAGCTGGCCACGTCCCAGCAGGACCGGCAACAGTATCGCCATTGCCACCGCAACCATGGCAGCGATCAGTAACCAGAAGACCATCATGACCCGTCATCCTGGGTTGTGTTCGTGGCATTGTGTCCGAGTAGGTGAGCCATTTGCTGGCGTTCTTTTTCCGTGAGCGCGCGGGCAGTCTGCGCCGGGCGCCGCCGTACGAAACGCACCATTACCACTATGCCGAGCATCAGCAGCAATGCTGGCCCAAACCACAGAAGATAGGTGATCGGTTTGACTGGCGGGCGGTAGAGCACAAAATCGCCGTAGCGCGCGACCAGAAATGCGATCACTTCCTTGTCACTCCCCCCTTGCTTCATCAAGCGATACACTTCCTCGCGCAGATCCTGTGCGAGGTCAGCATTGGAATCGGCCAGCGACTGGTTCTGGCAAACCAGGCAGCGTAACTCTGCGAGCAGCTCTCGATAGCGTTGCTCTTCCGCCGGGCCGGAAAACTCAAACGGGGTTTCTGCGGCTACTCCGGACATTGGGTAGGAAGGCAACGCGATTAGCACCACGATGAGAACTATCCGCATCACGTGCGTTGTTCCTTGAGTTTTTTCACGAGCGGCAAGATAACGTCCTTTACCGTCTCTTCGGAGATGGGTCCGATATGCTTGTACCGAATGACTCCCCGTTGGTCGACCACAAACGTCTCTGGTACCCCATAGACCCCGAAGTCGATCCCGACCTTGCCATTAAGATCGTGCGCGCTCGCGACGTAGGGATTACCGAAGCTATTGAGCCAGTGCACCGCGTCCACGCGCTGGTCCTTGTAATTCAGGCCGTAAATCGGAACCTGCCGGCTGTGCGATAGCCCAATGAGCACTGGATGTTCCTCGCGGCAGGCCACACACCACGATGCCCATACATTGAATAACGAGATGCGGCCGCGCAAATCGGCCGAGGTCAAAGTCTCTGTGGGCTGGGTTACCCTCGGAAGCGCGAACGCGGGTACGCGCTTATCGATCAGGGGCGAAGGGACCAGGCGTGGATCGCGCTTCAGACCGACGCCGAGCAGTGCGACCAGGACGATAAACACCGCCAGTGGGATCAGGTAGCGCGCCATCAGGGCTTACCCGCTGCCATCGCCTTGCCGGTAAGCGCATCCAGTAGCGCCCGTTCGCGGCGACCCGTGGCCAGGCGGTAACGCGGATCGGTGACCGCAAGCAGGCCACCGAGCGCCATGAATATGGCTCCCAGCCAGATCCAGCGCACAAAAGGCTTGTGGTACAACCGCAGGGTCCAACCGCCGTCGTCGAGCGGGTCACCAAGGGAGACATACAGATCGCGTGTCAGGCCAGGGTCGATGGCAGCTTCGGTCATGGGCATCGATCGCACCTGGTAAATGCGCTTTTGCGGTCGCAAGACGGTGACGGGCTTACCATCCTTGAAAACATGTAACTCCCCCTCGCTCGCTTGAAAGTTCGGGCCGGTAATCTCGTGCACTCCGTCGAACAGGAAGGTGTAACCGCCGACTTCGATCGTTTCTCCCGGGACCAGGCTTCGATCCATCTCGGTGCTGTAAAGGCTCGAAACCATAACACCGACAATTACGGTGGCCAGACCCATATGTGCCAGGGACATACCGTAAAAACCGCGCGGCTGGCTGCTCAGCGATGCCCAGATACTCCTGCGCTGGATTAAACGCGAGCGCAGATTTTGCAGCGTCCCGAGCACAATCCACATTGCGAGCGCGACCCCAAGACCGACCTTAATCCCGTTCGTCCCTCCTAGTGCGGCGAAGACTGAGACCCCGATGACAACAGCGCCTAATGCCGCATACCGCAATTGCTGCCATAGCCGGGCGAGCTCGTCACGACGCCAGCGTGTAAACGGACCGAAGCCCAGTACAGTGGCGAGCAGTGCCATGATCGGGACGAATACGGTATTAAAATATGGTGGGCCCACAGACAGCTTGCCCAAGCCAAGCGCGTCAATCACTAGCGGATACAGGGTGCCCAGCAAGATGGTCGCCATAGCGACAAGCAGCAGCACATTGTTTGTCAGCAGAAAGCTCTCGCGGGAGACTACGCCGAACGCGCTGCCACCCAATACCTGTGGGGCGCGCCAGGCATACAGAATGAACGAGCCGCCAATGACGATCCCCAGGAAGGACAGAATAAAGATGCCGCGTGCTGGATCGGTTGCGAATGCATGCACCGAGGTCAGTACCCCGGAGCGCACCAGGAATGTACCCAGCAGGCTCAACGCGAACGCGCAGATCGCGAGCAAAACCGTCCAGCTCTTGAAGGCACCACGCTTCTCGGTCGCCGCCAGCGAATGAATCAACGCAGTGCCGACCAGCCACGGCATGAATGATGCGTTCTCCACTGGGTCCCAGAACCACCAACCGCCCCAGCCAAGCTCGTAGTAGGCCCACCAACTCCCCAGCGCGATCCCAACGGTGAGAAACATCCATGCCACCGTGGTCCACGGCCGTGACCAGCGTGCCCATGTCGCATCCAGATGCCCACCGAGCAGAGCAGCGATGGCAA
Organism: Acidiferrobacterales bacterium; assembly: GCA_046758085.1. Lineage (GTDB taxonomy): Bacteria > Pseudomonadota > Gammaproteobacteria > Acidiferrobacterales > SPGG2 > VRUB01. Next base: position 14,359 of record JBHHZP010000052.1, read on the forward strand.
AGCCGAACGCGACGGAGAACCCCACATAGCCCATGTAGAGCATGGGTGGATGTACGATGAGACCGAAGTCTTGCAGCAGCGGGTTCAGGTCGGCGCCGTCCACCGGCGCAGGCGCGAGCCGCATAAAGGGATTGGAGGTCAGCAACATAAAAAGAAGAAAGCCCACGCTGACTAGCCCCATCACACCTAGCACCCGGGCGACGAACGCCGCCGGAAGGCCGCGACTGAACACTGTCACGGCAAATGTCCATAGCCCCAGGACCAGACTCCAGAGCAACAGTGAACCTTCGTGCCCACCCCACACGGCAGAGAGTCGGAAATGAACGGGCAATAAAGAGTTGGAGTTGCGAGCCACATAGGCGACGGAGAAGTCGTTGACGACAAAGGAGTAGGCAAGCGCAGCAAAGGCTAGCACCAGAAACAGGAACTGCGCGCGGGCCGCGGGCCGTGCGAGTGCCATCCAGCTGGATAAGCCACGGGCCGCACCCACGATAGGGAAGACGCCCTGTATGACTGCCAGACACAGCGCCAGGATCAGAGCGAAGTGACCCAGCTCAGGTATCATAAGCTTGCTCCTATCATGTCGCCTCGTTCAATGCGCCGGGGTGCGGTAAACGCTGTGATCACGTCACGCGGAAAAGCTAACTCTGTGAGTGCCGGCAAGATTCCATTATCAAGATAGCATGAATCAAATCGCCGCTGCCAGCGACGGTGGCGCATCAAGAACTACTTCCTCCCCATATGATTGTGCTGAGTGCTGCGGGTTCAACCGGTTTCGGACGATTATGTGGGGGGACCTCCAGTGCGGCGCGGCGAGCGGCTGCAATGGCGCCGGCAAGCCCGCGATCACCGATAACGCCCCGACGACCGGGATCCGCGGCTATTTCCCCGATATTTGACCCATGTCAATAAAATGGCCGTCGCTTGCTGTACTGTGAATCGGATTTGAGCACACTCCCCACGGGAAAATACGCTTGTGTTTGCGGAAGCGGCCTTGAAATGCCTGCGAGCGAACGTGGTTTTTTCGGCCACTGAGCAATGAGAAACAGCGCTCACGTAACGGAGCTCGTATGCCCGGCTGGCAGCCTGCCCGCCCTGAAGGCGGCGGTGGATAATGGCGCCGACGCCGTCTACATCGGTTTACGCGATGGTACCAATGCCCGCAACTTCCCGGGCCTTAATTTCGATGAGCATGGCGCACGCACGGGTCTCGCCTACGCCCACGAGCAGGGGAGCCGCATGTTCCTCGCGATCAACACCTACGCCGGCAGCGCGCAATGGGAGACGTGCCGTCGTGCGGTGGATCAAGCGGCAAACCTCGGTGTCGACGCGCTCATTATCGCCGACACCGGGTTGATGCGTTACGCTGCGCGAAACCACCCGGGGTTGCGACTGCATCTCTCGGTGCAGAGTTCTGCCACCAACCACGAGGCGATCGGTTTTTATGCCGGGCAGTTTAATATCAAACGCGTGGTGCTACCGCGTGTATTATCGTTGCCGCAGGTGCGCAGGATTATCGAGCGCGTCAGCGTGGAGGTCGAGGTGTTCGGCTTCGGTAGCCTGTGCGTTATGGTTGAAGGCCGGTGCGCCTTGTCGTCGTATGTCACCGGCGATTCGCCGAACGTGAGCGGGGTGTGTTCACCGGCGAAGGCGGTGCGCTGGGAAGAGGATGCATCGGGGCGCAGGTCACGCCTTAACGGTGTGTTGATCGATGTCTATGCGCCGCACCAGCCTGCGGGCTATCCAACGTTGTGCAAAGGACGTTTTGAGGTCGGTGGAAACGTTTTCTATGCGCTTGAGGAGCCAACCAGCCTCAACGTGCTGCCGATTCTGCCGCAGCTGGTCAAGGCCGGCGTCGCCGCGATCAAGGTGGAGGGACGACAACGCAGCCCGGCCTATGTGGAGCAGGTGACGCGGGTGTTGCGCGCGGCGCTTGATGCGTGCCAGGCGGACCCGGACAACTTTGTTCCCGCCGAGAAATGGATCGCCCAGCTGGCCAGGGTCGCCGAGGGGCGCTGTCATACACTGGGCGCCTACCACCGGCCGTGGCAATAAATGGGACACAAGGCAGTGTTGTCACACGACTCCCGACGCATGCGTCTGGAAGCCGTTAGGACCAAGGGTGCTTCTCGAACTGGCTTCGATGGACAGACATGAATCGAGCATTTGTTTCCGAGACACACCGTGAATACCTGCGGCGCTACGCAATCGTGCTGCGCTTGCAGGACCGGGGCTCGCCATCCGTGGCGAGCCCGTTCGGCCGGGAGAAGTGCCACTGGCACTTCTCCTTTGTCGGCCTCACCCCTGTAGATTCGGCGCCAGCATCCGTGCTGGCGACAGTCTCGGAAACAAATGCTCGATTCATGTCTCGGGCGACGCCTGGAGATTATGGGACAGTGGATACAAGCGGCCAGATCGAAGATACAAGGTACAAGAGGAACCGGGACAATATGTGTGACAGTCGATGGCTAAGGCGGAAACGATGAAACTCGCCTTGGGACCGTTGCTTTACTTCTGGGACCGGCAAACAGTTGCGGAATTCTATAACCGTGTGTGCCATGCCCCCGTCGATATTGTGTATCTCGGGGAGACCGTGTGCTCCAAGCGCCGCGCCCTGAGGCTGACCGACTGGCTCAGGCTGGCGGACACGCTCACGAGCGCGGGCAAGGAAGTCGTGCTCTCCACGCTGGCGCTGGTGGAGGCGGAGTCCGAGCTGAGCACCATGCGCCGCATTACCGACAATGGCCGTTTTCTGGTCGAGGCCAACGACATGGGCGCGGTCAATATGCTAAACACGCGCTGGCCGTTCGTCGTCGGGCCCCATGTTAACGTCTACAATGCGGCCGCGCTCAGGCTGCTTGCGGAATTCGGGGCACGGCGCTGGGTGGCGCCGGTGGAGCTCGACCGCAATGCGTTGCGCGCCATGCAACGACAACGCCCCCACGGGCTGGAGACCGAGGTGTTTGCGTTTGGCCGCCTGCCGCTCGCGTTTTCGGCGCGCTGCTTCACCGCACGTGCGCACAATGTGTCCAAGGACGAGTGTGATTTGCGTTGTGTCGAACATCCGGACGGAATGCCACTGCTGACGCAGGAAGGCAAGCCGTTTCTTGTGCTCAATGGAATTCAGGTGCAGTCAGGCAGGACCCACAGCCTGATCGGCGAGATCGCGGAGCTCAGGGATCTCGATATCGACGTGGTGCGGGTCTCGCCGCAATCGCGCGGGACCTTCGAGATCATTGATGTTTTTCGTAAAGTGCTCGATGGGCGCATGCACGCCGGACCGGCGGCGGAAACGCTGATGCCGTTTATGTCCGCTGGCCCATGCGACGGTTACTGGCACGGCTTGCCCGGGGTGAGCTGGACGCGGGGCGGTTGACCGCGGGCGTTTGTGTTAGAGCTTTATGTGCCAGGCGGCCGACCATGGATCCGATCGGATCACCAAGCACGTTTCCGAAATGCGACTCCCAATCATACTCCAGCGCGTCGAGCAGATTCTTAATGTGCAGGCCGGTCTCGGTATCGCCCTCGATGCAGAGCCTGCGGTTGAAAAACAGCGTGTCCGGATCTTCACGCCGGGTAGCGAGCAGCCAGAAATCCTCCAGGCACCCGCGGATGGTAACGTCGGCATGCACGGGTGAGGCCGGTCGCAGAGCGTCCGCGGCGATTAGAAAATACAGCCGGCTCGGCACGTCAGCGATGTGGATGCACACGGTCTTGCCGTCGAGCTCGCGCAGTCGGGCCGCAAGCGACTGGCCGCGCAGCAGATGCGACAAGATCCGGGCCAACACCGCCGAATGGATGGCATCGGGGACCAGACGCCATGGCACAACGAGCGTATTGAGCAGTGTGTGCATAATCGTAGCTATCTCTTCTAAGGGTGTACTGGATCAAACTCGCTCGTGCAGGTCAATGACCTGGGTCAAGCCGGCGCGGGTTTTGCGCGGCTGCAAGGCGAGTGCCGCATGAGCTATAACAATCTGCGGGATTTTCTGGCCCACCTGGAACGCCTGGGCGAACTCAAACGGGTCGCGCCAAGGGTCGATCCAAATCTTGAAATTACGGAGATCTGCCAGCGTACGCTGCGATCGGGCGGCCCCGCGCTGCTATTCGAAAACCCGAAGGACTCGCGCTTTGCGCTTGTCGGCAACCTGTTTGGCACCACGCGCCGGGTGGCGCTGGCTATCGGCCGTGAGTCGAGCGCGGAGCTGCGCGAGCTAGGGCGCCTGTTGGCGTTCCTCAAGGAGCCGCGACTGCCGAAAGGCATAGGTGAGGTGCTTGAAACGCTGCCTGCCGTGCGCAAGCTGGCGCACATGCCGCCGCGAGCGTTGCGCGATGCGCCGTGCCAGGAAAACGTCATCGCCGCCGCCGATGTGGATCTGTCAGAGATGCCGATCCAGACATGCTGGCCGCAGGACGCAGGGCCGCTCATCACCTTCGGACTGGTGATCACCAAGGGCCCGTACAAGGACAGGCAAAACATCGGAATATATCGCCAGCAGGTTATTGCACCAAACAAGGTCATTATGCGTTGGCTCGCGCACCGCGGGGGTGCGATCGATTACCGTGAGTGGCAGGAAGCACATCCGGGCGAACGCTTTCCCGTGGCGGTGGTGATCGGCGCCGATCCGGCGACGCTGATTGCCGCGGTCACCCCGATTCCGGACACGCTGTCCGAGCACCAGTTTGCCGGTCTGTTGCGCGGCGCCCGCAGCGAGGTGGTGCAATGCCGGACCAACGCCTTGCAGGTGCCGGCTTCGGGCGAGTTTGTGCTCGAGGGTTATATTGCGCCGGAGGAAGAAGCGCTCGAAGGGCCGTTTGGCGATCACACAGGCTATTACAATGTGCAGGCGCGCTTTCCGGTCTTCACCGTCGAGTGCGTGACGCGCCGCCATCGCCCGATTTACCACAGCACCTACATGGGGCGTGCGCCCGACGATGAGCCGTCGGTGCTGGCGATGGCCTTAAACGAGGTGTTTATCCCGCTCCTGCAAAAACCGTTCCCGGAAATCGTTGATTTTTACCTGCCGCCCGAAGCCTGCTCCTATCGTGTGGCGGTAGTCAGCATCAAGAAGCGTTACCCGGGCCATGCCCGGCGTATCATGTTTGCGGTATGGTCGTACCTGCGGCAGTTCACCTACACCAAGTTCGTGATCGTAACCGATGACGATATCAACGTGCGCGACTGGAAGCAGGTGATCTGGGCGATTAGCACACGTGTGGACCCGGCGCGCGACACACTGATCGTGGAGCACACGCCCATCGATTATCTGGATTTCGCGAGCCCGGTTGCCGGGCTGGGATCGAAGATGGGGCTGGACGCCACCCACAAGTGGCCCGGCGAGACCGCGCGCACCTGGGGCCGGCCGATTGCCATGCGCGAGGATATCATCAAGCGCGTGGACGCGTTGTGGAAGCATCTCGGCATAGAGGCCGCTGGCCCCGGAGCCTAGCACCGTGTCCCCGGAATGTACCCGAAGCCGTTTTTGTCAAACGCGCGGCTCGCAGCGGCGATGCCACCGCGCTTGCCTATTGCTGGTTCGCCGCCTTCTGAACGACGGTGAATCTCCGTCAACTGTGATCTGGATCACAGCTTCCGCGCTGTTCCGCGTAGATTCTAATGTATCTTAAGGCTAACGGAAGAACACCAAAAAATGCCACGCACGGCGAATACACCCGGCCACAGCCAGCGCCTAATAACCGCGCCAATCCGGTTGCTGCTCATCAACCCTCGGTTTCCCGAGAGCTTCTGGAGCTTTCGCTGGGCGGTTGACCGCGTTCTTTGCGGAAAGCGTACGCTCAATCCGCCACTCGGGCTCGCGACCGTGGCGGCGTTGTGCCCGGCGCACTGGCAGGTCGAGATCGTCGACGAGAACATCGAGCGCGTGCCCGTGAACCCGGAAGCGCATATTATCGGTATCTGCGGCATGGCCGTTCAGTTTCCGCGCCAACGCCAGCTGCTCGAGTACTATCGCACGCGTGGCTATTACGTCGTTGCCGGTGGCAGCTACGCCTCGCTGTGCCCGGAGCGTTACAAGGGGCTGGTCGACACCGTGGTTGCCGGGGAGGCCGAGTACATCTGGTCGCGGTTCTGTCGCGACTTCGAGCGGCGCGCGCCGCTTGCGTTTTACCAGGAAACCGGCGTCGTGAACCTGGAGGACTCGCCGGTACCGCGCTTCGATCTGCTGAAGCTCGAGCGCTACACGACCGTGAGCATGCAATTCTCGCGCGGCTGCCCCTACCGCTGCGAGTTTTGCGACATCATCGTCATGTTCGGGCGGCGGCCGCGCACCAAGAGCCCGGCGCAGATCGAACGGGAGCTCGACCGGCTGCGGGCGCTTGGCGTGCACAATGTCTTTTTCGTGGACGATAATCTGATCGGCCATCGGCCCAAGGCGAAGGTGCTGTTGCGCCATCTGGCCGCATACCAACGGCGACACCGGCACCAGTTCCTGTTCGGGACGGAGGCGTCGCTGAACGCGGCCGACGATGACGAGTTGCTGCGGTCTTTTCGCGCAGCCAACTTTGGCTGGCTCTTTATCGGTATCGAGTCGCCTGAGGAAGAAAGCCTCAAGGAGACCGGCAAAACCCAGAACACACGGCGCGACATGCTCGCGGCGGTGCAAAAGATCTATCGTTACGGAATCGATGTGTTGGCCGGCTTCATTATCGGCTTCGACAACGATACGCTGCAGAGCTTTGAACGCCAGCACCGCTTCATTCTCGCGTCCGGGATCCAGGTGGCGATGATCGGCCTGCTGAAGGCGCTGCCGCGCACGCCGCTCTACGAGCGCCTCGAGCGCGAGGGGCGTCTGATCGCCGGCGCCGACGCTGGCGACAACACCAAGCCTGGCACCAACTTCGTCCCCAAGCGCATGGACTACGATGTCATGGTGCAGGCCTACAAGACCCTCTACTGGCGACTGTCGCGCGATCGCGACATCGCGCGCCGCATTCGCAGCAAGGTGTGTCATCTCGGTGATCCGGTGTACCAGGGAGAGTATCCGCGTGCGGAGCGTCTGGCCATCGTAGCGCGGCTGCTTGCGCGCGGGGTGTTCCCGGGCGGGCCGTCACGCTGGTGGCGGTTTGCACGCACCCTGGCTTGCTGCCGTCCGCGTGTGTGGCCGCAGGTGGTGGCGGACTGGACGGCGGGGCTGGCCATGCGTGATTACATCGAGCGTCACTTCGAGCTGGATCCCGCGCGCGAGCAGCACCTGGCCCAGATCACGCTGGCGTTCATCCGAACTACCTTCGCCGCCTGCCTGCAGCGCGGTGACCTCGAGATCTCGCTCGGTCTCGGCTCCACCGTCAACCGGCTCGCCGTCACCGTGCGCGGCACCGTGGACCCGCGTTTCTACTCCCAGGCAGGGCGCCGGCTGGAACGGCTGCTGCGCAAGTCGGCGACGACGTTATCGTTGCAGATCGACGAGTTCCCCGGCATGCAACTACGTCAGCTCGACCGGCTGCTGCGGCGCTTGTCGCGCCACGGCGATCGCGTCTCGCTGCAGGTCACGCAGCGGGTGCAGTCGCTCCTGACCATCGACCTGTCGCTGTTCCACCTCGTCCTCGATCCGGGCGCCGCGGAGCCTACCCCTCCCCAATAGATGGGCCAGCCCCCCTGGCCGCAGCACCGGCGTTACTGTGTGCGACGCAACCCATTTTGCTTATTCGTGATCCAGGTCACATGCGCCTCCGGGAATGTGTGATCTGGGTCACACCAGC
>JBHHZP010000053.1:0-21996 GCA_046758085.1 Acidiferrobacterales bacterium
GGTCGAGATCCGTAGCCCGCAGCCGCAGCAGTGCAGTATCGGTCACCACATAGCGGTTTCCCAGAACACCGGTGTCCGCGCCCATCGTGGTGAAGCTGAAAACAAAGGTCAGCAAGACGGGAATCACGTAGAACACCGCCACGCAGATGCCCGCAGGGAGCATGAACCACAACGGCAGCGCTTGGATCAATTTCCGCATTTTCCGATCCCCATGGGCCTTCCCGGTCGTCGATGCAACGCACGATCAAGTGTACCAGCCCTGAAAATACCGATCATTGACACCCAACGGCGCCTGCGACGATCGGGAATTGCAGCTGTCGCGCGCTGCGCATCCAGGTAAGATAGAGGGACACCGGCGCCGCCGCATTTGTTGTGCGGCGATCATAAAGGGGCGGTTCGCAAACACTCAGGGGTCGGCTATGCGTATGCGGGGTGCATTCAGGGGCGCAACACGCTCAATTATCGCCGTGGGCTTTCTCGCCGCCGGGCTTGCCGGTTGCAATAACGAGGGCTCTACGGCTACGCGCGTTCAACAACCGGACAACGCCAGGGACACAGCGTACGTCGAGACGGGTGATCTGGCGCAAATTAGACAGCATGGAAAGTTACGGCTGTTGATTCCGCGACGGCTGGAAGGCGATAACTTGCCGCGGAGCGGGCACCCGTTTGTTGAATCACGCGAGCTCGCCGAGGCATTCGCCAAGGAGATGGGGCTGACAGCCGACATGGTCTATGTCGAGTCCCACGACAAGCTGATCGTACAGCTGCTGGAAGGCAAAGGCGATGTCATCGTGGCAAATCTCACGGCAACGCCTGAACGTAAGAAACGCATCGCATTCACCGCTCCGATCGTGCTGGTGCATGAGCAGGTCGTCACGCGCGCCGACGACACCGACGTCAAAAAGCCGGCAGACCTCGCCGGTCGGCGGGTCGCGATCCGCCGATCTTCGTCTTTCTGGAAGACCGTACAAGCAATGCGGCGCAAACACCCGAAGATCGAAATCGAGGCGGTCCCGGAAAACGTCGATACCGAAACCATCTTGCACCGCGTCGCCGGTGGCGAGTACGACGTCACGGTGGCGGACAGCAATTTGATCGCAGAAGTCCTGGCCTATCGTGACGACTTGCGTGTGGCGTTCGACGCTGCGCGCAACCGTCTGATCGCATGGGCGGTCCGACCGAGGGCAACTGAGCTGCGCAGCGCGCTTGATGCGTTTCTGGGCAAGTCCCGCGTCGCGGAAGTGTACCCGTCGAGCTACCATGACGACCTGCCCGGCATCAAGAAGAGAAAGTTGCTGCGCGTACTCACGCGCAATCATCCGGCGACCTATTTTCTGTGGCGTGGCGAGCTCATGGGGTTTGAATACGATCTTGTGCGCGCGTTTGCCAAGGAGCATGGCCTTCGCGTCGAGATGATCGTGCCGCCGACCTGGGGTGATCTGATGACCTGGCTCAAGCAGGGCAAGGGCGACGTGATCGCGGCCTCGATGACGATTACCGAGGAACGCAAGAAACGGGGGTTGGTGTTTTCACAGCCTTACAACTACGTCAGCGAAATAATAGTCGCACGCAAGAATGACAAGATTGATTCCAAAGATGACCTCACGGGGAGAACGCTAGTGGTGTCTCCAACTACCTCTTACTGGACCACGCTCCAGCGGCTGAAAGACTCAGGCCTCATGTTTAACCTTGAAGCCGCGCCCGAGGACTGGCCAACCGATCAGATCATTGCCAACGTTGCAGCAAGCGAGTTTGACCTCACGGTGGCCGACAGTCACTTGCTCGACCTCGAGCTTGCGTGGCGCGACGACATCAAAGGCGCCTTTGCCCTGGGAGATCCCGTGCCGCTTGGTTGGGCGGTTTATTCCGGTAAGCCGAAGCTTCGCGATGCGTTCAATGCCTTCATCAAAAAGAGCTACCGCGGCACGTTTTATAACATTACGTACAGGAAATACTTCAAGAACCCACGCACGATACGCAGCCATGTGAAGTTTCGCGCAGCGCAAAGCGGACAGCTTTCACCCTATGACAAGTTTGTTCGCAAGTACTCGCAGCGATACGGCTTTGACTGGCGTTTTATTACGGCACAGATGTTTCAGGAGAGCCGCTTTGATCCCAAAGCGAAGTCATGGGTAGGCGCGCGTGGCCTGCTGCAGGTGATGCCGCGTACGGCACGGGAGCTCGGACTGACAAACCTTAAAGATCCAGCGACCGGTATTCATGCCGGTGTGAAATATATGGCGTGGTTACGCGATCGCTTCGAAGGGGAGGTGCCTACCACAGAGGCAAGGTGGTTTGCCCTTGCGGCTTACAATGCCGGTTACGGTCATGTGCTCGACGCCAGGCGCCTAGCGAAACAGCAGGGGCTAAACGCCGGGCGCTGGTTTAATAACGTAGAGCGCTCGATGTTGCTGCTTTCAAATCCAAAGTACTACAAACGCGCGCGCTACGGCTACGTCCGGGGTGGCCAGCCCGTGCACTACGTGCGTCAGATCAGGACCCTCTACGACGCCTATACGCGGGCGGCGCCGCTTTAACCACCCCTCCCCGTAGCCCCCTCCCACAAGGGGAGGGGAATATCATGTCGTCTATCGGCGGTTATTCTAATCGGGTTCTCGCACCCGAAGGCGAGGTACTTTCTTGTCGCGACAAGAAAGTACCCAAAGAAACGCTCCCCCGGGTTCCGTGCAGGGAATGCACCTATGCCGCGGGTGCAGGGACGCCCAGGAGCGGCCTGCGGCCGCACACCCCGCGGCTGCCCTCGCCCCAGAGCTTGCCTCAGGGGGTCCGCCGAGGCCCTTTCTTCGCTCCCGCTGTCCCTGCTTCGCTCGAAAGCCCGGGGCTCTCCTTCCGTGGCTCGCCCGCTCGCCGGGGTGGGGATTCACTGGATCCCCGCCTTTTCCCGGCTCGCCCCTGTGCCTGGGGCGAACGCGGGGGTCCGTGCCCCGCCACTTCGTGCTTGGACTTCGCCCTCCCTCCTCGCTTCGGCTTGAGTAAGGGGGTTTAAAAGCAATGCAACTGCACCATTCCGACGAACTTCGCTTACCCTTGCTTCTCGGCTTGAGTAAGGAACGATCAGGAAAAAGCAATTCACGCCTCACCGATGTCGGCCCACGGTTCACGGGTTACGGATCACGGATCACGGATCACGGTTAACGAATAACCACTTTATCCGCCATCGTCGCACGGATCTCCCGAACCACGGTATCGACCGCCTCATCTGGCGTCACCGCACCGCTCCAAGCCGCCGTCAGACCCTTCCAGACAATCTGGTCGAATTGACCGAAATTTGGATTGTTCGGAAGCGCGAACGCGCTTTCCAACAAGGTAGTCGCTTCCGCAGTCCAGCGGTCGCTCGCGTACGTATCGAGCCCCGTCTGCGTACGTGTGATGCCAAGGTGCGCTGAGGCAATTGCATGCAACGTGTTCAATCGCGGCTCGGAGACGATGGTGATCAAGCGTCCACACAGCTCGGCTTGCTCGCCTTGAGCGCGCTTGCTCACCAGATAAACCAGTGGGTGCGTTAGCGTCGTGGCCTTGCCGCCGGTGTCGCCGGCGGGAATTAACGCGAACACTACCTTATCGAAGAAATCGGCCAACCCTTCGCCGCGGGTGTAACGGGCGTAGTGCCATGTGCCCCCATGCCATAGCCCGGCCCTGCCGCTCGCAACCTCGCTGTACCATTGGTCCCAGTCCATGCCGAGATGGTTCTTTTTCGTGACGCCATATTTGAACACGGCGTCGTGAAAAAAGAGGTAATACCTGAGCAATGCGGCCCGGTCGAGCAACAGCTTGCCGCTCGCCCGATCCGTAAGATCGCCACCGTTGGCCACATAGAACTGCCAGAAGTCAGGCCCCTTGCCGGCCCGAGGGTAGAAGCCGTAACCAGGCTTTACCAGACCTAAATCCTGGATCTTTTTTGCGTCCTGCAGCACGTTCTTCAACGTGTACTCACCGCGCGTGATACGTACCGGCAATGCGGCTATGTCGGCATCGGAATAGCCGATCGCGCGCAGGTGTGGAATCCAACCGAACAACGGCCGTGACTCGGCGTCTTGCGGCACTCCCCAGATCCGGCCGTTCCACGCCATGATGGGCCAGAGGTTGGGGAACACATCATTGAACGGGTAGCTTTCGAGATCGACCAACTCCTCGAGCGGTTGGATCAGGCCTGCCTTGCCCCAGACGGCAATGTCCTCATGACCGGCAACGATGATGTGTGGGCCTTTGCCTGACTCGATCGCTAACGCAAAGGCTTGTTTGAGCTTCTCCCACGAGCCGCTGCCCGACCACGACTGCTGCTTCACAGTGACGCGTACATCACGGCCCTCGATCTTGAGCTCTTCGTTCAAGATCGTCGCCGCCAGCCGGATACCCTCCGTACGATAGCGCTCGTTGACGTCGGCGTTGGCCCACACCGTGATCTCGACCTCTCGGGTCTGGGCGCCCCACGCAGCAAACGAGACTAGACACGCACAGGAAAAAATAATTCGTCGCCAGAATCCGGCGCCACGCATACGCCTCAATCCCCTCTTGACGATCACACCGGGCGCTTGCGCTCGGCGCGTAGTCCGGAGACCGGAGTTGCGCGACGCTGATCATGTGCCCGGTCTTTTTCGCGGGCGTTACGAAGCTCCTTGCGGACGGGTTCCGTACGGCCAATCTCGCGTCCCAGGTAGTAACCCAGGGCCAGCAATCCCGCCCCGACCAGGATTCGGAAGATCATAACTGTTACCCCCCGCGCTCAAGGCGCTCGAGCAGCTGCTGATAGTAGGCTTGCTCCACCCGCAAGTCGACGGCGCTGCCTCGCATCGCCTGAAGCTGTACCATCAGGTAGTTGAGGCGCTTGTAACCGCGGGCGCGCAGTTGCTCGTCGCTTGCACTCGCGATCAACGACTCGACATCCGCGATCTCACCACGCAAGCTGACCTCCGCTGGCACGTAGCCGGCGTTCTTGAGCACGCGATAGGCCGCGCGGAACTCCTCGGGGACGAGGGCGTCATCGTCCAGTGGCAACGGCTTGCCGGCACCCGGTAAATCGTCGAACTCACCGTGCGCCATCGCATCCTTGATACGCGCTTCTGCGATCTTATTTACGAACCACATTTGCCCCTCCCCGGCCCTGCCCACAAGTGGGGAGAAAATCAGATTGGTCTATCACCTGCCTCGCCTGCATTGCCCGACTCCCCTGTGCTAAGCCTTGCCCAAAAAGCGACGAAGGCGACTCTTCCCCTCCGAACGGATTAGCCGTGTGTGCATGGGCAGCGCGTTGAGCTCGAGAGACAACAAGATAGCATAGATGGGTCGCACGACCTGCAACGGCAGCGCGCAGGGGGTTGCGTAATCGCCGGCTACTCAGGTGATTCCCGTTGCACGAACCACCGGGCACGCAATAGCCCGATGATGGTCTTGGCGTCACGGACCTCGCCAGCGTAAGCCCAGCTCAGGGCCTCGGTGAAAGGCAACCAGTGCACCTCGATTACCTCGTCTTGTGCAGTCGCGGGCTCGACGAGCGCGAGATCACGGGCGAGGTAGAGATGGATGACCTCGGCAAAAACTCCCGGGGAACTCAGCAGGTTGCCGAGCGAATTCCATCGGCCGGCGCGGATGCCAGCTTCCTCTTCCAGCTCGCGCCGCGCCGTCAGCAGGTGGTCCTCCTTGGAATCGATCTTCCCGGCCGGCAGCTCCCACAGCCAGCCACCTGCAACATGGCGATACTGGCGCAGCAGGCACACTCGGCCGCGCGCGTCGAGCGCTACCGCAGCCGCGCCACCGGCGTGGCGCACGATTTCGAGCTCGGTGATCCGGCCGTTCGGCAGCTTCACCGTCTCGAGATATACGTCGATAATCTTGCCGGAATAACCGGCTGTGCGCTGCGGCGTCACTACCTCGTCTCCCTCTGAGCTACCCCACCCGAAGCTATCGCTCTCGCAACAGTTCCCAGAATTCTCGTGGGCGGCAAATCCGAAATGGGACGCGATCCTCGATCGCAAAAAATGCCGGGTCGCTTGTCACCAGCACGTCCGTGCCCACCTCGAGTGCTGCCGCCAGGACCCAGCGGTCATCGGCGTCATCGGCAGGCCACGGCGCCGGCTGCGCGGGAGTGCTGATCTCGCCTTGCTCGCGCAGGAAAGGCATAACCTGATCGGCCGTGGCCTGCGGTAAACGCAGCTGCTCTACAAGTACCCGGCGCAGCTCCCGGAACACCGGTCTGCCCGTAACCAGCTGGTGCTCGACCAACACCAGCCGCAGCAGATCGGCGCACAGACCGCGCGTGGCCAGCGCGGCGACGAACACACCCGTATCCGGAAACACCCTCATAACAGCTCGCGAAAAACGTCCTCGTCGGTGAGCCAGCCCCGCGCTTCGGCAAAAGGCGCGGTGCGCTGGCGCAGGTCTTCAAAGCGCGTGAGAGCGAGCTGTCGCTGCAGCGCCTCGCGAATGAGCTCGCTCTTCGGGCGACCACTTTGCTTACTGAGTCGATCCAGCAAGCGCGCCAGCCGGTCATCAATGCGGAAGGTGATCATCGCCATGTATTATAATGTAATACAACATCTCCGCTTGTGGCAAGGCTGAACGCAAAAAACGGAGTGAATCATGCTCTCGTGCGACCTTCTCTCGCCCCACCCAGCAGTCACTTTGGGCGCCGATGTTTGAAAGGACAGCCCGAATCACGGTCAATTCCAGACACCAGGTTGGGCAGCGGCTTTCATTGGTTCGACCAACTTAAGGTTGTATTACAATATAATACACAATCAGAAACGCCCTTCTTTCTCGGGATTCCTGATCGAATTCACACGCTAAGGGCAAGCTGGCACGGGTGTTGCTTAGTGTTAGACAGAGCCGGGTTCCCGGCCTGGTACGAACCGAAGGGAGTGGGAACCCAACCGTGTCGAGTAGCGAGGACACGAGCATTAGCAAGCGGACAAGGAGTGAGACAATGGTTATGCGCAAAGCGTCTGGGTTCACGATTCAATACTACCGCGACATGATCGTACTGAGCGGTGCTATGGACGCCATCCATCTGGAAGCCGAAAAGATCGTTCGGCGGTTCGCCTACAGCGCCCGGCCCTACCAGGTAAAGAGCGACAGCATCGATCGCATCGTGTTGGCCGCAACCAGCTGAAGACGGATCGTAACGCAAGTCCGGCTTAGCCACGCTATTTATATATTTAGTCACGCCGCGATCGGACGCCGCGCGACAATTTCGACCATCACACCCCTCGGCAATTCCATCACCTTCGTCCATAACACGATTCGTTGCGTCGTCAAAGCATTCCCTACCCGAGGTTGTCAGTGAGCACAAGTTCTGTGCATGCTACAACAACGTAAGGCGCCCGGCTGTCACGCATCCGCTCAGCACGGACCCCAAAGTGCAGTCCGTTCTTGCCGGAAAAGATCGCTGTTTGCCTGAGCAGACACTGCTCGGTTTCCCAGCGGGGTCATGTATACGAGCGGCCTGCTGACCCTCCTCCCCACTGGCCGCGGAGGCAATTAATACCGGATCACACCGACTCCCCCTCCCCATTTATTGCAGCGGGCCGGGGAGGGGCCTCGCCGATCCGCAGCAGGCTGGGGAGCAGTATCAGCGTGAAGGCGGTGCTAACCGACATGCCGCCGACAATCACCGCGGCCAGGCCGCGATAGAGTTCCGTACCCGCCCCGGGCACCAGCATGAGCGGCAGCATACCGAATATGCTGGTGAGCGTACTCATCAGAATCGGCCGCAAGCGCAGGCCGACCGCCTGCTCCACCGCCGCACGCCTCGAAGTGCCTTCGCGTTCCGCCGCCCGCGTCTGGTGCACCAGCAAGATGGCATTGTTGACCACCAGGCCCAGCAGGATGATGAAGCCGATCATGGTCAGCATATCCATTGGTTGAAAGGTCACCAAGTTAACAAGGCGCAGCGCCGCAACTCCGCCGACGGTGGCAAGCGGTAGTGCCAGCAACACCAGCAGGCTGTCGAGGAAGGAGCGAAACAACGCACTCATCAGCAGGTAGAGGATCGCGATCGCGAGCAGGAAGCTGCCGGTCATTTGTTCGAGTGCCACTTCGAGCTGGTCCGCGGTGCCGGTGTAGCGGATAGCGCCGTCTTCGGGGAGGAAACGCTCAACCACAGGCTGGACCTTGTCCCGCAGGACCTGCAGCGCCTCTTCCAGAGAGACGCCGTCGGGCGGCCGGATCTCCAGCGTCACCGTACGGCGGCGGTCGAGGCGGCGGATCTGGTCCGGCCCGGCGGTGCGGACGATTTCCATCAGCTCGGACACCGGCAGAATGCCGCCCCGCGGGGTCGCCAGTGGAATCGCGCCCAGCTCCTCCGGGGTCGACCAGCCTTCTACCCGCACGATAATGTCCAGGCGCTCCTCACCATCGAAGTAATCGCCGACGAACAACCCATCGCCCAGCGCCCGCGACACGGCTGCCATGATCTGACGGTCCCAGCCGGCCTCGGCGACGCGACGCTCACTCGGCATCAGGCGCAGCTCCGGCTCGGCAAGCTCCAGGCCGGGCAGCGGGCGCACGACTGCACCCGGCAACTCTTTCTGGATTGTGCCGAAGGCCACCAGCGCCGCTTTGAGCACCGTCTCCATGTTTCGCCCCTGCAGGTTCATGTCTACGCTGCGCCCGCCGGCAAAGCCGCCGAACAGCGACGCACGCCGCGTAAACGCGAGCGCGTCGGGAAAACCACGGATCGCGGCGTCGATCGCCGGCAGCAGCGCGTCGGCGTCACGGTCATTCTCGGCGCGCGCGCCCATGAACACCCCGGCGGGAAAGGCGACGAAGAAGTAGTGCTTGATCTTGGGTTCCTTCTCGCCCTTGATGTAGGGCTCCAAGCGCCGCGCGATCACGCGGCCCATCTCTTCCTCGATGTGGTCGATGTTGACACCGGGCGGTGGCAGGATGAATGCAAAAACAAGGTTGCGGTTGCCTTCCGGCAGGTAGTCGGCCTTGGGAACCAATAACCAGGTCACGAGCAACGGCACACTCAGGAGCCCGGCAATCGATGCGGCGCGCCGCCCGGGCGTATCGGTCAGGCGCATGATGAGCGTGGTGCCGTTGCGCCACCAGTGGGCGTGGCGATCGTGCAGATTTATCTTGCTCAACCATTGCTTCGCGGCGGTGGGAATGATCGTAACTGCGACGACCAACGAGGTGCTAATGGCCACCGCAATCGTAATCGCGAGGTCGGCGAAAAGCTGGCCCGCCTCGTCCTTGAGAAACACGATCGGCAGGAAGATTGCGACCGTCGTCGCCGTGGAGGCCAACAACGCGCCCCAGACCTGCATGGTCCCGCGATCTGCTGCCATTTCAGCCTTTTCGCCGCGCTCACGCAGCCGCACGATGTTCTCCAACACGACGATGGCCGCATCCAGCACCATGCCTACGGAGAATGCCAGTCCAGCCAAGGAGATTACGTTGAGGGTGTGGCCGCTGAGATCGAGTACGACAAACGCCGCCGCCACGCACAGTGGAATCGCGGCGGCAACCATGAGCGTGGCGCGAAAGCGGCGCAAAAACCACCACAAGACACCCACCGCGAGCAGAATTCCCAGTGCCAGATTGTTCCGCAACATCTCGATGGAACGGTGAATATAAATGGTCTCGTCATACACCTGCTCGATGGACAATTGCGCCCGCGAAAGCGGGCCTTCGCCCAGCTCGGCGGTGGCCTGTTGGAGCCCGTCCATCACTTCCAACACATTCACCCCGGTCTCGCGGTGTGCATTCACGGCAATTGCGGGTGTGCCCTTTGTGATGACGAAGCTCTTGCGGTCCTCCAAGGTCACGTCGATGTCGGCAATGTCGCGCAGACGCACTGGCCGCCCATCGCGCCACTCGAGCACCAGCTCGCCCATGGTCTGGGGCTGCAAGGCACCCGTAAAACGCACCGTGTATCGACGTTTTCCCACATCGGCAGTGCCTGCGGAGATGTCCTCGTTGCCGCCGGTGAGCCGCGCCGCCACGGGAAACTGAACACCGAGGCTGGCGGCTTTGTAGGGATTAAAGGTGATACGCACTTCCCGTTCGCGACCACCGCGCACTTCTGACAGGGCGACGCCGGGTACGCGCTCGAAACGGGTTTGGACGACTTCCTCGATATAGTCCTTGTAGCGCTGGATGTCGCGATCGTTGCCGGGCAGTGTCTTGATAATGAACCAGGCGATCGGGCGGCTGCGTCCGCCGACCGTGCTGATTACGGGCTCGTCCGCGTCCTCGGGGTAGCGCGGTACCTGGTTCAAGCGATTGAGCACCTCGACCAACGCACGCTGCAGGTCGAACCCGACAATGAACTTGACGCTGATCTCGCCCTGGCCGCGCCGCGCCTTGGACAGCATTTCCACCATGCCCGGCAGACCGCGCAGGACCTTCTCCTGCGGTTCGAGGATCTCGGCCTCGATCTCCTCAGGTGCGGCCGCGCGCCAGCTTGTGAGAATGGTGATCTCGGGCTTTTCCACCTCAGGCGTGAGCTGAATAGGCAAGCGGCTCAGACCAATCGCGCCGAACAGGACGACCAGCAACACGGCCACGAACGCGGCTACCGGATTACCGAGTGCAAGGCGTGTGAGCGTCACGGCTTTGACTTGACTGGCAACACTTCGACCTTCACCCCCGGGCGCAGGCGTTCACCGCCACGGATCACAACACGGTCACCGGCGTGAATGCCGTTGCGCACCTCGATGAATGCGCCCTCGGCGATCCCCGGGATCACCCCCACGCGCTCGGCGGTGTTATCGTCCAGGATCCGGTACACGCTGACACCGTCACGCCTGAGCACGAGCGCATCGCGCGGCACCGCGATGACCTTGCGCGGCGTAGCGGTCGGTACGGCAACCCGCAAGGTTTGCCCGGCAGGCCATGCGCTGTCTTCCACGCTCAGGCGCAGCTCGTAGAGCCGCGAGCGGTCATCACCCACCGGCACGATCGTCCTCACATGGCCCTCGCCCTTTTTCGGGCTTGCGGCGAGCTTGAGCACGGTGCCAACCTTGATGAACCCGAGCGTCTCGGCCGGCACCCGGGTCTGCACCTCGAGTGAACGCGAATCGACCAGGCGCACGACGGCTTCCCCGGGCTCCGCCCACTCACCGACCCGCTTCAGCCTCTCGGTCACCACACCGGTGAAGGGCGCGTAGATCTGCGTGCGTGCGAGCTGTTCCTTGGCGAGTTTGACGCGGGCGCGCGCTACCGCCACCTCGCCCTTGGCCACATCCCGATTCGAGATGGCCTGGTCGAGGTTGCTGGGCGTGACAATCTTGCGTTTGACCAGCGGCGCCAGCCGTTTCACCTCCTGCGTGTAGAACTTCACGCGCGCCTGCTCGCGCAGTACCGTGGCCTCGCGCTCGGCCAGGGTATCGCGTATCAGTGTGTCTTCGAGCCGGGCCACGAGCTGGCCCCGTTTCACCGCCGTCCCCACCTCGGCGACCCACATCAGGCGCCCGGCGACTTCGGCCGCAATGCGCGCATCGTCGCGGCTGATCACGGTGCCGGCAAAATACGTGACCGGCGCGAGCATGCGCTCCTCGGCCGTTGCCACCGCGACAGGCACGGCCAGCGGACCCTGCGCCATTGCGGCGAACGCAAGCACGCCCGCCAGGGCGGCGGCCGCACCAGAGGTTTGGGCGAGGCACACTACGCGAGGCGTCGTGCAAAATTGAGGATGCCACATACCCGTGAGAAACTTAGGCTCAAACCATTGCGCAGGGCAGAAGGGCCTTGCTGTGAAGCAGGCTGTTGTATTGCGCCATCTATGCTACCACGCGTCGCACCGTTCGCCAGCGGCGCTTCCAATCGCCTTCATTGCAGACAGCCGCGCACGCAGGAAATTCCTCGATGGAAAGGCCCGAATATTTCATCGCGGAGCGCGCAGAGACCGCAGAGGGGTTTGATTTCAAGCAGATTTGTCCTACCCATCTAAGCATATACAGTGTGACAGTTTGTACGCCTGCTCGGGTGTACCCGCCAGTGCCTAGTGATCTATTTTCTCTGCGATCTCCGCGGTGAGTTCATGCGATTTCCGGGCTAGGTCGTCATTTCAGGCAAATAATGGCAGTCGAATTCACTCCGACCCGGGGATACACGGATCGCCGTTTGTTCCACCTGCCACACAAAGAAAAAGGGCGGCCCTCGGGGTCGCCCTGCAGCGGTGATACGCTGGCGTCTATCCCCACGTATCGGAGCTGATGCTCAGGTACCAACCCACGGCGTATCTGGCTTCGTCCCTGCGGAACATGGCGGAGGCATTCTTGGGACTGACGCCGCCGGCCCCCTTGACCTTGATGATGTTGCCCTTCTCGCCCATGCGGTACACCATCGCCACCGAGATGCCGTAGTGAGGTCCGACCAGACTGTAACAGGTGTTGACAAAGGAGGGGTCGGGCATGGGCTCGCCGCTCAAGGCAGCGACAACCGCGGCCGCGCAAACCTTGGCCTCGCTGCTGGCTGCGAAACCGGACTTGGGCAGCGGCGAGGCGACAGCGGCGTCGCCGATAACATGGATTCCCCTGTGCACGGTGGACTCGAAGGTCTGCTGGTTCACCGGACACCAGCCATCGTTGTTCGCAAGCCCCGCAGCGTGCGCGATCGCGCCGGCTTTTTGCGGCGGGATCAAGTTAATTACATCGGCCTTTTGTGGCTTGCCGAACGTAGGACGCACCGTCATCTGCACCGCATCGACCGCTTCGATTTCACCGCCATCGGCACGCTTGATCCAGTCGATCATGCCGGGATAGAGCTTCTGCCATCCTTGCATGAACAAGGGCTGCTTGGAAAACTTGTCCTTGGCGTCGTAGATCAGGATCTTGGAGCGGGGTTTAACCTGCTTGAGGTAATGCGCGATCAGGCTCGCGCGCTCGTACGGTCCGGGCGGACAACGGAAAGGATTGGCCGGTGGCGCAATAATCACGGTCCCGCCGTTCGGCATCTGCTCGAGTTGCTTGCGCAAGGTAAGAGTCTGCGGGCCCGCCTTCCAGGCGTGGGGAATCACCTCAACTGTCGTCTCATCGTACCCTTTGATCGCTCCCCAGCGGAAGTCGATGCCCGGAGAGACCACCAGACGATCGTAGCGTAGTTTCTTCCCACCTGCGAGCGTGACTTTCCTGGCCGCTGGATCGATCCGGGTCACGGTGTCGTGGATTACTTTCACCCCGTACGGGTTGCGCAACTTGTCGTAGCTATGGGTGATCCAGTCGATTTTGTACAAGCCACCCAGGACGGCGTTGCTGAACGGACACGTGACGAACTTGGTGTGAGGCTCGACCAGAGTGACCTTAATACCTGGCGCCAACCTGCGAAGGTACTTGGCGCAAGTGGCACCGCCGAAGCCGCCACCGACGACAACGACGCGGCCCCGTGCTTTTGCCGCTTCCGTAACGATGGGCCAGCCTAACGTGGACACGGCGCCTGCCGCACCCATTAGCCGGATGAAATCTCTGCGCGTAAAGTTATTCATGCCTATGGCCTCCTAGTTGCTATTTCCTGGTCGCCATGTACTCTGCGATCAGCTGGATTTCCTCCGTGGTATAACCTTTAGCGTGGCGCCCCATCACAGTCGACTCACGCGTGCCTGAGCGAAATTCCAACAACGCGGTGCTTATGAAGTCCGCCGACTTTCCGTTGATGTTAGGAATCGCTCCCGGGCTCTTGCCGTCTGTTCCGTGGCACCCCGCACAGGACACACTCAGCATGGCGCCCTGCGTCAGCTCTTCAGCTTGTGCCGTTGAGAACAGCAGCAAGCTCACGGCGCCGGCTGCTGATAACGTTGATGCTCGAAACGATCCTCGCATTGCCCACCTCCCATCTGCGTGCTTGGTAATCAATTAACAGATCACAACGGCTACCTTTTTCTGTGACTCAGGTCAAGAACAGGCTTATGTGGTCTAAGTCGCCTAAGCTGCGACCATTTCCCGCCCCGCGGTTGGCGACGCAGTCAGCCTGGGTGACTGAAAAATAGCGTACTCCTGGGTGACAAGCCACTGTATACCTACGGTGGTATACCCGTCATAACCCCCCCTCCCTTTATGGAGAGATGAGGAGAAAGCGGTATCAGCGTCCGGTCTCCACATGCAGCTGCATGATCTGCAGTAAGCGCATGCGATCGATCCACCCTTCGATGGCCTCGTCCCTGCCGACCGGAACCTGATTGAACGAGAACTGGTGCATCAGGCGCATCACCTCCATGATCGGCGTGTCGGGACGCACCACGCGCAGGTCGTGTGCGGGCGTCATTACGTCACGCACGCGATAGCTCCCCCACTGCGTGCGTCCGATCTTGCGCGAATCCGTAAGCGTGACGAGCCCCACAACGCGGTCGTTCTCCGTCACCAGGCTCGCGCGCTCGCCGGCAGTCAGCACCTGGTGGTCTATCCAATCCGAAATGCTCGTCGCAGCCGGCACCTTGGGCACGTCGTGTTCCATGATGTCGCTGGCGGTGACGCCGCGCAGTGCCTGGCGCAAGGTGAAGTCCCGCGCGCTGGCCTCGACTGCCGTGAGCAGAAACCAGCCGATCGCGGCCAGCCACAGACCATTTAATAAGAAGCCGGTCGTAATCACGGTAAACAGGCCCAGGAGCACTAACCCGTGAGCAACGATCTTGCCGCCCACGAATGCCCACTGCATGCCACGTCGTGCATCCCCGGTGATGCCCCAGACGATGGCACGGAACACACGGCCACCGTCAAGCGGAAAACCGGGCAAGAGATTAAACAGCGCGACGGCGAGATTGATCTGCGCAAGCCAGCTGCACGCCACCGCAACGGGCTCGCTGAGTGACTGAGCATATATCGCGAACAAGTAAAAAAGTACCGCGAGCAGAAAACTGACCGTGGGCCCTGCAATCGCAATCCAGAACTCCGTGGCGGCGGAGTCGGCATCCTTCTCCGTTTGTGCCACACCACCGAATATGAACAAGGTAATCGCGCGCACCGGGATCCCGCGGGAGATCGCGACCAGGCTGTGACCGAGCTCGTGCAACACGATACTGGCAAAAAACACGAGGCTGGTCGTGATCGCCGTCACCAGCGCCGTGCCCCGGCCCCACTCCGCGTGCGCCGCCTGGAACACGCTGGTCAGACTAAAAGCAAGCAGCAAGAAAATCACGAACCAGGTGAAGTGCACACCGATTCGAATGCCGGCGACCGTCCCAAGACGGAATGATGACTCAAGCATGCGGTCGACCTTGGTAATTTTGTACGCTTATAGGATCCCGGGCCCTGGAATTGTACCGGCCCCGGTGGACTTTCTCAGTCGTCTGCAACCGGGGGCCTCGATTTGGTTTGGCGGGCTGCGGGCTGCGGGCGCTTGCGGGGCGGTGTCTTGCTCAATGTGGGAAGACCTTTTTGCGCGGCAGCCCATGTCCGGACATGGATGTCACGTTGTGGGAACGGGATCTCGATGCCATGCTCGCGAAACGCCTTATCGATTGCGAAGTTCAGATCGCTGATCACCAGCAGCCGGTAATCGATGTGCTCTATGTGGCAACGCAGCTCGAAATCGAGCGAGCTGTCGCCGAAGCCGAGAAACAGCACCTGCGGCTCCGGCGCGGATCCGTCCTTGATGATCATGTCGTGCCCGCTGGCCACTTCGAGCAGTATGTCTCTGACCTTTTCCGTGTCGCTGCCGTAGGCGACGCCTACGCGTGCCTTTATCCGGCCCAGCGGATCGTACAGCATCCAGTTCGTGACCTGGTTTGCAATCAAGTCGGAGTTCGGGACGATGACGTCAGCGCGATCAAAGGTCTGGATCTGGGTGGAGCGGATCCGGATGCGTTTGACAAACCCCTCCGTCTCGCCCACCACCACCCAGTCACCGGTCTTGATCGGGCGCTCGAACAGCAGAATCAGGCCCGAAACGAAGTTGTTGACCACGTTCTGCAGCCCGAAACCGATGCCCACCGAGAGCGCACCGACTATGATGGCGAGATTGGTGAACTCAACCCCGGAGATCGAGAGCGCGACAATAAAGGCGATGGTGATGCCGATATAACCGCTCATCGTGACCGTCGCTTCGCGTGCACCGCGATCCATGCGCGTCCTCGGCAACCAATGCCGCGCCAGGCGGCTGCGGATCCAGCCGCTCAGGGCCAGCAGCACCGAAAGAATGAGAATGGCGAGCACGATGCGCGACGGATTGATCGTAAGAGAACCGACCGTGAAGCCCTCCGCCGCAAGTGCGTACAGCCGATCCAGACGCGCTTCCGGTAGGCCCCAGATATAGAGCAGCGCGACCAGGAACGTAGCCCAGATAAACGAGGCGACAATGAAGCGCATCCACGTCAGTCCCGTCATATGGTCGCCCGGCTTTAGGGCCAACTCCTTACGCACACGGCGGTGCCAGGCGTAACGCCCCGCGTCCAGGCCGTCAAAGAGATCGCGAAACAGATGCAGCAGAAGCTTCAGGATACCGAACGCGATAAGCGTTCCGGCGACATCGCGTAACGCCCAGATAGAAAGATTGCCGTAACCCACCAGCTCCGCGGCGATCGCGGTAATCAGCACCAGCAGCAGGATCACGCGCAGCCAGAGTGTTTTCGCCAACGCCGGGATACGGCCAAGCAGATAGAGCGCCCACACGAGGTTCAAGAAGGCGAGGATCGCAAACACGGCCCGCGCGAGCAGCAAGAACGGTAGCGGCAGGCTCTGGGTCAATACCGTTGCCAACACCAGGTAAAGGGCAAACACCAGCACCAGGAAGGTCTTCAGGCTGATCGCGAGCGCCCTGCCGACGTCCTGTGGCACGTTCCAAAAGACTTCGCCCGGCGCGAAGGGCGCCAGAAACACGTGGATCACTGTCGCCATAAGAAAATACGCCGGCAGGCCGAACGCCACAACACCGAGAACCGGTAGCGTGCGGGGGCCGAGAGTGAAATAAAAGAAAAACGCGGCCGCTGCGATGCTAAAGAGCAGGTAGGGCGCGTAGTGAGCTGATGCGGTGACCAGCGATCGGCCGAGTTGGCCCGCGAGGCTGCTGTGCCAGCGGTGACGCCGAGCCCAGCCCATTATCTGCCGTCTGAGCAGCGCGCCCAGCGCCGTCGCCACGACGAGCACAAGAACAAGGACCCCCAGCTCGGTGGATGAGGCCTGCGCCAGCACGCTGCGCGTAGTGATGAACGTCTTTGCCGCTTCCACCAGCACCCCGAGTGCGAGCCGCTCGTCTCCCAGCATGGCCACGATGGTCGGGCCGCGGGCGAATAGGCGCTGCGCTCGCAACCGATCTTGCAGGCTGGCAATCTTGGGCAGCAGGTCGCTACTGCGCTGGATCAGTACCTGACAGGTGGCGAGCCGGTTTTCCAGTCGGGTCTTCTCTTTCTCCAGCGCCTTGCGCTGGCGCACTACCTCCGGCGGCTCGCCCTTACCCAGCACACCCAGGTTGTATAGATCCTCGTTGATCTTCTGCAGCGCCTTCTCGGCTTTGGGAACGCACGCGCTAGCGACACTCTTGATGGCCGTCAACGTCTTGAGCCAGCCGCTGAGCGTTTGTTCGCCCGCCGGGGCGCGTGCCATTGCACGCTCGATCTGGCCCACCTCTCTAGTCAGGTCTTGCGGTTGCCGCTCCTTGCTCTCCTCTTGCGCCCACAGGACAGTGTTAAAAGTAAGCGCGATGCACACGAGCAAGACGAGTCCGGCCCAATGCAGCAGGCGCGGGCGCGATAGCATGACGCCTGTGGCGGGCACCGTAGCGGATGTGATTCGACGTTGCATCAAGGTTGGCCGGGTGTCCGTTTTCGGACGGCGCTAGGGTATTCGAAGCCGGTCGCAGCGACAAGCCAAAGACGCTCGCTGTGCGATTTCACACGACAAAACGCTTAATCCCTTTATTGGGCTCGAGCGGGAGTTAATGTGACAGCAGCGAGCGGGCACGGATTACTACTTGGCTCCCGCACCCATCCACCACCCATGCCCTATAAGGCTGGCCGGCACCGTCTACACTTTTCATTAATGTCTTGAAAGCGACGGACGGTTGTGCCGTGAAGACGCGCAGGAAGCACAGACCGAGCATTGCACTACTCATTTTCGGTTTGATCTTTGCCGGAATCGGCGTGGGTATCGGTATTTTCGGCCCCGGCGCGAGCCTGGTGGAATGGGCGGACAGGCAAGACTGGCAACCCGTAAATGCGATAGTGCTGTCGGCCGAGCTGCGCCAGCACCGGGGCGACAAGGGCAGCATCAGCTATGAGGCAGCAACGGTCTATCGCTACCAATACCGCGGGCGCTCCTACACCGGCGATCGCGTCGGCATCAGCACCGGCAGCGATAACGTGGGTGACTGGCACCAGAATTGGTATGCGCGCTTGCGCACCGCCATGCGCGTGGGTACCCCCATTACGGTCTGGATCGACCCCGATGATCCCTCGCGATCGATTATCGACCGCGAGCTGCGCTGGGGCAAACTTGGTTTTCTGCTCGTGTTCGTCGCGGTCTTCGGCGGTGCAGGCGCTTTTATAATCTGGCTTGCGCTGCGCCGGCCGGCGGCGAAGTCACCCGCACCCGCCGGCCAGCCGTGGCTCGCGAACCCCGCCTGGCGCAACGGTCAGGTGCGCTCCAGCGCACATGCCGTCTTATGGGCGAGCTGGGGCATCGCGCTGTTTTGGAATGCCGTCTCCGCGCCAGCGCTCCTTGCGCTGCCGCGGGAAATGGGCCACGGTAATTATCCCGCGTTGCTTGTTCTGCTTTTTCCGCTCGTCGGAATCGGCATGATCGTGTTTGCGCTACGCAAGACCCTGGAGTGGCGCCGCTTCGGTCCGGTGGTGCTGACGCTTGAACCCTTCCCGGGCGTGACCGGCGGCAATGTGGGTGGCTATCTGGAGCTGCGCTTGCCCTATCGGCCGGAGTATAAGTTTGCCGTGACGCTCACCTGCAGTCATGTGCGCCGGCGCCGCAGCGGAAACCGCAATCGCACGTTCGAGAGCGTAGTCTGGCAGGACGAGCAGCTCGCTCGGGTCGAGCCCGGTCTACGCGGTGCGCGTGCGCGTTTCAGCTTCCGGGTGCCGCCCGACCAACCGCAAAGCGAAGAGCCCTCTGACAGCTACCACAAGTGGGCCGTGCACGTGCGCGCGGCATTGCCGGGGATTAACCTTGACCGTATGTTTGTGGTCCCGGTTTACCGGACCCCGCGCTCGGCGGCCGTGGGGCAGGCGACTGCGGCTGCCGCAGAGCAAGCTCCAATCACGGTCCCCGCCACCGCGGTGCATATCAGCCACGCCGCTGGCGCCACCCGGTTTTACTATCCGCTGTTTCGACAGCTCGGCGCAGGCATCGGCTTGTTGCTGGTCGGTACCATTTTCGCCGGCGCTACGGCCTACATGATCTACGAGGTCTCGAGCGCACGCGGGTTTCATGCCGTACTCACCATGATGGTCCTGGTATTCGGTGCGACGTCAGTGGCCATCGTGCTCGGCGCACTCTATGTGCTTGGCAACAGCCTGACGGTGGATGTAAGTGCGCGCGGCGTCACGGTGACCCGGCGCGTGTTCGGCGTACCGTTCCAGCGACACATCGGCCTGAATGACGTGCGCACGATCGACACCCAGCTAGGCATGCAAACAAGCAGTGGATCGACGACCACCGCCTATTACACCGTCAAGCTGGTGCTCAAAGACGGCAAGAAGGTCACGATCGGCGACAATTTAAAAGGCGCGAGTGTGGCCGATTCATTGAAACGTCGCATCAGCGATGCAACCGGGCTGCGCGCGGATCACGATGCGCCGCAACCGCATATGACACGTCCCGCGCTCAAGGACCTGCCCGCCGATGAAAAGGCCAAGCGCGTTGCGCGCTCGATGCGCATCGCGGCTGCCGTACTGGGGTTGACATTTACGGCGGCGTTCTTCTTCGAGTTCTGGGAGTTTTTCTCCGATTTTCTCAATTAGCTCGTTTCCCGCCGCTTGCGTGTCTGCTCTTCGCACTGGTAACGTTCACTGTTGCCTGTGATCCCGTCTTACTTGAATATTGAATCTTCTCGCTTGTACCTGACCTTCTAATGGCTTGGTGGGGAAAACTCATCGGTGGCGCTTTCGGCTTCATGCTCGGGGGGCCGTTGGGGGCGATCATGGGCGCCGCGCTTGGCCATCAGGTCGACGCGGTGGTGGGCGGTCGCGTGGGTGCACGCTACCGGATCGGCGATCAGGAAAGGGTGCAGGCGGCCTTCTTCACCGCGACTTTCTCGGTCATGGGTCACGTCGCCAAGGCGGACGGGCGCGTATCCCCGCAGGAGATCTCCATGGCCCAGGCGGTAATGGCGCAGATGGGCTTGTCTGCGGAACAGCGCGCCGCCGCCATCAAGCTCTTCAACGCGGGCAAACAGGCGAGCTTTCCGTTAGATGAGGTGCTCGAGCAGTTCCGGCGCGAGTGTCACCATCGCCATACGGTAATGCGGATGTTCCTGGAGATCCAGTTACAGGCTGCGTTCGCGGACCAACGCCTTGATGCAGCCGAGCGTCGAGTGCTGCAGCATATCTTCGAGCGCCTGGGTTTCTCCCGCGAGGAGTTCGAGCACCTGGTCGCCATGATTCGCGGCACACAGCATTATCACGATTATTACACCGGCGCCGAGCCTAGGGTGCCGAAACCATTACTGGCGGACGCGTACGCAGTACTCGGTGTGTCAAAAGACGCAACCGATGCAGAAATCAAGAAATCCTATCGGCGTCTAATGAGCCAGCATCATCCAGATAAACTTGTCGCCAAGGGACTACCCGAAGAAATGATGAAGGTCGCAAAGGAAAAGGTGCAAGAGATCAACCGCGCATACGATCAGATCCAGGAAGCCGGGCGGCGGTTGCATTGATTCGTTACTGGAAGGACAGACTCGTGCAGATCAATCCGAGCGGTGGTGTTCTGTCACCTTACTCCGAGATATGTCCAGCACACTGATGGCAAAGTCACCCTGTGTTACGCTTGAACCACGTCCACTCGCTTGTTCGAACCAGTCGTAACAACTCAGCCGATGGCAATGGTTCACTTATGTAATATCCTTGCACCTTGTCGCAGCCGATCGCATCCAGGAAATGCAGTGCGCCCTGGTTCTCGATACCCTCAGCACAGACACTGAGCCCCAAATTGTGAGCTAAATCGATAATCGAGCGCACGACCAGCTTAGCTTCCTCGTTTCTACCAATCTCGATCACTAGTGACTTATCGATCTTTAACTCGTTGAACGGCATACGACACAATTCAACGAAGGACGAAAAACCCGTTCCAAAGTCATCTAGGGATAGCCCAATGTCCTTGATACGAAATCGAGTAAGAATCTCCATGGTTCGCGCCGTATTGGCCATCGCCGCCCTCTCGGTAATTTCGAGAACCAGCCTTGAGCCAGGAACCTTATGTTTTCCAAGCTCGTGCGCAATTCGGTCAGGCAGCTCCAAGTGACCGAGAAGTTGGGTCGCGAGGTTCACGGCGACAGATAAAGACAAACCCTCATGTTGCCATTGTGCGATTTGTTTGACGACAACATGCACAACATAATCGGTCAACCGGACAATCAGACCGCTCTCCTCCGCCAAAGGGATAAATTCGTCTGGCGCCAGCAGCCCGTACTGAGGGTGATCCCATCGCACCAACGCCTCGACTGATTCTATGGCCGGCCCTTTTTCGGATTTCAGGCTGACTTTCGGCTGGTAATGGACAACTAGTTGGCCCTTCTTGATTGCCTCGCCGAGACCTTCAGCGGTTGTCGCTTGCCCTACTTTCGAGACATTCCTGAATAATGCCTCCAAGTCAGAAATCATGATGGGTTTGTGCAGAACCCCTGCCATATGCAGTCCGTGAGCCTCGCCAAGGCGCTTTGCCGTCGCCAGAACCTTGGGTTCAACGCCGCTGGCTACAAATATTTGCGCGCCGCAATTATCCCTGGCCAACAGCCGGAGCAACTCGATACCATCTGCCTGAGGCATGACCAGATCGAGAATGATTATGGTCGGAGCAAACGAGCGGTAGCCGTCACGGAATTCTCTTGTGCTGGTTGCAATCTTGACGTCGAAGCCGTTTTCTTCGGCGACCACCG
>JBHHZP010000054.1:0-21579 GCA_046758085.1 Acidiferrobacterales bacterium
GTCCTCAAGGTTATCGATCAGCATTTTGACGACTTTCGCGCGCTCGCGACTCTCGTCGGGTGGATCATCCATGGCCAGCTTGTTGCGCGCGCCGGTAATGGTGAATCCCTCGACATAGAGCAGGCTTCGAATCTGGCGGACCAGGATGACGTCTTGCCGACGATAATAGCGCCGATTTCCACGGCGCTTGACCGGTTTAAGCCTGGGAAACTCCTGCTCCCAGTACCGCAGGACATGGGGCTTTACCGCACACAGCTCGCTCACTTCACCAATGGTAAAGTATCGTTTGCCCGGAATCGGTGGCAACTCGAGATTATCCGCCGGATCCAGCATTCAGCTTTGCCCGCTCCTTCATCTTTGTCCGTAGGGCAGCGTTCTGCTCGACCCGCTCCTTCAGTTTGTGACTGGCGCGGAAGGTGACTACCCGGCGAGCGGATATGGGGATTTCCTCGCCTGTCTTGGGGTTTCTTCCTGGCCGCGGGCTCTTATGGCGCACGCCGAAATTGCCAAATCCGGAGATCTTGACCTGCTCACCATTCGCCAGCGCGGTGCGGATATTCTCGAAGAACAGCTCGACGAATTCCTTCGCTTCCCGCTTGTTCAAGCCCAATTCGTTAAATAAGCAAACGGCCAGATCAGCTTTCGTCAATGCCATCGTTCCCTTCCTTCTTGCTTGTTTTGAGCTATTTTGTTCTCAGCTCGGCCCCCAGATCCGACTGCAGAGAACGGACCACCCGCGCTAGAATTTCTTCCACAACCTCATCTTTAAGAGTGCGCGAAGAGTCCTGCAAGGTCAAGGCTAGAGCCAAACTTTTTCTTCCCGAATCAATGCCTTCTCCACGATACTCATCAAATAACTGGAGGTCCACGAGCAGTTCGCCAGCCGCCTTCCTCATGGTATCCATCACCTCGCGAGCCGACGTCTGGACATCAACCAACAACGCCAGGTCGCGCCGGATCGCCGGAAACTTCGAAATTGCACCAAATTGGGGAATCCGGCCTCGCTGAAGGGCCGACACCTGTAGTTCGAAGAGAAAAACGGGCCGGCTCAGCCCTAGTTTGGCAACCAGGTCGGGGTGGAGGCCGCCCAGCCACCCTATCGCGTTTCCCTGGCACGAAATTTGAGCGCTCTGTCCCGGGTGCAAGGCCGGGTGCGTACCGCG
The DNA here is from genome assembly GCA_046758085.1 of Acidiferrobacterales bacterium. Lineage (GTDB taxonomy): Bacteria > Pseudomonadota > Gammaproteobacteria > Acidiferrobacterales > SPGG2 > VRUB01. The sequence continues at coordinate 1,164 of JBHHZP010000054.1, forward strand.
CCTGATGTCAAAACTGTCCACCCGGCCCGTAATTTGCAGGAGCGCCTCCACATCCCTCTTGACATCAAAGAAGTCTGACTCGCGCGGCTTCACCCCCCACTGCGGCAGTAACGCCGGACCTATTACGGCACCCGCTAACATTCGATCCTGGGCCATGGCCTCAGCCCGCCGAACGAAGCTGCAGCCCAGTTCAAACACCCGCACGCGTTCCTGCTGACGGTTCGCATTGTAAACAATCGCCTGCAACAACCCCGGCCACAATGAAACACGCATCGCTGCCATGTCGGCGCTAATGGGGTTAACCAGCATCAAGGGCTTGAAACGCGGTTCAATAGCTGATTGCAGCTCGGGGTCGACGAAACTGTAGGTGATCACCTCCTGGTAGTCCCGGTCCACCAGCGCCAGTTTGAAACGCTCATGCGTAATGTCGCACTCGGACTTGAAACTGGAACACATCAAGATCTGTGGCGCGTTGCTGGGCAGGTTTTCATAACCATGCACGCGCGCAATCTCTTCGATGAGATCGACTTCACGTTCGATGTCGAAGCGATACGACGACGGTGTCACCCGCCAGCCATCTTTCCCTTTGCGAACCCTCATCGCCAGCCGGCTGAGAGTGCGCTCGATGCGTGATGACGGCAGATTCTGGTCGAGAAGTTGCGTGATTTTTTGTTTACGCAGGGTCACGGTGGGGCGCTTGGGCAGGTAGCGCTCGACCGTGGCATCGACCACCGGCCCAGGCCGACCCCCTACCATCTGTCGCAACAACGCCGTGGCACGTTCGATCGCCTTGCGTTGCAACTGCGGGTCAACGCCGCGCTCGAACCGGTACGATGACTCGCTCTGCAGGCCCAAGCGGCGAGCGCGGCCGGCGATGGTCTGCGGGCGAAAGAAGGCGCTTTCGAGCAACAGGCTACACGTGTCGGGTCCAACCGCGGTACTCGATCCTCCCATAATACCGGCTAACGCGACTGGGCCGGTGTCGTCCGTGATCAGCAGCGTGCCTGCTTCGAGCCGTACCGCGCTGCCGTCCAGCACCGTAAGTGTCTCGTTGGCCGTCGCCTGGCGCACCCGGATACTACCCTTCAACTTATCCAGATCGAATGCATGCATCGGCTGGCCCAGCTCCAGCATGACGTAGTTGGTCACATCCACCACCGCGCTGATGCTGCGCACACCGCTGCGACGCAAGCGCTCAACCATCCACAGCGGCGTTTGGGCATCCTGGTCGATGCCCTCGATTACACGACCGACATAGTGCGGACAGTCTTTCTGCGCCTGCAGCCGTATCTTAATTCCACGTCTAGTTCGCGCCGGCACGGTCTTTATGCTCGGGGCGTGCATGCGCGTGCCCGTGAGCGCTGCAACCTCACGTGCGATGCCGGCCACGCTTAGACAGTCGCCACGGTTGGGGGTGAGCTCGATATCAAAGACGGTATCGTCGAACCGCAAAGCTTCGCGCAGGCTTTGTCCGGGGACAGCCTCGGGATCGAAAACCATTAGACCTTCTGACGACTCGGCCAGACCCAGCTCCGCCGCCGAGCACAACATGCCCTGGGATTTCGTGCCACGGAAATCGGCCGTCGACACGATCGTACCTCCGGGCAAGGTTGTGCCGGCCAACGCCACCGGGGCACGCAGCCCCGTGGCCACGTTCGGCGCCCCGCAGACAATGGTCAGGTGATGCATGCGCCCGACATCGACACGGCAGACCTTCAGCCCGGCCGCTTGCGGGTGCGGCTCGACCGAGTACACCTTGCCCACCACCACGCCCTTGAGGTCGGGGCCGGCTGGTTCCAACGCGCTTACCTCGAGTCCGGCGAGGGTTAATCGTTCGGCAAGCTGATCGGTATCGAGCTTAGGCGACACCCACTCGCGCAACCATTGTTCACTTACTCGCATATTCTAATCCACAACTTCCAACGCAAAGGCGCCAAGACGCAAAGGGCTAAAAAGATAACGCAGACTTTTGTGAAAGGCTTCTGCTGGTAAAATCATCGCGGGCCTTTGCGTATCCGCGCGTACCGTATTTATGCCCCCCTCGGCAACTGCTCCCCGCGCTACTCTATCTCCTGCATCCGGGCAGTCGTGCACTGTGTGCAGACATAAAGGATCACAGGCATGTTTACAGGGCGCACCCACGGCGTACAGGCGATAATGTCTTTCCTTCAAAATTTGCATGGATCGAGTTAGAATTCTTTGCGTCTTTGCGCCTTAGCGTTAGAAGTTTTAATTGAATTGCCGTAAGAAACGCAGGTCATTCTCGTAGAACAATCGGATGTCATTGATTCGGTAGCGCAGCATTGCCAACCGCTCGATGCCCAGGCCGAACGCGAAGCCCGTATAGCGTTCGGTGTCGATGTTGACGTGGCGAAACACTTCGGGGTGTACCATGCCGCAACCGAGAACCTCGAGCCAACCGGTATGCTTGCACACACGACAGCCGTTGCTGGCGCACATGACGCAGCCGATGTCTACCTCCGCGGATGGCTCGGTAAACGGAAAGTAGGACGGCCTGAAGCGCACGCTCAAGTGTCGCTCGAAGAACTGCTCGAGGAAACTGATCAAGACGCTCTTGAGGTTGGCAAAACTTACGTGCTCATCGACCAACAGGCCTTCGGTCTGGTGAAACATCGGTGTGTGAGTCAGATCTGAATCACACCGAAATACCCTTCCCGATGCGATAACACGCAACGGTGGCTTGTGCTCCTCCATGTAACGAATCTGCACAGGCGAGGTGTGAGTGCGCAGCAATGTATGATCGTCAAAATAAAAGGTGTCGTGCATGGCCCGGGAGGGATGATCTTCTGGAATGTTAAGTGCCTCGAAGTTGTGGTAATCATCCTCGATTTCAGGGCCATCGGCGATATCGAATCCCATGCGCACAAAAATATCCTCGAGGCGTTGCAATGTGCGGGTAATGGGATGCAAGCCCCCCACGGACATACCCCGGCCAGGGAGCGTGACATCGAGTGTGTCGTGCGCAAGCTGGGCACGACGAGCTTCGATGTCCAGCGCCTGCTTGCGCGCGCTGATCTTATCCTGAAGCACGCGCTTGGCATTATTGACCCATTTACCTACGAGCGGGCGCTCATGCGCGGGCACGCTCCCGAGCCGCTTCAGCTGCAGCGTCAGCACACCCTTCTTACCGAGATATTTAACGCGCAGCGTCTCCACCGCCTCGGCGCTCGCCGCATTAGCGATGGCGCTGCTGGCCTCGTCGAGCAGCTGCGTCAGATCTTCCTGAACCGATTGCGATGAGAGGACCATTGGTTAGACAAAATTCTTAATTTCGACACGCAATGCACAGTGATCCCGCCACTCGACATGTACACGCATGTGCAGAAACTACGGGTTCGGTCGTCTTCATACGGGTTTAAGCCTGTGCATGACGTTGGCTTGCGCTCGCCCACGTCCCCACCGACAACAAAAAGGGAAAGGCCCGGACAGCCTTTCCCTTCCTTAACGAGCAACCCTTTTTGCTACCCTTTTCGATTTGTGCTACAGGGAAAGACCTTGTCTGGCCTTGTCAGCCAATACCGCAAACGCCTCCCGATCGTGTACTGCTATATCGGCCAGCACCTTACGGTCGACGTCGATAGCAGCCCTCTTCAGACCGTTCATGAGACGACTGTAGCTCAAGCCGTTTTGACGTGCCGCAGCGTTGATGCGCACGATCCACAGTGCGCGGAAATCCCGCTTGCGCTGACGCCGGTCGCGGTAAGCGTATTGCTCTGCCCGCATTACCGCCTGGTTGGCGACACGAAACACCTTCCGTCGCGCCCCATAGTAGCCCTTGGCACGCGCAAGCACCTTTTTGTGTCTCGCCCTCGCGGTTACTCCCCGTGTTACCCTCGGCATCGCGGTCCCCTTCGCTTAGGCGTATGGCAGCATGCGCTTCACCAGACTGAGATCGGCCCGGTGAATCAGGGCGCTGTCTCCAAGGTGGCGTTTACGCTTGCGGCTTTTCTTTGTCAGGATGTGGCGCAGGTGCGAGTGCCGGCGTTTGAATCCGCCGCTCGCCGTCCGCTTGAAGCGCTTGGCCGCACCACGATTTGTCTTAAGCTTTGGCAACGTCTCGTACTCCTTGTTCGGGCACTCTCGCAGCATCGCGGGGCCGCCCCTCAGATTGCAGTTTTAGCCACGACCGACCTTGGGGTTGATTACCATCACCATCTGGCGACGTTCCATAGTTGGGCGCTGCTCTACGGTTCCATATTCTTGCAAATCTTTTTCTACGCGTTTTAACAGATCCAGCCCGAGCTCCTGGTGCCGCATCTCACGTCCGCGAAAGCGCAACGTAACTTTGGCTTTGTCGCCGTTTTTCAAAAACCGTATCAGATTTCGTAGCTTGACCTGATAGTCTCCAACATCGGTACCCGGGCGAAACTTGATCTCTTTGACCTGGATCTGTTTTTGTTTCTTCTTTGCCGCTTGCCTGCGCTTACTCGTCTGATACTGATACTTCCCGTAATCCATTATGCGGCATACCGGCGGCACGGCATTGGGTGAAATCTCCACCAGATCTATGCCTGCCTCCTCCGCCTTCTCAAGTGCCTGCGCCAGCGGCACCACGCCTAATTGCTCTCCCTCCACGCCAATCAATCTCACCTCCGGCGCCGTGATCTGCGCGTTAAGGCGTGTCTCCTTTTTCTTTGTCGCGATAGTTTCAGTCCTCCAAAATATTAACGCCGCGGCTCGCGATGTCCCGAGTGAGTTTTTCAGCAAATGCCTCAACGGGCATCGGCCCCAAGTCCTCACCCTCGCGCGTGCGCACGGCTACCGTTCCTTCTTCCACCTCCCGTTTTCCGGTCACCAGGAGGTATGGGACGCGTTGTAGCGTATGTTGCCGAATTTTAAAGCCGATTTTCTCGTTTCTCAAGTCACACTCGATACGAAAACCGTGTTTTTTCAGGATATTGTCGACATCTCGGGCATACGCCGCCTGCTTGTCGGTAATGGTCAACACGACCGCCTGTACCGGCGCTAGCCAGGCAGGCAAGGCGCCAGCGTACTCCTCGAGCAGGATACCGATAAACCGCTCCAGGGAGCCGAGGATGGCCCGGTGGAGCATGACCGGGTCCTGCTTACTCCCGTCCTCGGCAATGTAGTGCGCCCCGAGCCGCCCGGGCATCGAGAAGTCAACCTGCACCGTGCCGCATTGCCATACACGATCGAGGCTGTCGCGAAGCGAGAAATCCACCTTGGGCCCATAAAATGCCCCTTCCCCGGGCTCCATCTCCCACGGAAGCCCCTTGGCATTGAGGGCACACTCGAGCGCGCGCTCTGCCTTGTCCCAGCTCTCGTCCGAGCCCACGCGCTTCTCGGGGCGGGTGGACAGATTGACGATGATGTCACGAAACCCGAAATCTGCATATACCATAAACAGCAGATCGATAAAGGCCGACACCTCGCCCTGGATCTGGTTTTCGGTACAAAAGATATGTGCGTCGTCCTGGGTGAAGTGTCGCACCCGCATGATCCCATGCAATGTCCCGGAGGGCTCATTACGATGGCATGAGCCGAACTCGGCCATGCGCAGCGGCAGGTCGCGATAGCTCTTGAGACCCTGGTTGAAGATCTGCACATGGCCCGGGCAGTTCATGGGCTTGATTGCGTACTCGTGTTTCTCGGATTCGGTTGTGAACATCAAGTCACTGAACTTTTCCCAATGTCCCGAGCGCTCCCAGAGCGAACGATCAAGAACCTGGGGGGTATGCACCTCCTGGTAGCCGTGATCCCTGAGCTGCTCGCGGATGTAACCCACCACTTGTTGGTAGATACGCCAGCCGTGGTCGTGCCAGAAAACCATTCCCGGCGCTTCTTCTTGCGTATGAAACAGGTCGAGTTGCCGGCCGATCTTGCGGTGATCGCGCTTCTCCGCCTCCTCCAGGCGGTGCAGGTACGCATTAAGGGCGTCCTTGGTCGACCACGCCGTGCCGTAAATGCGTTGCAGCATCTCGTTGCGTGAATCCCCGCGCCAGTAGGCGCCTGCGACCTTGGTCAGCTTGAATGCCTTGAGCTTGCCCGTGCTCGGAACGTGCGGGCCACGGCATAGATCGACGAAATCGCCCTGTCGATACAGCGAAATCGGTTCATGTGCCGGGATCTCTTCGATAATCTGCGCCTTGTACTCCTCGCCCATCTCGCGAAAAAACTTGATCGCTTCATCACGCGGTATGACCGATCGGCTCACCGCATCGTCACGCTTGGCAAGCTTGTGCATCTCCTGCTCGATGAGCGCCAGATCCTCGTCCGTGAACGGGCGCTTGTAGGCAAAGTCGTAATAGAACCCATCCTCGATCACCGGTCCAATGGTGACTTGCGCGTCAGGAAATAATGTCTTGACCGCTTGTGCCAGCAAATGGGCCGTCGAGTGACGGATGATCTCGAGGCCTTCGGGGTCCTTATCCGTGATAATCGCGAGCGCGCCGTCCGCCTCCATGCGGTAGGAGGTATCCACGAGCATACCATCGAGCTTGCCCGCGAGCGCTGCACGCGCCAGGCCCGCGCCGATATCAGCCGCCACCTCGGCAACGGTAACAGGCTGGGGGTACTGTCGGCGACTGCCGTCCGGCAGGGTAATGTCTGGCATCTCAGACCCTAATATCAGTGGCGACCGCTACGAGTGGCCGCATAAAGGGGTTGCTAGATTCATCTTTGTGCCAGTATGTCCGCGCCTCGGTACCCGGTGGTGTATCTGGTAGGCGCGAGTGGGATTGAACCACCGACCCCTACCGTGTCGAGGTAGTGCTCTACCACTGAGCTACGCGCCTGTAGACAGGGAGGGGAAAATACCACAACCCTGTGATGACCAACAAGCTGTCCGCCGGCTTTTCGGCGGCCTCCGGTAAGGATGCCCAAGGTGCCCTATCTCTATGTATGTATGAAGGATTGCGGATACAGTCGTCTGAAGGCATTCTGCGTTGAAGCCTATCCACCACCACCCGGGTGCTGGGCGCGATCGCCGGGCCCTACGAAAAACGGCGACCCCGAGGGTCGCCGTTAAATCACCGGGCAGCGCCCATTAATTCAATCCTCGAGCTCGATCTCATCCCAGGCAACGGTGCCGCCGACGCCCAGGCTCCCCTTGGCCTTGACCAAACGCGCAGGGGGGGCCGCCGCGACCGCCGCGAAGAAGGCCGTGCGGCCAATCGACATGCCGTCGAGTCCTTCGAAATTATTGTTAGCGATACCGGTGGTGTCCACGGCCACACCAAGGATGGTCACGCTGTCGCTCGGTGGCAGCGAAAAGGTCTCGACTGGCCCCTGCAGGTCGACATCGGTGTCGGGGCTACGCAACTGGAGCTCCGATGCGATCACCGTACTGGTGCCCGCGACACGGCCACGCACACGTACGTGATCGGTGGGAACGATACCACCCGGGCCGCCCAGGCCGCTTACATTCCTGAACTCTGTCTGGCTATCAACCGTCACCGTAATGCCGGGCAACCCTTTCAATGTCAAGGTACCGGTACTGGCGTCTACTGTTTCGACGTCAGACTTGAGCTTGACGTTGTCGCGGAAAGAGACCTTTGTCGCCGTCAGAATACCGCCGGCGAGCGTGCCCTCGACCTCGACCTTCAGCCCCACGACGATCTCGCTCTGCAGGCCGCCAGCGAAGATCGTGGACCCAGTCGTCAGCACTGGCTGGTTACCCACGACGAAGTCGAAGGCGGGGGTCGCAGTAGTAATAGTAACGAAGCCTTCCACTTCCGCCCGGTCGGCGACCGCAACTGCCAACCCCTCGGGTTCGACCTTGGTGGCCAGCAATTCGCCGCCGGAACCAAGGGTGTTTTGGCCTTTAACCTCGACCAGTTGCTCGTTTACGGGGTTGCCACCGGCAAGATCACCGGTATCCGCGGCGCTGTAATCCACGGTCAGCGCCCCGATTGTGAACGTCTGCGCCCCGGTGTCGGTATTCTCGACGAAACCCTTGATGCGGAATTCCACCAACGGACCTTTTAGCTCGATGCGTGTCGCACCAATCACGCCGTTGTCCTTCACCAACCCGTGGACCTCGATCAAATCCACGCCCGGGTTCAAGTTTCGGATGTCCTGGCCGGGGATGTTGTTGTCGATGATGGTTGTGTTATCCACCAGGATGGTCTGTCCCAAGGCCACCAGGCTCAGCCCATCGGCCGCAACACTGTCTACGGGGCCTTTGACCACGTCCTCGGCGGCAACGGTGATCGCCGTGCCACTGGCGCCACTGATCATGCCTTGGACTTCGACCACCATCCCGAGCTTAAGATCGCTCTCGGACACCGAAATGCCACCCAGCGTAATCGATGCGCCCGAGGTATCGAACTCCACGCCATTGACGAAGATACTGCCGAAGCCGGTGATCGCCCCGGAACTGATTCCGGTGCCACCGATGCCGCCGCTGGCGAGCTCACCACTGCCACCACCATCGCCACCGCAGGACACAGTCATGATTCCTGCCAAGGTCGTGAAGGCCAATCTTCGGAAAACCCGCCTCATCATGACTGCCCATCCTCCTCAAAATCCTCTTCGAAGTAGTAAATGCCGATGCCCGCGCACTTGCGGCCTGAGCCTTGGATGTCTGGGCTCGTGTCGCGGTCGTGCGCCGCCATCCATCCGTCGATTTTTTCCAGCAGCGCTTGCGCGTCTTTAGCACTCATTGCCCGCAACTCCGGCAGCGCCTCGACAGGCAAGTTGTCGTAGGATGCCGTGCGCTGAAATCGTGGTTCCGAATCCGCTTCATAGACGTTGTGCGTGATGGTGGCGATCAGGTGCGCTGTATCCGTACCCAGGATACCGAGCTTGTCCGCCTTGCTGTCACGGGGAATATAAGCCCGGGTGACCAGTTGAATGCGCCCATCCGCCAATGCCTCGACCGCTCCAGCGTGAACCAGCTCGTCGAGGATCGAGCGCGGCGGCACATCACCGCTGAATTCCCTGACCAGCGCGCTAAAGGTCGGGCCGTCCCCGTCAATCGGCAGTGGCAGCGGCTCGCCGTGATTATCGACAAAGCGCGAATCGCGCACCCAACCGCCGATCACCCGGGCTGCGCGGTTGTAGCGCTCGGCGACATCTGAAGCGTCGGCGCGCGACAGTTCCTGGATGCGGGCGACTTCCTTGCGCGTCAGCCCGGTAATGACCGCTACTCGTGAGACCGTTTGCTTGCGGCCGGGAATCTGAAACGCATCGGTGGCGATCTCGACATAGATTTGCTTGGCGATATCGGCAAACAGTCCGAACGGGATACCGCTGCGCAGCAAGGTGCGCACCAGCGGACGCAACAACCTGCGCAGGCCGGCAGCCAGAATTCGCCGATGTTCCTGCGCCGGTAGCGGGCTAGAGTTTGTGACAGGTTCGATCATGAGTGGGAATTTATTCCCAAAGCACCTAAGAATCAACCCCTCGGATGGCACAACCTGCCCGATGGGTCGACGCCAGCAGCCGTTTCTGCGCGCCCCACGCTAGCGCTTGCCCACCTGTTCCGGCCCCTCAGGGAGCGTCTGCCAGCCGTGGGCGCGTGAACGTGCCAGCTGATTGAACTGGGATGCCCGTACCGCCTGCGCCGCAAGCGCGGCCTGGGCCGTTTCTGCGGCGCGTTTCCCCAGGGTCGCTTGCACCGCCTTGAGGTTGTCCGTGGGGTCCAAGGCGGCGGCATCGGCGGCCACGCGAGCCGCTTGCAGGGCATGCTCGGCGCGAACGCGCAGATATTCTTCGTACAGGCGTTCCTGGTGCGCGATTTCAGCCAAGCTGGGCTGGGACTCGCGTTTCACATCTGACGCGAAGGTGTAGCCACAGCCGCATTCCTTGGCCGCAACCGGTAGGGTAGCGGAACATTGCGGGCAATCTTTGCGGAAAATACTCATGGCGATATCCTCGCAGGGCGCGCCTGTCTGCAAGGCGCTGACATCGGGCAAGCCAATTGACACGAGCGGTGGGTGATGATTCGTAGGCCGGGAGCAGCGCGATGGCAGGTTCGTGCTTGCCTGCGCTCGCAACCTCCAAAGCTCGGGCATTCCGCTGCGGTCACGGCGAACCTACTCGAGACCCGCCGCTCATCGTACTGACTGGTTAGCCGCACGGCATTCATACTTCGGTTCGGCTCAGCATTGCAAGGGTGTCTATGGGCCCATAGCCCTCGCGTTTCTAATATTTGGGATATTATTCCCAAATATCTGCCTTGTCAACCCTTTATATTTAGCTGCCAACCGCCGGCATTGTTGCAGCTACCTCAAGCAAGAATAGGCAGTCTCCTGGCCACCCTCGATAGGCGCCCGCCCACCAGCGAGCCCACCAGACAGTGATACCCTCACCGCCCAACTCCCTGGTCGCTTATGGAAGCGCGGCCACTGCCGAGAAACGGTGGCCCGTTTCAGGCAAGCGCCCGCCGCAGGTGTTGGGGCATCGCGGGGCCGGACTTAGGAGCCAGCGCCCGCCACGACGCGAAATTGCCGCTCGCGGATCGCCCGGATCTTGTCGCGCAGCTGTGCCGCTTCTTCGAACTCGAGGTTCCTGGCGTGCTCGTACATCTGCTTTTCAAGCTTGCCGAGCACGCGCCCAAGCGCGGCTGCTGGCATGGTTTCATACTTCGCCGCCTCTTCCGCCGCCACCGGCGTGGCTACCGCCGGCCGGTGTGAGCGCGATTCATAGGTCCGCGGCTGCACCCCGTCGATGATTTCCTTGACCGCCTTGACGATACCCCTTGGCCGAATGCCGTGGGTCTTGTTGTACGCGATCTGCTTCCGCCGGCGCCGCTCGGTTTCCTCAATCGCCGCATGCATGGAATTCGTGATCCGTTCGGCGTAAAGAATAGCCTTGCCGTGCAGATTCCGCGCCGTGCGTCCAACGGTCTGAATCAAGGAACGAGTCGAACGCAGAAAGCCTTCCTTGTCCGCATCAAGGATCGCCACCAGCGAGACCTCTGGCAGATCGAGGCCTTCACGCAAAAGGTTGATCCCGACCAGTACATCGAACACCCCGGCCCGCAGATCCCGTATGATCTCCACGCGCTCGACTGTGTCGATATCGGAATGCAGGTAGCGCACACGCACGCTGTGTTCCCCCAGATAGTCGGTAAGGTCCTCGGCCATACGCTTGGTTAACGTCGTCACCAGCACCCGATCACCGCGCTCCACGCGCTCGCCAATCTCGGACAAAAGATCATCGACCTGTGTGGTAACCGGCCGCACCTCCACTTGCGGATCGACCAAACCGGTCGGCCGCACCACCAGGTCGATCACGTTCCCGGTTTGTTCCAGCTCGTACGGACCAGGCGTTGCCGATACAAAGATGGTTTGCGGCATGAGGTGCTCGAACTCGTCGAAGCGTAATGGCCGATTGTCCAACGCCGACGGCAGCCGGAAACCATACTCGACCAGGGTTTCCTTGCGCGAGCGATCACCCCGGTACATGCCACCCAGCTGCGGTACCGTAACATGGCTCTCGTCAATGACCAGCAATGCGTCGGCAGGCAGGTAGTCCATCAACGTCGGTGGCGGTTCGCCTCCGGCCCGCCTGGAGAGATAGCGCGAGTAGTTTTCGATTCCCGCGCAATAGCCTACTTCCTGAATCATCTCCAGATCGAAGCGTGTGCGCGTTTCGAGCCGCTGCGCTTCAACCCGCTTGTCCTGCCGACGTAGCTGTTCGAGCCTTTTTCTCAACTCGTCCTTGATCTGTCCAACCGCATTGAGCAACGTCTCGCGCGGGGTCACGTAATGAGTCTTCGGGTAGATCGTGGTGCGCGTGAGCGGCGTCGTCACTTCGCCCGTGAGCGGATCAAACTCGGCCAGGCCCTCGATCTCATCGCCGAACAGTTCCACGCGAATCGCCAGGCGCTCAGATTCGGCCGGGAATATGTCGATCACGTCGCCGCGGACGCGGAAGGTGCCGCGGCGAAGCTCGAGGTCGTTGCGCGTATACTGCAACTCCGCCAGCCGGCGCAGGATAGCGCGCTGGTCGGTAAGCGCGCCGCGACGCAGATGCAGAATCATGCCGTGGTAAGCCGCCGGGTCACCCAGTCCGTAGATGGCTGAGACGGTGGCAACGATGATCGTATCCTCGCGCTCCAGCAGTGCCTTGGTTGCCGACAGGCGCATCTGTTCAATGTGTTCGTTGATAGAGGCGTCTTTCTCTATGTATGTGTCGGTAGATGGCACATAGGCCTCGGGCTGATAGTAGTCATAATAAGAGACGAAGTATTCCACCGCGTTGTGCGGAAAAAAGTCGCGCATTTCGGAGTACAGCTGTGCCGCCAGCGTCTTGTTGGGTGCCAGTACCAGTGTGGCGCGCTGCACACGCTGGATCACATTGGCGATGACATAAGTTTTGCCGGAGCCCGTGACGCCCAGCAAAGTCTGGTAGGCCTCACCGTTACTCAATCCTGTAACGAGGGCATCGATCGCCTCGGGCTGATCTCCGGCCGGGTTGAACGGGCTTTCGAGTCGAAACTGGTGGGACATACGCTACCAGTAGAATAACAGTGCAGGTATATTATCGTACATTGAGTTCCATTCTACTAAAGGCAAAATCTTGACAACAATCCAGCTATCGCATCGCGTCAAACGTATCAAACCCTCCCCCACAATCGCCGTCAGCCAGCGCGCGGCCGAGTTGCAACGCGCGGGCAAGGACGTCATCGGACTGGGGGCAGGCGAACCCGATTTCGACACCCCGGATCATATCAAGCGGGCGGCCATACACGCGGTACAGCGAGGATTTACCAAGTATACCGCCGTCGATGGCATCCCGAGCCTGAAGCAAGCCATTGTTGAGAAATTCAAACGCGAAAACAACCTCGTGTTTGAAACCGATCAGATACTCGTGTCGGCCGGAGGCAAACAAAGCCTCTTTAACCTGGCACAAGCGCTGCTGGCTGCCGGCGACGAGGTTATAATCCCCGCTCCGTACTGGGTCTCTTATCCCGATATCGTATTGCTCGCAGACGCCACGCCCGTGTTCGTACCCGCGGGAGGCGAGCAATCGTTCACGATCACACCCGAGCAGTTGGACCAGGCGATCACGCCCAACACACGGCTGCTGATTATCAACAGTCCATCGAACCCAAGTGGTGCCGTATACAGCCGCGCGGAGCTGCGCGCATTAGGCGAAGTCCTGCGCAATCACCCTGACGTGCTCATCGCGACCGATGATATCTACGAGCATATCCTGTGGTCGGATGAACCCTTTTGCAACATCGCCAATGCGTGCTCTGACCTGCTGGCGCGTACGATCGTTGTCAATGGTGTATCCAAGGCCTACGCCATGACCGGGTGGCGTATCGGCTATGCCGCCGGCCCGCAGACACTCATCGCCGCCATGCGCAAGATTCAGTCACAGAGCACGTCCAACCCGACATCGATTTCGCAGGTGGCGGCCGAGGCCGCGCTTAGCGCTAAGCAGCACTGCATCAGGCCGATGCTGGAGGCGTTCACGCAAAGACACGAGCTTGTGGTTACACGTCTGAACGAGATACGCGGGATTAAATGTCTGCGGGCCCAGGGCGCATTCTATGCTTTTCTCGACGTGCGCGAGGCGATTGTGGATCAAGCCGGCGTCACCAACGATATCGAAATGGCCGAATACATCCTCAATGAAGCCGGGGTTGCCCTGGTCCCGGGGTCGGCCTTCGGGGCGCAAGGTTACCTGCGTCTCTCGTTTGCTACCGGAAAAGATATTCTGGATAGCGCCCTCGATCGCCTCGAGCGCTTGCTCGGAAGGCGATAGCCTTGGGCGAGGTGCTGGTACTGGCCAGTCGCTTGAAAGTTTTGCTCAACAAAACAGTACTTTGCTGACCTTCGCCAGCTCGGTTTGCCGGGTGTGCCCGCGATGGCATAATAACGCGGTTGCCCAGCCATGTGGCCGCTTAGAACTACGACAAGATATCCATAAGTAACGAAGTCAGACTCACGGCATCCCCTTCCCAACGATAACATCCGGGGGTCGAGAGTATTGAGCACTCCACTGGGATCGCGCTGCCAATGCGCGTTTTGTCATGCGGAAACCCTGACGTTGTCTGCGTTGCCGGGCCATGTCGGGTGCGAGCCTTTGCTCAGGGCCCAGCGCTTCGTGCCCGAGCGGGGTTTCACCCTCCACGAGGCGCTGATTACTCTTACCATCATCAGCGTCGTGGCCGTCAGCGCGGTGGGCTTTACGCGGATCCTGCACAGCACACAGATGACATCACAGGTCAACACACTGGTCGCCGATCTCAGCCTGGCGCGCAGCGAAGCCATCAAGCGGGCACGCATCGTAACCGTATGCAAGAGCCGTTCCAGTAACAGCTGCACGGCCGACTCGGCATGGCACGAAGGCTGGATTGTGTTCACCGACGACAACGACAACGCGCAACGGGATGATGGGGAAACAATAATAAAGTTCGAGCACGCCTTGGCAGGAGGCGCCACGCTCAGCTTCGGGGCCTGGGGGCCGGGGGCCGGGAAATATGTCAGTTACCGGCCTACGGGCTCAACCAAGCAGAACGGTACGTTCACGTTCTGCGGAGTGGAAGGGTCGGCGACAGCGAAAGCCGTGATTCTGATTCAGACCGGGCGCACTCGAGTGTCTGATAAAAAGTCCTCAGGAGCGCCGCTGGTTTGCCCCTAGTCCCGCCGCGTTAGCCCGAGTTATAATCAATCGTGTTATAATTTTCGTTGATCCCAGTGATTCCCCGGTAGTTCAGTCGGTAGAGCGGGTGGCTGATAAGCGACAGCCAGTTTTCGTGAATTGATAAGTACCAACCACTTGCATCGATCGCTATCTTTCAAACCCTATCTGAATTAGCTGTTTTTGTGCGACTTCCAAAGTGGCTTGGACACAAATCCGGTCGCACCTCTCAGCAACAGTCTTCAACTGCGTTCAGCGCGGTAACCTTCCCTGCCTGCCTGTGACTAAGCGCATCATTTAGTACGGCTTTTCGATATTCGATATCCCCGTTTGTACCACCCTCTCCCCTACCCGGTTACTTCCGTGTCTGATGCCTCGGGCTCGCCGAGAAGCAAACGTGCTGCTTGGAGGTCCGATGTGTCGAAGCCCTCGGTAAACCAAACGTAAATTGGAGCCAGCAACTCACGGCCCTCGTTTCGCTTGCCTTGTCGTTGCCATAGGCGGGCAAGGCTCATTGCCGCCCGAAGTTCGAAGGACTTTGCGTTTCTCTCTCGAGCGAACGCGAGCGCTTTTTCAAACCGACTTTCGGCTTCGGCGTAGTCGCCGTTCCGTGCCAGCAGAAGCTCTCCTTGCAGTCGGTGGATCTCGGTTTCCCACCATCGCTCACCTGTGCGTTCCAAGAACGCCTCGGCCTCATCCAAGATAGCCCCGCATACATCGGTCTGCCTTGCCCTCAGCGCCACGTCTCCCACCAAGGCTAGAAAAGACGGCATGAACAAGTTCGTGCCGAGGGCGCGGTGGTCTGCGACGCGATCCCGGAGGCTTTGGATCGTCGCATGCACCGGGTTCGTAGCCGCCTCCACCCATCCTTCCAAGACCTTTCCAATGCTCAGCCAGTACGGGAATCCTTTCTCCGTCGCGAGTCGAATCGCCTTTTTCGCCTTCTCCAAGATACCCTTGCGGTTGTCCTGGAACTGGTCGACCCACGAGGCGAAAGCAAGCGCGTACGCGAGGCTAAATGGATCGTCGAGTCCTTCGGCGAGCGCCAAGCCGTCCCGCGCGTGCTCGCGCGCTCTGTCCGGATAGCCGAGCACCCAATCTGTCATAGCCAGGTAACAGCGGCAGGCAACACCGGGATCCTGCCCGAAACGATAGACTTCGGCGATGTCACGATCGTCCAAAGCATAACGCCTTGTTCCTTCCCGCAGATGATCACCGGCCGCTGAAAACTCGGCCATGACAAGGCTCGTGAACCCCGCCGCGTAGTGAGCGACGACATGGGGAACCGGATCTATTTCGTCCTTGGCGTGCCGTAGCAACTGCGCGGCAACTTCCTTGTGCTTTTCAATCCCTTCCATCTGAACAACGTATGTGCGCCAAAGACCAAACAGTGTCGGCACGAGCTCCGGTGCGTCACCAAGCTGCTCGCAGAGCTCGCGCGCCCGAGCGAACGCAACCTCCACTTCGGACGCGCTATGCCCCTTCATCTGGAGGTACACTCCGCCCAAGGAAATCTGCAGCTTGAGCTCGTACCGAGCACGTTCCCGATCATCCGGGAGATCGTTCGCCACGGATAGCCCGTTGCTCAAATGTGTGACTGCTTCCTGGTTCGCGCCGCGAGAACTTGCAAGCTCGCCGGCTGTATGCGACGCAGTGATCGCCTCCTTTGCGGCGCCTCCCTCAGTATAGTGATGGGCCAGCAGTTCCGGATGAGCTTCCACCATCTCCGGGAACCGCGCTTCCAAGAGCTGCCCTACCTGCAGGTGGTACTGCTGCCGGGTGCGCTTCAGCAATGACTGATAGGCGGCATCCTGGATAAGCGCGTGCTTGAAGATGTATTTCGATCGCGGAGGACGACCTCGTTGATAGAGGAGCTCGTTCTCGACCAGCTGCTTGAGCCCGCTCTTGAGCTGCGGCTCCTCGAGCCCCACAATTGCGTTCAGAATCTCATATGCGAATTCACGTCCAAGCACTGCCCCCACCTGCGCCACTTCACGCATCGTCGGTGCCCGGTCCAATCGGGCCATCAGCGAATCCTGCAAGGTACTCGGGATCTGCATCTCCGCGAGCGAGCCCTTCAGCACATACTCGTTCCCATGCTCTGCCAGGTTCTCTGACTTCAGGATCGTCTTCGTCAGCTCCTCCACGAAGAGCGGCACGCCATCACCCTTCTCGACAATGTGCTCGAGCACGATTTGAGGCACCGCCTTGCCGCCGGCTTGATGGCGTATCAATGCTTCCACCTCCGGTCGCTCGAGACGGTTCAGCGTAATCGGAGTCATGTGCGATCGCATTGACCAGGGGGGAGAAAACTCCGGGCGATACGTGAGCACATTGAGCATCGGCACAGTAGGTGATTGATCGAGGTAGATGCCCAGCAGCTCCAGTGTCGTTGGATCTGCCCAATGCACGTCCTCCCACACCAGAAGCACGGGCCGTCGTTCCGCTTCTTCGGTTAACCTGGCTACGAGTGCGTCGAGGCTCTGCTCGCGTTTCTGCTTTGGGTTGAGATCCAACGACGCGTAGCGCCCCTCCGGTAACGCCAAGGAAAGCAGCTCGGCATACAGCGGGACCACTTCCTCGAGCCGGAGACTTTCCTCGTTCAGAGCCGCCTCCAACTTATCGAGCTTGGCATCGTTGTCGTCCTCGGGCTTCCAGCCAAACGCCCGCTTCAGATGCTCGATGACGGGATAGAGCGTGCTGTTCGCGTGATAGGGCGAGCAACGAATCGCTACCCAGGTGTAGTCCGCTCCGACAATTTGGTCACGTAGGGCTTCGAGCAGGCGAGACTTGCCGATGCCTGCCTCGCCCTGGATGAACACCACCTGTCCATGCCCCCCCTGGCTGGCCTCCCAGTAGCGCGCCAACAGGCCCAGTTCCTCCTGCCTGCCGACGAGTGGTAAACCACCTCCGGCGCGTTTTGCTTCGAAGCGGCTGTCGATGTCGCGTTCCGAGACCACCTGCCACACTTGAACAGACTGCGCGAGCCCTTTGAGCTCGTGCGAGCCCAAGTCGTCACAGTCGAACGACGCACCAAGGAGTTGATGCGTCACCACACTCACAACGACTTGATTGGGTTCAGCCAGCCCTTGCAGACGCGCCGCCAGGTTCGGCGTTTCCCCGACTACCGCCGCCTCCTCAGCGGCCCCTTCGCCAACGATGTCGCCCACGACGACCGGACCTGTTGCAACGCCGACTCGGACTGCCAACACGACTTCGTGGCGCCTACCAAACTCGGTGTTGAGCTCCACTATCGACCGCACGATGTCCAGTCCCGCCCTTACCGCTCGCTCGGCGTCGTCTTCATGTGCCTGCGGATATCCGAAGTACACGAGCATTCCATCGCCCATGTAACGAGCAATGAATCCCGCATATCGCTCGATGGCCTCTCGGCACTCGTCTTGGAACGACGTGATCACCTCCCGCAGGTCCTCCGGGTCGAGCTTCGCGGATAGCGCCGTCGAACCTACCAGATCGCAAAACATCACGGTCAGTTGGCGACGCTCCGCTACCGGGCTCGGCGCAGGCGGCGATAGCGTTTCCGCGGGAACATCGTTGAGGGACTCAGAGTGTGCAACGGGCCGGAGCTTGCCCGCTGGGGTGACGGATTTGTCGAAGGCGGTGGACGATGAAGCGGATGCTGACAGGGTGTCGGAATGTGCGGTCTTCAGGGTTTTTGGCAGGTCGGCGCCGCCTGTCCAGACCAGTGCTTTGCCGTCATCGTCGGCAGCGAGCCGCGTGCCTACGATCAGTTCGTGCCGGAGATTCTCGAGCGTCTCGTCGTCGAGCCGGAGCTCCCGCTTGAGGGTTCGGTAGGAGATGTGCCTCCGGCGTTCCAGCAACCATTTTGCGACAGCCAAGAGCTCGAAAAAATCCATCGCGTCCTGTTTATCGGGGGATTATTGAGTCCGTCGTCATAGTGCAAGAAGACTAAGGTAAATGCCCTCAAAACTAGCGAGTCACGGAAGCATATTCTCGCCTAGTTTTCATTGATCTGGAACAAGAAATCGGCGGGTAGGCAGTCCAGTGGTCCGCTTCACACGCCGAGCGCCTTGAAGGTCCCCGGGATGGATGCACGCGTAACATGCTATAATGCCTGCCAATTTCGACCATTCCCCGGTAGCTCAGTCGGTAGAGCGGGTGGCTGTTAACCACCTTGTCGGCGGTTCGAGTCCGTCCCGGGGAGCCAATATTTCAGACATTTTTGCTACCGTCTTTCCAGGCTTCAAGTCAATCTGTCACAAGCGAGCAACCGCATTGGAATGCGTGCCCGTAACGCTCGCTCCCCTGCCTTGAACCACCCCGCTATGAGCCGCGAATTCTGCCGGATGGCCGCAGATTAGCGACAAGGAATCGAGGAATCCCTACAGCCCCCATCGAGGCGCCGCTATGCGGGGCACCGGGGGCTCAGCGTATCGATTTATCCGACGAGCGGAATATCAAGGGGACTGTAACACATTTAGAATCTATGCCCTGCGCCTCACCCAAGGAGAGGGAATCATGTCGATCAAAAGTGATCTACAGGCATTTTCACGGGGAGACATCGACAAGGCGCCTGACGAACCGGGTGTTTACGCCCTATACCAAGGCGATCGCCTGATTTACATCGGGCGCGCCGAGGGCGGTCTCAGTACCACGACCATACGTGCGCGCCTAAAAGACCACTGCAAGGGGCACCATGGACCGTACACCGAACAAGCGACCCATTACCGCTGTGAGGTAACGCCTAATCCTGTGGTCCGCCAGCACGAGCTTCTGCAAGAATACGAGCAGCTGCACGGTCGACCACCAAAGTGCAATCCTGTCTCTTATGTTCCGCGCATGGGCCATCGTGCTCGCACCTTCCAATTCAAGCGGGTCGGCTCACAGAGACGTGAGGCCGCTCCCTGGAGGCGGTGAACAACAGTGTGTCTGCTCGTGGTGCCGTGATTCTTGCCCCACCACCGGCGAGCTCTAGCACCGTCGTACGGGGCCGGTATTAATCCGGATTTACACTGTCGAGCAGAATCTTGTAGACGTGCTTATCAAGATCACCGTACCCAAGCGCTGCCCCACCGCTCTCGGCGCGTACGAGCTTCGCCGGCCCAGCCCGCGGTAGGCCGTGGTTTTTGTCCACGGAGAATCCTCAGCACTAAATCCGAATTGGCACTTTTCTTAAGAGCAAATCTTTTCCCCTTGATGAAGGCACCCTGCAGACTGACATCTCGGGGCTTGCACTTCCTAAATTTCTACACCGTCACTTACAAATACCTTGACGTCGGTAATACGGCGCGAATATAAACCACGGTTGGCTGCCAGAGGTTAGTTGGCCACAATCGCCCTGGCCGAACATCCATGCTCCCCGCAAACAGTGTAAGCGAGCCCACTTCGACTCATCGCGGGGAACGTAGGATAGAAACTTCGGGGGTCCCGCGGGCCTTCTTGTGTCGCCTCGACTGCCCGCGAGGCACTATAGCGGGCGTCGTGGATCTGCCGTGGCGAGCACCGGCGACCAGCTCATTGCATCGACTTAGCCACCGCCGTCGGCTGTTATTTGACACTTACATCGCCTTTCCATTTCGGCTTCGCGATTTTCTCGCTGAATGAGGAAAAGATAATATTGAAACTGATGCTTATACGTTCCTCGTCGCTCATATTTGCTTCAACACCGTGCGCTAACCAGGATGGAAAAATGACCAACGTGCCGTCCTTCACCCGCAAACGCGCCTTGCCGGTGCCGCCTGGCGTGCCCTCCTTCGTGCTCGGCGTAATCACGTGGGCCTGCATGCGTGGATCCATGAAAACGATCGTATCGGCACCCTCGTGTGTCTGGACATAATAGACACCGCTCAGG